>NZ_JBHSFZ010000031.1:0-84304 GCF_042654265.1 Sphingobium tyrosinilyticum | reverse complement strand
GCCTCCTGCTTGAACTCTTCGCTATGCTTGATCATCTCGTCGGTCTCCTTGAATGAGCCTTAAACTCTCAAGTGACCGGCACAAAACCGTTACAAGTCCAATGAGCGGCCTCAGGGAAGGTAGCTGATCCGCCTTCACCGTGATGAACAGCCAGCTATCATCCGTCTCATTCTCTACCCAACGACGAATCGAAAAGCCGTTGGTGGTGTCGTCTAGATAGGCAAAGCTGCGCATTACCGAAGCAAGTTCCGCTTGGATGCCGGCGGAGGTCCGGTCCCCTTCCATGCTGATGAAGGCAGCGGCCTCGGTCCCCTCGGCGAAGGCGACGAGGTCCTTTAGCCCCGAGCGAAGAAGGCGATCGAGCAGGATGGAGACCAGCGTATGTTGCTGCCTGGCGAGCTTGCGCAGAACGCCGACCAGCGTACCGCGTGCGGCCTTCGCCCAGAAGGGATCGCCCGCCTTGTCGGGGATCGTGGACTGAGCGATCTGGTCGTAATGATATTCCCGAGGAACATCGACCCAGGGCGACCAATGGTCGGTTCGCTGATCTAAGGGGTTGAGGAGGATGTCCTTCCCTGGCCGATAGAATTTCTCCACAAAGGAGCCGGCGGTATCATAGACGATGGCGCGCTTTCCGTTTTTCCTGATGCCCTCCAGCATCGTCGTGATGATGTTAGTCTTACCGGTCCCAGGCGCGCCGCAAAGGACGATATGCTCCGGCTCGAATGCATGCGGCATTGTCACGCCGGCGATGGTGAAACTCCCCTTACGGTACCGGCGCAGGAGCCGCCGGATCGATCTGACGGTGCCGAACCGGGTGCCCCGCAGGAACTGGTTCGACCCCAGACCCCGCCCGGTCCGCGTGAAATAATACCAGGCCGAGCCGAGCGCGATGGCGGCGCCGATCCCGCCGATCAGGGAGCCCGTGATGAGCGCGGCTTCGCCCGCCTCTAGCGTCTTTCTCGCCACGCCGGAATTCAGCAGAGCCTCGGCCGTCGTCCAATATTTGTAACCACCAGGTGTCTGAAACTGGACCAGGTCGGCGGCGCCCCGCGTCGCATCCTTCCGGAATTCGGCGAGCGCCAGTTGAACCAGCACATAACGCTGGTAGGCGGTCAGGGTCTCGAAACAATACCAGATGATACCCATAACCCAGAGCACAAGACAGGCGGACATGGTCTGGAAAAAGACCTGGGTGGTCATTCGAACATTGTGGACGATGGCCTGGCCGCCGCGAGTCCAAGAGCCCAGCGTATCGTTGCGAAAGATGCTCATCGCCGCACCTCCCGCGCACCCGGATCTGATTCCAGTTCCGGATCAAGCAAGCCCCTCTCAGCAAGGAGAACGCGGGCCTCGGCCATACCCTGTTCGACGGCTTCCGGAGAGCGCCGCCCCACCGCGACTACGAGGATGGAAAGGATCTGAATGCTGGTGGCGAGGATCTCATCCTTGGACGAGAAGATATAGCCGCGATTGGGTTCGGCAGCCTGGGCCAGTACCAGCCGGACAAACTCCGACAGGCTGAGGTCGGCGGCAGCAGCGCGCCGGAAGAGGCGCTCATGGAGCCCCTCTTCGATACGTAAACTAAGTCTAACCACAGGTAAGCTCCATTAGCTGGAGCCCTGCGGATGTCGGGAAGCGCTGCCTTTATACCTTTGTTTTCAGTTGGGTGCAATTCGATCGACTGGATGACATGTCATACAGCTGAAAATGGCGGATTTCTAGGATTCACATGGCAACCGTGGGCAGGCTGTCCGACATGGGTGACAAAACCTGGGGTCGGGCGAATACCCGTATTCGACCATAAAGCATTGAACTTAAACAGGACTTTGTCGCAGCATCCGTGCGTAGGGTGCATTTCACCGGCCCGGGGGCCGTGCGTCCGCCCTTCGCAGCGCTCGGTCGCTGCGCCCGTCATCAAATGGCGGAGGCGGCCTCTTGAAAACGGGGTAGACGCCGCGCGTTAGCGCGGCCGATCGGTTAACAGCGTTGCAGGCGTCTGCTCCCTTGGGAATAATCAGGGGTGGCGGGCAGACCCCTTGCAATGAGGAGTCGATACATGCCCAAGATGACAGATCGCGAGCGGCTCGCGAAGATAGAGGCAGACCAGCAAAGCCTCGCCCAAGAGGCGGAATCGGTGCGGCGGGCTTTACGTGCGCATTATGGAAAAGTCGCGACGGAACTTGCCGTCGAAAGGTTGAGCGAGCGTGAATTTCGGGACGTGCTTAGCCACGCTATCCGGGTCGGCGGCGCTGCGATAGCAGCGCTCAAGACATTTTCACGGGCCAGCGCGCCTCCTGAACAGACGCCGCTAAAGAAGCCTGCCGAGGCGCGACGCAAACTGCCGCAAGGCGGTGGAGCGAATGGAGAAGGGGAGGCGCTGTTTGTCGTACAGCTATAGCAATATGGGACTGTGCCGCAGGCACCAGAAAGGGACCGGCGCGCATTGGTGGGCCGGTCCCTCTCTCTTCTGTCGTCGGGTCTAGGCGGGTATCACGCGCCGCCTGCGTTTGAAGGGAATGTCCGGTGCCTGTTCGCTCTTCAAAAAGACATGTGTCGGCACGCGATGCCCCCTCTGCGGGTTGAACAATTCATAGAGACTCGCCTGAATGCCTGACCCTTCGCACAGGATCGCCTCAACCGGCATGAGCGCGGCAATGTCGCGATTTCGTTTGAAGCCTGCGTCTTTACCGCGCCCATAGATGCCGAAGGTCACGCATGGCACGCCCCTTTGCGCAGCCCATGCGGAGGCGGCGGCATCCACTCCCAAGCGCTGCCCGGTCGTGACAAGCACCATGCGGGGGATGCGCGTCCTAATCTGGTCGAGGCGGTTCCATATGATGCGCCCGTCATGCCAGTTCTGCGGGCCCGACACGACTACGATCGGGCCTTGCGGTTCATAGCGCTCGCGCCGCTTTTCCGCTCTGACGCGCAGGAAGTCGAGCGCAGAAATCTGGCTTGCGGTCGTGACATGGGAGGCCCGGGACCCGCGCGCCGGGGACCATGGGCGGCCGGAGCAGGTGCGGAACATCGCGGCGGCATAGTCTCGCATTGCCTCGATGGCGGCGCGCTGTTCCGCTATAGACTGGCATTCAAGCTGCGTGTCCTCTAGTTCCTTCATGAAGACTTCCCCTGGCTCTAGCCGCCTCGCCATATCGCGGATGTTGTCGGCAAGCTGGTCCTCGCGCCGCTCCAGTTTTCCGGCCACAAAGTGCAGCGAATTCACGATGCCCCATGCGACTTCCGGTGCCAGCGCTTCAAGGCGAGTGTCGGTGAAGAGTTCGAAAATCGATGCGATGATGCCGCCGCATTCGGCCTGCGCCGCGATGGGTTCGGGCATCTCGAGTTCGGCGGGTTCCGCGCCGCGTTCCATGATGGTGAGCGGGATCGGATCGCCAAAGGACGCCTGAAAATCAGGCGTGGCGATGAGTTCGGCATAAAATTCCGGCAGGTCGCCAAAGCTGCTAACGCTCCGGGAGGCGGTTGGCTTGCTCATGAGGTTGCTCCTTCCTGAGAGGATGACCGTTCAGGGCCGGGAGAGCGTGGCGGCGCGTCCCGGCCCGTTTTGCAAAGCGCCTTAGAACGGCACCTCATCATCAAGGTCACTGCGCCGGCCGCCGGTATATTCGCCGCCTGCCCCTGCGGTGCTGCCGTCCGCAAAGCCGCCACCCTGCCGTCTGCCAAGACCGCCAGCGCCGGCTTCTTGGCGCTGGCCGCTGCCAGACCGTCCGCCAAGGCCGCCGCTTTGCGCGTCCCGGTCGCGGCCGCGCCGCCACTGGACATCGAAGCCATTGCGCTCATCGCCGAAAAGGGCGATCGACAGCGGCTCGGGGAAGCTCGGATCATCGATCATCCCGGAGAGAAACGTATCGCCGCTGCGGTTCATCTTGCGTTCCCAGACCGCGCCGATCTGGATTTCATCGCCTGCGCGGTTCGTCTCGAAGACCTCATAGAGCGGAGTGGCGTCACTCTGTCGATCCGTTACCTTGCGCATGATGAGATAAGGGAAATGCAGTTCCCGCGTGGCGATCTTGCCGACAATATCGTTGATGCGTTCATCAAACTTGAAGTTTCCGATCTTCATGATTTCATCCTTTCATCTAAAATGCGGCTTAGGTTTCCTTCCCTGTCCGCATTTTTAACTTAGCCCCTTCCCTGAATTTCTTCCATCTCATTGATTTCTTGACAGATTTCCCATCGCACCTGGTGAGCCCGAGCACAAAGACCGCCGCGTAGCGGCCAAAATGACGCACCGGCCGCCCGCGGCCGGTTCCTTATCGAAGGAGAGGGAGCGTGGGCCGGCTTACAAGTCATCGCACCCGGAGCCGCCCTCGCAGGTCTGAAGGCGCAGGACCGGGCTCTTGGCTACAACAGGCACGGGAGGGGCTTAGCGTAGCCTGGTGAAAAGGGGCCGGCGCCGCCGCTGAAACGGACAAACGCTGCCGGCCCCTTTTCGCCTGGCGGAGCTTGGCGCCGACGCAACTCGTTGTGGCCGAAACCGGTTCTGCAACGCGCAGAACCTGCGAGGGCGGCGAAGGGGGTGACAGCTTGTCCGCCGGCTCCACGAACCACATCGCGCGTAGCGCGATTCCATAGGCGGAGCCTGAAATGCGCAGGTTGCGCACCAGACAATGACGTCAGCGGGAGGGAGCAGACCTATCCACCAACCTCGCGGAAGGGATCGTCAGGACACCAGCAGCCAGGATCCCGTAGAGGGCTTGGTTGGAGCGGAGCGGAGATAGAGTCCGGCGCCCTGCAAAGAGGGGCCTCAGGGCCGCCGTGCAGCTCGGGCCAGGGCGTAGCACCGACGGAGCGAGAGGCTCTCAATCCGCGGGCACATTTAATGGCGACAGTGATCGAAGTGATTCGACCGTACACGGTTCAGCGATCAGGTAAACGCAGTGGGAGCATTACGCGCAAGCTTGATCTATGTGCCGAAAGCGGTGCTCAGTCGGGCCGCGCGAGGGAACGCGCAGCCCGCCTTCCGGGGAAGATACAATCTGCAACCGATAGACCGCTCGACCTAAATATTGGAGCAAATCCCGATCG
This sequence comes from Sphingobium tyrosinilyticum, assembly GCF_042654265.1. Taxonomy (NCBI): domain Bacteria; kingdom Pseudomonadati; phylum Pseudomonadota; class Alphaproteobacteria; order Sphingomonadales; family Sphingobiaceae; genus Sphingobium; species Sphingobium tyrosinilyticum. The sequence goes on along the minus strand of NZ_JBHSFZ010000031.1, from coordinate 79,255 downwards.
CGTTCCGGCCATCCGATGCAAACGCTCTTGAGGAGCCGTTCACGCCCGTGGATTGGGAATGCAGTCTGGGCCATCCATTCTCGATGTCGCCCAATCTTTATCTGGCGGGTGGGCATTGGTGTCCCGCCTGTCAGACCGACCTCGAAAGCCATCCTAGAGTGGCAGCGTCAAATCCATTTTTCGCGCAGGTGTGGCCAGTCCCGTCCGCTCAGGCATCGGCTATCCACACCGATTTGGCCAGACTGAAGTAACACTGGTTTCGCACCGGCAACGGCGTTGCCATCTCGACCATCCCGCATCACAAGGTGATGATGGCATGCCGAAGCACCAGCCCTGCAAAACTGTCTCTAAAAAGGGGACGTCCTAATTCGACAGAGATGGCCCTGCTCGAGCAGGCGATCCTTGCGACGGCGAGATGCATGTTTCTGCCCGATGGCTTACGACGGCGTATCGATGGAGAAGATCGCCTCAGAAACCGGCCTCGCCCGTACAACGCTTTACAGCCGTTTCCGACGAAATCCGACCTGTTCCGTTCAGTCGACGGGCGACGTCAAAGACATAGGCGAGGTTCTGTGCCTGCGCGTGGCGGACATGGCTTCGCTGCTCGTCGATCCGCTGTTCCGCGGCCTTCATGCGCTGATCCTTCTGAACCGCCGTCGATTTCCCGACCTTGCACCACTGATGCATGAACTCGGTTATTTGAATGCGGTTCGGCTGCTGGCGCAAGACATCCGAGCCGCCGCGCAACGGACGGCACTTCGCAACCGGAAGCCGTGGCTGAACATATTCTGACCGCCGAAGCGTATCGGAGGAAGGTGGTCGATCTCATGCTCCTCGACCGCGATCTCTGGTGATGCGGAGCGGCAGCCGGCGCCAATAGGAGCTTGCGAGCGGGGGACCCCGCTCGCGCCTGTGATCACCGGCTCGCCTCCAGCCGCCCTGCGGCAGCCCATCCCGCCGCGACCGGTTTCAACTTTTTGAGCGCGGGATTGCCCGGATCGATCATGCCGTTCTGCGGCACATTCTCCACAGTTACCTTAAGCATGTTCGGACCTGGTCGCAGCGCATCCGTGACATCGATGCGGAACGGCGCCGCGATGACCGGAGGTAAAGTGCGGCCGTTGATCGTCACTGTCGCCATGTCATACACCTGGCCCAGATCGAGACTGACGCGCGTGCCTGGCTTGAGCCACGATGAATCGACGCTGATCGAACGACTGTAGATGGCTTCCCCGGAGAAGCCCGCCAGCTCCGACACCTTGCTCCAGTCCTGCAGCGCGACCTTGCCGAAATCATGAGCATAGGGCTTGCGCGCCACATGACCGGACACCGACAGTGCCCAGCCTTCGGCGGGCAAGGCTGCCGATCCCACTACCTCGGAGGCCGCGACGGACTGCGGACGGGTTCTGGGATCAAGAACGAGAAGCACGCTCTCGCCAGCGGAAAGCGACAGAGGCACCTGGGTCATGTCCGCCGCAGCACTGGCGGTGACAGGATTTACGCTACCGTCCATTGCGTTCCAGCGCCTGACGCCGCCCACACCCGGTAGGGACACCGTCAGACTCCGCGCGGCATCAGCCCGATTGTGAATGAAGGTGACCGGCTGCCCATCCACAATGCGCTGAACGAAAACAATATCAGAAGCATCGCCCTCGAAACGCAGATTGCCTGCGACGCCTGCTGCGCGGATCGCCTCTGGCAGCTCCACTGCAGGCACGATCTTGGCGCCCGCCTTCATCGCAGCAGCCACAGCTTTCTTCACGCGGGCGTCGCGCGCCTTCGCGTGGGCCAGTCCTTCATCGCGGCGGGGTGCGTGATCGGTGAAGAAGACGGGCAGGCCCGCCTTGGCAAAGCCTGCTATCGCTTCCATCGTGTCGGCCCGGATGCCCTCGATCGGCGGCAGCACGAGCACGCCATATTCGTGCCCGCCCTTTGAGATAAGACGGCGGCCCTCGACCCTCGCCTGCGCTATGGAGTCAGGATTGATCCGGTCGAAATCATATCCGGCGGCAAGGAACGCCTTCTCGCCGGCCTGCTTGCCCGCGCCCCCATCCTCGATACCGATATAGTAGCCGTAGCGGCCATAGAACCAGGCGACGGGAACGACAGACTTTCCCGCCTGCATGACGGCCTGCAACCGGCCCATATAGGCGGCAAGCGGCTTCATGGCTGGCCAGACGGGGTTCGTCTCATTGATGGGTCCGCTAAAGCCCAGAGAGAAGGGGCTCGGCTGGAAGGCGTGCCAGCCCGGCCAATCCTCCGCGTGGAAACGGTAGTTCATTCCGTGCAGGATCATGCTGTTGACCCCGCCGGCCATGATGAGGTCGATGCGCCGCCGCATCTCGGCCGGCGTGACGTTATAGGCCCGGTCGGGCCATACGAGGCTTTCGGCAGAGATGATGTGGTGTCCATAGAGATTGGCGGCAGAACGGGCGAGGCGCATGAATAGCGGATCACCGCTGTGAACAAGATCCTCGGTTTCCGGTATGTCGGCAAGCCCATAGCCGCGAATGGTATCGAATGCGCCGCCATGCGCCTGGAACTTGGCCTTCAGGCCATGGGCATGGTTCCACGCGACGAAGGGTTCAATGAAGCCCTCAATCATCATGTCAGACACGGTACGGCGATAATCCGCCCTGACACGCTCTGCCAGGTCGCTGTTCGCGGCTTCGAAATAGGGCGGCGAATAATGTTCGTCCCATGCCTGCATCCATCCCGGCTGGAGCACAAAGGGAAGATAAGGCGTCAGATCATATCCGCGCCGCTTCCTGAATTCCTCGAGCAGTTTTGGCCCCCACTGAATATCCTGCATCAGCTCAAGGGAATCGACGAAGGTCGAGCGGACGCCCGGCGGGTTCTTGCCCAGCGGATCGCCGGCGCGCGCAGCATGTGCTGCAAATGCTGAAGGATCCGTGTGATCCAGGATCAGTTGCGGTCCCCGTCCGGCCGCTCCCAGCACACCGACATCGGAAGCAAATTGCCGAAATACGAAGACCTGCCACTCACCAGCCGGCGGCGTCCAATCGAGCGTGCCGTCCTCCCGCAGCTTGTCGGTCAGAACAATGCGGCTGGCTGGATCGAGCGTGCCGGAGGTCAGCACATCACTCCAGGGAGAAATGGTCATCCCGTTCATGCCGCTGCGCTTCTTCAGGTCAGGCGCGCTGCCCTTCATCGCAACCACCGCGACGGTACGGGCGCGGGCATGTAACCGCTTACCCCAATCCGCATATTTGGGATCTTTAGTACGCGGATCGAAAAAGTTGAGGGCGCCCAGCCTCTTGGTCCGCTTGGGCAGTTCGACCTTGATCGGGCCGGTCGTGCCGCCCTTCACCGCGGTACGCGCCATGGCCAATTCCGTGAACGCCTTTTCCGGCGGAATTGCTTCGCCGCCGCCGGACGGCCAGGCAGACCCCAAGGTATAGTCGAGACTGAGACCGGCGCTCTTCGCGGCTTCCGCCGCCGCGCGCAGGTGCGCGAAGAAGCTGGGTTCGGCATAGTCGTTGACCACCGCCCGCTCCTCCGGCGTCAACGTCACGAAATTCGGTGAAAAAGATTGCACCTCGGCGCCGCCGAAGCCCATTTGTGCCATCAGTTGGACCTCGCGTCGCAATTCCCCATCAGTGACAGCGTCCCCCGGCCACCACCAACGCAGGCGGGGCTTAGCCTCCATCGATGGCGACTTGAACGCCTCCGACAAGGACTGCGCCCAAGCCTGCACGTTCAGAACGGACAAGGCCATTGCGGTGGCTGCCAGAAGCTTTGCCGTTTTCCTCTTGGCGAACATGATCTGATCTCTTTCTCAACGATGTGCTCGGGGCACTTCAGGTGCAAAACTCTATCACGTACAGCAGACATCCGCGGCCGCCCTCATTCGGCGCGATCACTGATGTAGCCGAATGATTATCCCTCCCAGGATCACACAGCCTCGATCAGCGCTACGCCCTCTGCAGGTAGATCCAGGGTGATTTCGCCACGACCATTGAGCGTTCGCAGTTCAGGCGCAGCCAACTCTGCAGACTTGCGGATGATGTCCATTTGCTCTCGTGTGGGATATTGCGGAGACCCCATGGCCCGCCATGCAGGATAAGGGGAACCGCGCTCCTGATCGACATAGGTGACCTGTACCTGCTGCCCGGCCTGCGCGCCGCGCATCCTCACGATCATCGTCTTGCGCGTACCTGTGACCCTGCGATCCCGGCTAGCGCCAGGGATACCTGGCGCCTGCTGCACGTCGGCAAGGTTCCAGACCAGAGCTGAAAACTTCCCGCCATCTCTTGTCGAGGCCAAGGTGGGCCCCTTCGCCGCAAGCTTGCGATCGCCCAGCCGATTGAGCAACTTATACGTGTTGAACTCTGGTTTTGGGACGCTGCCACGGGCCAGCATACCCCAGCCATTCTGCCCTTCCTTGAAGACCCAGTTCGCGACCATATTCTCCTCATATTCGCCGCTGATCTGCCATTGGCCCATAGCATGACAGTGAGGAAGGCTTTGCGTGATGGCATGCGCGATCATAGCCGGGCTGTCGGACGACCATTCGTTCAGCCACAATTCGGTTCCCTTAAACCGGGTCGCATCGATTTGCTTGCGGGCGAGCGCCACGCCGGCAGGAACGACGTCATATTCCTTGTACTTTGCAGCCTGACCGAAGATCATGGCCTGATCGTCGCCGGGGTAAATGTGGGTGGACACAAAATCGACGGGTGAATTCGTCCTTTCGCAGTAGTCGAGGAACTGCGGAATCCACTGGATAGCCGAAGTCGCCGGCCCACCGATCCTGAGTGCAGGATCAACCGTCTTAACGGCGTGCGCGCTGGCCTTGTAAAGGGCAAAATATTCCTCCTGCGTTCCGGTCCAGAACCAGGATGTGAGGTTCGGTTCGTTCCAAACTTCAAAATACCATTGCCGCACTTCTGATAGTCCGTAGCGCTGAACGAGATGGCTAACGAATTTCTCTACCAGCTCCGACCATTTATCCGTTGAAGTAGGAGGATTGACATTCGCCTTATAGAATCCAAACTCTTTCTTTCCGCTCGCGAGCGCACGCGGCATGAAACTCAATTCCACGAAGGGCTGGACGCCGCGGTTCAACAATCCGTCATAGACGGCGTTAACATTCTGGAAATTGCCGTTCGCGCCGACGCCCAATTCATCGTTGAAGATTCCGTGAAAACGCACACGTCTCAGACCTGCCTCATTTTTGAAGCGCTCCAGATCCTTACGCCAAGGCTCTCGCATCGTGATTGCGGCGCGGTCTGATCCCATCACGCGCGACCAGATGTGGTCCAGCTTCCCAGTCTCGCGGCGCAAATCGATTTCTACAAGTTCAGTTGCATTAGCTCCGCCCACGCTTTGCCCCCATCCGGCGGAGGTCATCGCAGCAGCGCCAACCGCTCCGCCCATCGCAGCGAACTCGCGGCGCGTCCAAACAGGCGTCTCATCCATCCTAACTTATCCTATCCTTATGGCGAAACTGCTTAAGCGATGCTTGGTGCAGGCACGCTCATCTTGAACAAATCGGGGTTCGGCCTGAGGTGATTCCGTTTTCGTTCACAGCGTCGATGGCGACGCAATAGCCCTTGCCAATATTCAGGCTGGCCACGGTGATTGAGGTCTGACCGTCATAGACCTGGTAATTCTGGTTCATAAGGTTGGGGCGGACACCCAATCGCACGATGTAGAATTCGGCCCCGCGTGCCGGTGCCCAGTTGATCACCGCCTTGCGCCCGTCATCGCCGTCCCGCTTAAACCACACCTGCCGCACCTTGGCGGGCTTTACCCCTCCGCCATTGCCGAAGACGCGCAGATCCGAAAGCGAGAACTTACCGCCGTCTGGAGAATGGAAGTTGCGGAGCCGAACGTAGCGAGCACGCTCCGGCTTGGGCAGAACCTCATAGTCATGGGGGGCGTCGACGCCGTTCCGCAAGCGATCGACAGCGGCTTTCCATGTCCGGCCATCCAGCGACAGTTCGAGGACGTACTTATAGACGTCCGCGCTGATCCCCAGCGCTTTAGCGTCCTGATCGGCGAAGTTGATCTGCACCGCCTCGATCCGCTTGGGGGCGCCAAGGTCCACCTGAAACCATTCGCCTGCTCCGCCGGTCTTGGCCGACCACCAGCTGCGCACTTCCTCATCGACTGCGTCTTGCGCAGGGAAGCCGTCCAATGTCGAAGAGGCGCTCACGCCTTTCCGGCGCGAGAGCAGCATCCATCCTGTGAGCTTCCGGCTGCCCCTGACATAGCGCGGATAATCACCCAGATAGGTGTCGGCGATCACTTCACTCGATTGTGAGAAGCTGGTCGGAAACAGCCCCAGCCGGCGCTCGAAGATGTGCCGTTGAGAAATTGTCATCGTTCCCACGTGCCACCACTGGCCGTCTTTTCCCTGGAAGGTCGATCCATGCCCTGCTCCTGCGATGAAGCCGGTGGGCTTGAACGCAAAAGGACTATAATCCTGATAGACGAACGGCCCCATGGGTTTGTCGGTCACCAGCATCCCATTGGCATAAGTCCTGAACTCCGTGCCAGGGGCTGAATATTCAAGATAATAGCGCCCTTTGCGCTTCGTCATCCAGGCGCCCTCGACGAAGGTCAGGTTTTTCAGCCTCTCGTTCCGATCGCCCGGAACTTCCCAGCCGCGCTCGTCCGGTTTGCGCGATTGAGGGATGTCCACCTTCGCGATCGGCTGAAACGTCTTGGGATCAAGCTCCTCAGCATGAAGGGGGCCTTTGGATGTCAGGCCATGATAAAGGTAAAGCCGACCATCATCGTCCCGGAAAAGAGCGGGGTCTTGATAGCCAGCATCGATATCTGCGGCCACACGCCAGTTCCTGCTCATCGGATCCTCCGTCACCCAAATGTGCCGGGTGTCCTCGCTGGTGGCGAGATACAGCTTGCCGTCAATGGCCACGACGGTAGGAGCGAATTTGTCAGCCGGATATCCGGTGGGCTGGACAAACTCCCATCGCAAAAGGTCCGTCGAGTGCCAGTAGCCGCTCGAGTGCGAAGCAAAGAGCCAGTAGCGGCCCTTGAACAAGACAATGGTGGGATCTGCCGCTTCCCGGAACGCCTCTTTCGGTCGCGGCTGAAGCGGGCGAAACGGCGAAGGCACCTGATAGCGATAGGGTAGATCGACCGGGTTCGCATAGGTCGCAAATCGATCAGCACCAGCTGCTTGCAACGGATGGGTGGATGAGAATATCGCGCCAGCGACAATCAGGCAGGCAAACCGGACCATATGCGGCCTGGCGGTGGCATCGCGACCCGGAATCATTTTGCAGACTCTATTTGCCATGTTGCGCTGGCCCCCTCAAATTTGGAAATCTATTTTCTTGTTGTTAGAAAGCGGGCTGCATTTTGGCGCTACTTTGTGCACCGCCAAGGCGGGTCCAGGACCTGTGACAAGGACCCATTCAGTAGGTCGAGAGCTTCACCCGAAGCAGCGCAGGCTGCTCGTTGAAGTTGAAGCCATAGGAGATTTGATCACCATTCCAGCGACGGCTGGCTTGCCAACGGCCATTGATGAACGTCCCCTCTTCCGCGCTCATGATCTGTCCGTTCGCGGCCGGATCGATGGGCGTGAATTTGAAGCGGCTATACTGTCCGGCGACCAGGAATTCATTAGGTCCCAGTTGGGCAACAACACCACCCCCAACGGGCTCCTTCGCCCATGGCGGCGACTCCTGGTTCGGCCAGGGGATGTCGAAGCTGTTGCGGCCATAGGCGACGGAGATCTTCCAGCTGCCCATGGACGTTGAGTCTTCTCCCGCGCTGTTTTTGGCGGTGCCCCAGGTCGGATGCTTGCTGGCGATCGCGGCCCAGTCGCCCGCGATCGGCCGGAACAGGCGGTAAGGGGCGGCAAATGCCTCGATTGCGGCGGCGTCCAACTTTCTCGTACCGAGCGGGTAGTTGGAGTAGTTGGTGCCATCCATGCCAAAAGGCGCCCAGCCGATAGCCCCCCGCCCCAGCGCCGCCCAAAAGAAACGAGCAGCCCAGACCGCGTTGCTCGTCTCGGGGACAAACAGCGCATTGTCCGACCGGGCGTAGCGATCGAGCAGGCCCAGATAGGTTTTTTCGAGCGGCAGGTAGAGGTCAGGACCAATGAGGTCGAGCGCAGGCGCGGCAGTCTTCCAGATTGGCAGCACGTTCCAATTGGGACCACCGCTCGCGACCGAAGAGGCCATGGCCGTGCCCGTCGCATCGAAGACCGCAGCGTTAGTATAGAGGGGCAAGTTCTTCTCTGCCTTGCCGGCGGCAGCCACTTCTTGCACGAACCGCGCATAGGTCCACGCGGCAAATGCCTGGTCTGCTTCCTTACCGAACGCCTCCGCCCACGTCCCGGCCTGCTTTCCCGACGCGCGGCGGATGTCTTCGGGCACTGACTGGGCAAATAGCTGCTCGGCTGCAGGAGAATAGTCCCGAGCAACGCCATGGCTCCCGATCTCATTTTCAACCTGGACCATGATGACCGTGTGCTGGCGATCGGCTTCGCGCAAATGCCGCATCAGGGCCACAAAAGCCTTCCGATCGGCAGCGAGCGTCGCTTCGCCCAGTGGGGAAAGCGTGTTTGTGGGGCGGCCGTCCCTCTTATGCAGACGGGGGAAGCGCTTCGTATCGGCCTTCACCCATTCCGGCGTGTAGGTTGACTCGCCGTTCTTCCAGCTCCCAAACCAAAGCAGCACGACACGCATGTCATTTTTGCGCGCCTGGGCCAGCAGCGTGTCCACCCAGCTATAGTCGAACCTGCCCTCTATAGGCTCAAACTGCTCCCACGCGACAGGCACTTCGATCGTGTTGGCGTTCAACGCCTTCATCACCGGCCACACCTCAGGAAGTACTGAGGGGTAATTGCTCGAATTATGCACCTGTGCGCCCAGCATCAGATAGGGCTTGCCGTCCACCAGGAATGCATGCCGCCCATCTTCCGTGCGAAGGCGTGGTAACTCACCCGCCAGGGCGTGCCCTGCCAGAACAGCGCACGAGAGCAGGAGCGCCGGAAAGGAAATAGAGTGGTGCACATGATCTCCTGTCAACTGCCGACCGCTATACCTATATTCTCGGCAAAGTAAACAGCCTCGTTTCATTGTTCGGGTGCGTCCGCTTGGCCGCTCACTTGTCAGGCATCTCGCTTACGGGCCATTTTCCTCTGGCATCACTGCCGTTTGTCGCGAGGCCCGCGCAAGGACCAAGAGTCCTTTATTCGCAGCAGATATCGAATCCGCCTGGTCAAGTGACGCCGCAACTTGCCTGTGCTTCTCTTGAGGTGGCAAAAGTTGAAGCGTGAAGGAGCGCGGGGCATGCCGATCCCCTGCATGTAGGCAGACGCGTCCTATTGCCGAGGCCGGCTCAGCGGCCCGGGGCACCCACAGTCATAGCTTGTCGACTGCCGCCGCTCGCTGATCTTGGAAGCAGAATAGACTAGAACACCTAGCGATGAGGCGTTGCATCAACCTTTACTTTTACCGTTCCGCCCCAAGACTTCTTAATGGTCAGACGGCCCATCCGACGAAGTTCTGCTAGAGCCTCATCGACGCGTCTGTTTCCGTTGATGTGATTGAGCGTGTGATCGGCTTCGACCATCAGCACGGCCTCCTTTGGCGCCTTTATGCGATTGACAGCGGTAACAATTCCAGCTGGGGGCGCGACGATATCGGCTAGCCCCACCGCCGCGACCGTGGGAGCCCTGATGCGTGGCGCGAAGTTGATGATGTCGAAATATCGGCCGGTTTGCACCACGGCGGGGTCGGTGCTTGTCCAACTCGGATAACCCTGGCGACGACCATAGCGATCGCCGGTTATGTCCGCTCCCGCGGGAACGATCACCACCACCGCGGTGATCTTGCCAGGGTTCAAGCCAGCTGCGGCGAAGCTCTGTTGCCCCCCTTGGCTAGCCCCCGTCAGCACGATTGTACGGCCATCCCATTCCGGGTGGGAGCGGAGATAATCCACCGCCCTGCTCGCGCGCAGATACATGCCGAGGAAGTAGGATGTTTCCCGGCTACGATTGCCCCTAAGAAAATAATCGGCAGGAGCCGTCGCTTCATCGGGCGCCATGTCATGCGCCTGGATGTTCAGCACCAGCCAACCCTCCTTGGCTCGCTTGGCGGATTCGCTTTTCGGTAGCTTATAGACGCCGGCATATTGGAATATGATGAGGGCAGGATACTTGCCCGGTCCGCTCGGTTTGGCGAGATAGCCGTGTGCCTTGGACCCCAGGGCATCGAATGTGACGCTCGACATCTCGATCCCGGCTGTGGTCGCCTCCACTGGTGTCTCAGTAGCGTTCAGGGGCACTGCGGCCTGCGCCTTTAATTTGCGCGACCAAAATGCATCAAAGTCTTCCGGTTCAGCTTCACCGGGACGTATCCGCTCGGGCGCAACGGCCGCTCCAATGGTCAGTTTATTGCGCACAGCCGTGCTCAAAAGGGGGGTCGGCAGTGTTGGGGTGAGGCGCACGAGCAGCATGCCGGGATGGTTCAATTCTGTTGTGATCCTCCCCTCGCCCGACGAAAGATCCAACTCACCACTGAGCAGCTCGCGCTTGTTGTTTTCACGCACCGCATAGGTGTAACGGCGCGCCGCGCTACCGGACGCGGCGAACGTCCACCCAACAGGCTCTCGCACAGCATACACGCCCGTTGCGTGATCCGGCGTTACCTTCAGCGCCTCCGCTGTAGCCTGTGTCGCCTCTTGGGCACTGCCCGCAGTGGACAGGCAGACGGCCAAGACGGCCATTGTGATGACGCGCAACATCATTTTGTCCCTTTACGCCCTGCAGTGTAATCGCTTGATTTACAGCAGGATCAGGAAACCTCGAACTCTCCGGCGAGACCGGCAGCTTCGGCGGAAGGCGCGATCCACAGCTTGAACTTGCCCCTTTCGATGACGGGCTTCAGATCAACACCAAGGAAGGCAAGATCAGTAATCGCGAGGTCAAATGTGACCTGCTGCGAGCGCCCTGGTGCCAGATCGACATGCTGATAGGCCTTCAACTCGCGGATCGGCTGGGTGACGCTTGCCACCACGTCCTGGACATATAGCTGGACCAGTTCCTTGGCAGCATATTTGCCGTCGTTCTTGACCGTGACGCTCACGCGTAAGCGGCCATCTTTCGGTATCTGCTTGGACGACAGGACCAGATCGGCATAACCGATTTTCCCATAGGTCATCCCATGACCGAATGGAAACCGCGCCTCATATTTGGATGTAATATATCGTGCGTTGGTGGGTCGACCCGGCCGGCGATGCGCGTAATAATAAGGCACCTGCCCGGCTGAAATGGGAAAGCTGACGGGGAGGCGCCCCGATGGGCCTGTAACTCCGAACAGGATATCGGCGACGGCATTGCCCATTTCCGAACCCAGGAACCAGGTGACCAGGATTGCCGGGGCATTAAGGATCGCGCCTTCCAGCGCGAGTGCGCGGCCGTTGCGCAGGGCGACGACCATTGGCTTACCCGTCGCGGCCACTGCCTCGGCCAGCGCCTGTTGTGGGGAGGGGACCACGATCAGATCACGCGAGGCGCCCTCGCCCGACATCGCCTCGCGCTCGCCCACCGCAAGGATAATGATATCCGCCGCGCGGGCGGCCGCCACGGCTGCATCGATCCCGCCGTCAATCGGCGCCGAAATCTCGCTACCCTTCACCACGGTAACGAGCGAAGGGTCGCTGACCGCAGACCGCGCGCCGCTGGCCAGATCAACCGCTTCCTTGTTGTCGGCGAAGAGTGTCCAAGGACCGTGGAGATTGCTGGGTCCTTCAGCGAAGGGACCGATGATCGCGATGCGCTTGCCCTTGCGCGGCAAAGGCAAAAGGTCGCCGTCATTCTTGAGCATGACGATCGAGCGCTGAGCCGCCTCACGTGCGAGCGAGAGCGCCGGCTTCGTGCGCATGCGCGTCTGCTGGCGCTTGAGGTCCATGCGGCGGAAAGGATCTTCGAACAGACCAAGGCTTTCCTTGAGCGCGAGGACGCGGCCGACCGCCTCTTCCACGCGCTCCATCGGTACTTCCCCCGCCTGTACCAGCGAAGGCAGATGATCGCGGTAGATGCCACTCGCCATGCTCATGTCGAGCCCTGCCATGATGGCGATCCGTGCCGCGTCGCGCGCGTCGGCCGCAAGGCCGCGCGCTGCGATTTCCACATCGCCATTATAGTCGCCGACGACCAGTCCGTCGAAGCCCATCTCACCGCGCAATATGTCGGTCAGGAACTCACGGCCGCCATGGATTGGACGACCCGCAATATCCTCGAACGCGGCCATGACGGTGGCGCAACCTGCATCCACGGCAGCCTGGAACGGCGGCAGATAGACTTCGCGTAGCGTGCGTTCCGAAATGTCCGCCGTGTTATAGTCCACCCCGCTTTCCGCCGCGCCATAAGCCACAAAATGCTTCATGCAGGCGGCGACCGAAGCGTCATCGGCAAGAGACCGGCCCTGAAAACCCCGGGTCCGCGCGCGAGCCATGTCGCGTGACAGCAGCACATCCTCGCCCGCGCCTTCGACCGTCCGGCCCCAGCGTGCGTCGCGCCCTATGTCCACCATCGGCGCGAAGACCCAATCGATACCGGTCGCCGCCATTTCCACTGCCGCCGCACGGGCGGTGCGCTCGGCAAGGTCCGGGTCGAAGCTTGCCGCTTCGCCAAGAGGCACCGGAAAAACCGTGCGGTACCCGTGGATCACATCGCCCGCGAAGATCATGGGAATTCCAAGCCGCCCCCTCATCGCTGCCGTCTGAAGCTTGCGATGCGCTTCCACTCCGAAACCGTTGAACACGCCGCCCAGCCGCCCGGCCTGCGCGTCGCCCGTCAAATTCTCGACGTTGCGCAAGGCCGCCTCCGGATTGATCTTGGCCGCTGCGGCCGACGTCCAAGGTGTCGGCATGAGCGTGAGCTGCCCCGCCTTTTCTTCGATCGTCATCTGCGCGATCAACGACTTGACCCGGCTGGAGAGCGGACGGCGAACAGCGGCCATCGCCGCCGGAATGCCCGAGGCCTGCCATGCGAACAGGCAGGCGGAGCTGATCAGGACAGACCTGCGACTGAAATTGGTTTCGCGCAACATTCTTGGGCAACTCCAGTAAAAAGACACGCGGTCTGTCAACCGCTGGTTATGAGGTAAATTCCTTGCCGCTTGCGCAACGGGGCCCTTGCAGCCCGGCTGCCCAGCTGATCGCCCCGGCAATCATTTCACGGTGCTGCGGCTCCTGGTAAGTGGAGGCTGCGTGCCCCAGCGCGGAATAAAATGCACGCCCATCCTTCACGCAATGTGTCCAAACCATTGGATGATCGGGGCCCATGCGGATGTTCTTAGGCTTTGTGAAAGGCAGCAGCTTTTCCTCGGGGCGGTAAGTCCCCTCATCGATCGTCACAAGAATGTGGTAGCCCTTGTCGCGGGGGTTCGTCGCGAAGGAATACCATTCGTCGGAGCGGCGCCATGTCCGGCCCATATGACGGGTCGCGGGGTGGTCCCGATCCTCGACGTTGAGCGTCGCCATCTGGAATTGCGGATCCATGATATGGCCTATGAACTGGGTTCCGATCAGGTCATCCACATACCATCGCCAGGCATATTGCGGATCGCCGCCCGCTCCGTGCAGCCCGACAAAGCCACCACCCTTTTCCAGCCACTTGCGGAACGCGTCACGCTGTTCCTCGGTCAGCACATCGCCGCTCACGCTATTCCATATTACGGCTTTAAAGCGGCCAAGCTGGGCCGGGTTGAAAATGGCGGCATTCTCGGTCGTGTAGCTGTCCCAGCCGTGCTGACGCGCGATTTGCTCCAACGCGCGGTTGGCCGCAACGATCTGCGCGTCGTCGCGAAATCCATTCGTCTTGGAAAAGATGAGAATGGCAGGGCCATGCAGCCGAGCAGGTATGGGAGGCGGCGTCTCATCATAGCTGCTGCCGATGCCCAGCACCAACCGGCCGAAATTACCAGGTCCCACAGCCATCATGAACATTATGGAAAGGCCGACCAGAGTGAGGATCAGGGCCGCCGCGAGCACAGCCAGGACGCGGAGCACCTTCCTCTTCGCGATTGTCTTCATCACCTCACCCTTGGTCAACGTTGTTCAGCAGCTGGCAAGGTATAGCCCCTTATGACGAGAGAAGTAAACAGCCTCGTTGCATTTATACGAGATCCTGCTAGAGAGTTTGCCACTCATTGATGGAGAGAAGAAGATGAAGAAATTGATCCTGGCAGCGGCGGTTTTCGCGATGGCGCCCCTGCCCGCTTTTGCTCAGGCGACCTATTCGAGCTCGACGACGGAAATCGGCGCCCTGCTTGACGATCCGGCAGCAAAAGCCGTTCTGGAAAAGCACGTTCCCGGCATGACCACCAACGATCAGGTCGATATGGCTCGTTCGATGACACTGAAGGACATTCAGCAATATTCGCCCGATCAGATCACCGACAAGGTGCTTGCCGAGGTTGACGCGGACCTCGCCAAACTGAAGGCCAACTAAGCTTCAGGCGGCTGGCCGGCTATCATATGCTCCGGCCAGCCGCGTCAGGCGCGCCTGCGCCTCTACCAACTGTCTCTGCCGCGCAACAGCACATCTACCGCCTGGGACGCAAATTCCGCCGCCTCCTCAGGGCTGATCGTGCGCACCGTTTCCTCGGTCCTGCGCCAACCCTGGATCATGCTCAACAACTGCAGCGCCACGCGTCTGGGCTCCTTAGGAGGCACCGCATCGTCCTGAGTTCCTCTGATGATTTCGTTGGTGAGGAAACCGAGCTCGTAATTGTAGCCTACGTTGTAAAAAGTTTCAGCGATTTCAGGGAAGCGCTGCGCAGTCGTCATGATTAACCGGTCGAACTGCCGAACTTCAGGGTTAGCGAGCATGTGGACAAAGGTCTGCGCGTGACGCTTCAGGCTGTCCGGAAATTTCTCCGGCACGTCACTGTTTCGGGCACTTGCTTCATTGGACCAGTTGCGGACGCGATCTTCCACGACTGACTTTATCAGCGCTTCTTTGGTCGAGTGACGGATATAGAGGGTTCGTTTGGAGACACCAGCCGCCTGCGCCACCGCTTCCATCGAAGTCGCTTCATAACCGAGCGACAGGAACAGTTCTTTCGCGGCCGATAGAATGGCTTCCTCTATCTCGCCCGCCCTTTTGCTCGGTGGCCGGCCCATGCGCCGAACCCGCGTCGCTTTAGGTTCAGGTTTTGCGTCAACCCGCGAACCGCGCTTCTTGGCTTCCTTCACCCACATGTCCCGTCTTCGTTAGGCATGTCTCACTTATGGATATATCGTCTGAGCTGCAAGCCGCCCGAACACGCCAATTCCGGCGCCGGTCATTCGGATATTTCAACAAGTGCGACGCCTTCTGGCGGCAGGTCCAGCGTCAAGACACGCTGTTCATTTAACCGGCGCGTTTCCGGTGGCGCGAGTTCGGCAGCGCGGCGGATCTGCTCAATCTGATCCTTATTGGGATATTGCGGCGAACCTAATTCCCGCCATTTGGGGAGGGGCGAGCCCCGTTCCTGATCGACATAGCTAACGCGCACGCTCTTTCCTGGAGCAGCGCCTGTCAGTTTGACCTCGATCTTTTTGCGTTCTCCCGTAACGATCCGCTCCTTGCTCATGCCTGGTATCCCCGAAGGCTGCTTCACTTCGGCCAGGTTCCATATCAGTGCGGCTGCGCCGGTCCTGGTCTTGCTGGCAAGAGCTGGGCCGGTGGCTGCCAGCCGACGCGGCCCGAGCCGGTGCAGCAACTTATAGGTGTTGAACGACGGGCGCGGGATGCCGCGCTGGGCAATCATGCCCCAGCCCCCATCGCCTTCCTTGAGGATGAAATTCGGGAAGTTGATCTCCTCAAACACATTGCTGATGCACCATTGCGACATGGCATGGCAGTAGGGCAGGCAATTGTTGATGACATGGGCGATCATTGCGGGGCTGTCGGACGACCATTCCGATAGCCACAGCTCGGCGCCCTTATACCGCGTCGCGTCGATCTGGCTCCGTACCTTGGCCATGGCTGCGGGGATCACATCCTTGTGGGGATATAAATTCGCCTGACCGAACAGCTCCTTCTGGTCGTCACCGGCATAGATATGCGTCGATACGAAGTCGACGGGCAAATTTTCCTGAGCGCAAAAGCCCAGGAACTCCGGCATCCATTGCGCTGCGGCGGTGGAAGGGCCTCCGACGCGAAGCTTTGGATCCACCGCTTTAATTGCGCGCGCCGCAGCCTTGTACATTGCAAAATAGTCGGCCTGGGTTCCACTGAAGAACCAGGTCAGGTTCGGCTCATTCCAGACCTCGAAATACCATTGGCGTACGGCACCAAGACCATAGCGGTCGATGAGGTGACGGACGAAAACGCCGATAAAATCACCCCACGCCTCCGGCGAGGCAGGCGGAGTAATATTAGCGTTATAGGTGAAGTTGAGCTTTGTGTTCCCGCTCGCCAGCTTCTTGGGCATGAAGCTCAGTTCGACAAAGGGTTGCACCCCTCTCGCCAGCACGCCGTCATACACATCATCGACATTCTGGAAGTTTGGGTCCTTGCCGTTCATGCCACCGGGCCAAACGCCAAGATCATCGTTGAAAATGCCGTGGAACCGCACGCGTTCCAGCCCCGTCTCGGCACGGAACCGCTCTAGATCATGCCGCCAGCTCTCGCGCATCGTGGCGGACGCCCGATCCGACCCCGCGCACCGCGACCAGATGTGGTCCAGTGCGCCCGTCTCGCGGCGCAGGTCAATCTCCACATGTTCAGTGGCGGTCTGGCCAAAGGCAGGCTTCGCAAGAGCGGAAGCAGCCAAGGCTGCTGCTCCGGCACCGATGATTTCGCGGCGATCCCACATGATCTGCACTCCTTTGGACGGTCGCATGCATAGGCCGCCCTTACCATATGATTGTTAGGCGACCGTAAGCTTTACCGACTTCAGATCGACCGAGTTCGGCCCGGCATGGATCGTGAAGGTTCCCGGCTCCACCACATAGTTCATGTCGATGTTCCAGAACGCCAGGCTGTCGGGATCAAGGCTGAACTGCACGGTGCGCTTTTCCCCCGGCCTCAAGGTCACACGCTCGAAGCCGCGCAACTCCAGCACGGGGCGCGGCACAGAACTCACATCGTCGCGAACATAAAGCTGGACCACTTCGTCGCCAGTCCTTTGCCCAGCGTTGGTGACGTCGACTTCCACAATCACCGTCTCGCCTACCGCGATGGTGGACTTGGCAAGGCGTGGCGCGGACATTTCGAACGTCGTGTAACTCAGGCCATAGCCGAAGGGAAAAAGCGGTGTTGGCTTCGCCTCTACATATCGCTGGCCGATCCTTGCCGAAGAATGCTTGTTGTAGAATATTGGCAGGTCGCCAACCGAACGGGGAAAAGTGATCGGCAATTTGCCCCCCGGATTGACTTTGCCGAAAAGGATGTCGGCAAAGGCGTTTCCGCCCTCCTGGCCGAGATACCAGCCCTCCACCAGAGCGTTGGCCTTGTCCGCAAGGCGATTAACGGCGAGCGGACGTCCGTTGATCAGCAAGGCGACAATCGGCTTGCCCGTCGCAATCATCGCATCCACCAACGCATCCTGATCGCCGAACAGATTGAGACTGTTGCGATCGCCCGGAGCGCCTGCGTGAATTGCCTCGCGGGTGATTTCCGGCACGTCGCCAACGACCAATAGGATGACGTCCGACCGTTTCGCGACCTCCACAGCCTGGGCTATGCGCACCGCATTTTCCGCCGCATCGGCGTAGCGCGCCGCGCGGGCCGGCAGGTGCTGACCGGTGGGGTCCGGTTTGACGATCTGGACACCTTCGGCATACTCGATGGAGATCGCGTGCCCGGCAGCTGCTTTCACGCCCGCCAATATCCCGACGGCCTGCGCGTTGACGGAGGAATAGCCCCCAAACAAAGGTTCAACCGCATTAGGCCCAACAACCGCAATTTTTCGCGGCTTAGCCGGATCAATCGGCAGCAAACCGTCATTTTTGAGCAGCACGAGCGACTTTTGCGCAACCTTGCGCACAAGCGCCTTACTAGCGGGGGCATTGACCTGACGCAGGGCGCGGGATTTGTTCAGATAGGGATTCTCGAACAGGCCGGCCTCGAACTTGAGGGCCAATATGCGGGACACCGCGGCGTCGATACTTGCTTCGGGAATGCGGCCAGCGCGCACCAGCTCGGGCAATCGGGCATAGGCCTGACCCTCCGGCATTTCTGCGTCGACGCCTGCATGGATTGCCAGCACAGCGGCATCATCGTCATTCGCCGCCATTTGATGATGCGTGACCAAATTGGTGACACCGCCATAATCACTGAAATACGCGCCGCGAAAGCCAAGCCGCTCCCGCCCGGTACGTTGAAGCAGTTGATAATTAGCGTGGGAAGGAACGCCCTCGAGCTCATTGTAGGACGGCATGATAACAGCAGGATCGGCCTTCTTGATCACCTGCGCGAAGGGCACGAGGAAATTCTCGCGCAGCGTCCGCTCGCTCATGTCAGCCGGGCCGATGTTGAGCCCGCTCTCTGGCGCGCCGTGAATGAAGTGCTTAAGCGTCACGAAGACCTTGTCCGCCGCCAACGGCCGCTGTCCTTGCTGACCGCGGACAGACGCAATGCCCATCTGGCTGACCAAATAAGGGTCTTCACTGAAAAACTCCTCGACCCGCCCGAAGCGGGGATCACGGGCGAGGTCCAGGACCGGACTGAGCGCGACGGTAGCGCCACGCATGCGGGCTTCACGCCCTGCCAGTTCGTAAGCCTGCTGGACCAGCTTGGGGTCCCAGGTGCTACCAAGCCCGAGCGGGATCGGGAAAATGGTCGCGTCCCGCGCCTTGAGGCCATGGGCTGTTTCCTCATGGAACAATGCGGGGATGCCGAGGCGGGTATTATCAACCAGGTGCCGCTGGATCGCGTTCACCAGGTCGATCGTTTCCCCAACGGCGCGATAGGCGTCCTTGGCAACACGCGCCGTACCATTGGTATCGCTCGGATTGCCGATCTGCCCGATGCCGTTGACGAAGACCTGCTTTGCCTTCTCGGGCGAGAAATTATCGCCCTCGAGGAACCGGGATTTCGTGTAGGCGATCGACCGCATCTGCGCGGCCTTTTCCTCCAGGGTCATCCGGCTTAGCAGATCGCGGACGCGATCTTCGATCCGCGCCTTGGGATTGCGATATAGCGCTTTGCCCGCACCTTCAGCCATTGCGACCACAGGCATCGCCAGAGCGGTTGAAACGATGAACATACGCCGCGTAACGGCGAGCCGATCAGCCAAGAAATCCTCCGTCCGAATGTTTCGCCGATCCCCCGCTCTGCAACTGAGGACCGCTATCCGCGCGTCTTACAACAGGACGCAACTATAAGTAAACAGGAACGTTGCATTATTGGTCTGAACGGCTGGCAAGATGCTTTATCAGTTTCCGTGCGATGGAGGATGGCCAACGGCTCAAGATCGGGAGGCGTGAATGGGTGATTGGATGCGGATAGCGGAACTGCTGCCTTCCGGAATAGACGCACGGACGATAGGTGATCAGGCCGCGAATGATCGGCAAAGGTCATTCGCCCGAGCATGCTCTGCTCCATTGTCCCGAGATGAAGTTGCTGATTTCTGGAAATCAGGTACCGCCTGAAATCTCATCGAATGTTTCGGTACAGCCTCTAGAGCCCGCGGCAGATCCGCTCACTGACTGGCTGGAGACCCTTGAGGCGATCCGCCAAAAAGTATCGGACAATGTGCTCGTTCTTCCAGCCCATGGTAAACCGTTTCATGGTCTGCATGCCCGCATCGGTGCCTTGATCGAAGGCCATGAAGTCGGCCTCGCACACTCACGCTCGTTGAAACGCCGGAACGGGCGATCGACGTTTTTCCAGTCTTGTTCAAAGGCCAGACCGATCGAAGCGTTCTTGGTCTTGCCACGGGCGAAAGCCTTGCCCATCTCGCCTGCCTTCGAAGCCGAAGGCTTGTGACGGACGAGGTCGAGGCTGCCGATGAGCCCGATTGATCGGATTCTGCTCTAGCAAAACTCGCAGGACTGCCTGAAAGTATGGGATCCTTCTCCAGACAAGGGACGCGGCGCAGGCTCGCGGGTTGGAGACGATCCAACATCATGCCCGGTTCCTGCGCGCAACGCCGAATCGCCCCGATTTGTCATCCAAGATCGACGGCGATCACCTCATGGTAATCAATGAGCGGCACATCGACGATGACGCGCTCGCCATCGACCTGAATTGGAACATGGTCGCCACTAGATAGCCTGCGCACCTGCAAGGGCCGCGTGCCAGCCGGAAGCTGAAGGGCGACTCGATAAGGGCCTGTCGGGATCGCCGCACGATAGCTGCCCCGCATCGTCATGGGATTGTTGAGGCTAACCAGGTGCGCGGTGACAGAGTTTTTTTGACGCCAGTATGCGATGTCCACCAACCCCGGTCCGTCAATCTGTAGCGGCTGCTGCTCGTCGTGCGCCCAGTCCACCATTGATTGCAGCAGGGTCAGATGATCACCATGCGACAGTTCGGCGAATGTGCGATCAATATCCATTGGCAGATAGACAACGCGGCCCTTACCGGCTTGGCGACAGATCGCCATGGGGATGTTGCTTTCCGTGCGGTCAGTATAGACCCGCTCCATCGGCAGGTCAGGGTAGGATGGCACCAGCGTCAGCGCCACCTCCGACGCATTGCGCGCCTTGACCGGTTGCCGCCGGATTGGGCCGATCGTCCGGCTGATCTCTGGCAACTTCGCCATCGCAGGGTGCGCGTGGTGGATTGTCAGATAGGCATTGCGGAGCGGTCCCTCCTCCTCACCTGTGACGGAGCAACCGAACAGGTCGGCCAGTGCAAAGTCTGGACGGCGCTGTCCATCGCCGTCGAACAGCGAGGTCTGATGCGTTGCGATCACGCAACCGCCGCGGGCGACGAAGGCGCGGACTTGCTGGCACTGGGTATCGGAGAGCACGGCAGCATTGGCGAGGATCAGCGTTCTGAAGCGGGAGAGGCTTGCCTCGTCGAGGAAGCCGTCGTCGATCATGTCGAAAGGAATGCGGGACTCCAGCAGCGCCTGATAGAAGCCGCGCAAATGCCCATCCAAATCGTGCCGTTGCTTCCATCCGCCAAGGAAAGGTGGCGTGCGGGTCGATAGCACCAGCCCGACTCGCGCGAGATTATGCGTATTGCGCAGATAGCGGTCATTGGCGTGATGCCATTGATAGAGATCGCGAACCACGTCCATCCAGCGCTTGTCCAGCGGCTTGCCGTTGAATTTAGTGATCCAGGGACGCGCTCCTTGCGCAATCGCGCCGGCTGCCCAGATACGGATTTCAGGCGCAGCCTGCACCGAATCCTTCCAGCGATAGGATTCCTCCACGCCGACGGAAATGATATGGCCGACAGGCTTGTCCTGCATGAACGCGCGCAGTTCGCGCGTATATCGGCCGGCACCCCATGCTTCAGGTCCTGGTGCCCATGGTGAGTTTTCGACCGATCGGGCCTGGCGGTCACAAAAGGCGATGGGAAGCCGTTGCGACAGACCGGGGCCATTCAGTTCGACCAGGCCGCGCCGGTCGCTGCCGGGAATGAAGCTGGCCGAAGGGCGATGCTTGCGCGCTGCAGCGTTCCAACGGTCGATCAGCGCGAAAAGGCGGGTCTCCACCCAGGCGGCATAGCGGCGCCCCGCGGGTGTCGATGGATCCGGATCAAGCGGTATGTCCAGCCCCGACGCGGCCCGGTATTGCGTCCGGCAGCTTTCACAATAGCAGGTACCGCTTCCGTTCCAGCGATTGCCGAAAACGCCGTCAATGGGATAGCGCCGGGCAATCTCTTCAATCACCTTGGGCATCAGTTCGAAATTATAGGGGCCGTAAGCGCAGGTCAGCGTCAGATCGGGCGCGCTGCCGTGGCGCTTGCTCTTGCCATCTGGACCAGTGAGTGCCCATTCGGGATGCGCGGCGGCAGCCGCTGCATTCATCGCGTGGGGATCGATGCGGGCAAGCACGCGCAGGCCCATCTTCTTGCAGGCGAAGACCATGTCGCCGAACGGGTCCTGCCCCCTGTCCACCCCTGGAGCCATGCCGTGATAGGCGATCGCCGTCGGATAGAAAGCGATCCCGCCACCAGCGCTCAGACACACCCCGTCGGCATGGATGTCCCGGAAATAATCGGTCCAGAATTTGGGATCGAAATGGCCGACGTCATCCTCTGTGAAGGCGAGCTGGAACCAGCGCATCGGTTCTGTCGCCCAGTCCGGCGCGACATCGCGGCTTGCGCGTGCGGCCATGGCGGACTCGAGGCGGGAGAGAAGCGCTCCGCCGCTCAGTGCCAGCGCGGTGCGTCGGCTGACTGGCATGATGTCCGGCATGATCTCTCCCTGTCGATATCCGTCATTGCCCTCTCCCTCTAGTCCAAGACGGCGTCGCCACAATCAGCCATCCCACCATGCGGGAAATGGCTTGCCGCATGGTGGGATGGGCGCCGCCATTGCTTGACTGGCGATCACTCCCACGCTGGAGCGGGATTGAAATAGGGAGAATGACTATGAAGGTAAGCCAGTTTCTGGCAGCGATGGCCGCGCCGATGCTGCTGTCGTCGGCGCTGTCGGCGCAAACATTCACGCGCGGCGATCCGGTTCCGGTGACCCTTCCACTCGGCAACAAGCCCGGCAATCCGATCCTGGACATGCCGCCTGGACAGCGCCTGATCTCGGCTTTCGGCGAGCGTCCGGTTTTCTCGCCAAAGGGAGACAAGCTAGCCTTTATCGGCAAGTCCTATGGCGACGCCTTCGAATATGACATGGCGACCGGTCAGATCCGCAATCTGACCGGCCACGCGCCAAGCGAGGGTTTTCTGCGGGTCCATTATATCGCGGACGGCAGCTTCGCGCTGCTGGGGCCCCGCATTTTGGGCAAGACGCGCGAGGAAACCCGTTTCAGCCGGATCGAACTGTTCTGGATGGACCCATCGGCGACCCGCGCGCCCGTGCCATTGGGTGTCACCATATTTGAAGGGATTGCGACCAGCCCGCGCAGCAACATGATTGCCTGGAGCGAGATGCGTCCTGCGGCGGCGGGAAAGCCCGCCGCGACAACGGTCTATACCGGCCGCATCGCGGTGCGAGATGGCGCAGCAAAGATGGAAGACAAGCGGGAAATCGTCACGACCACGGATTGTTTTGTGGAAGCCCAGGATTTCCTTCCGGGCGACAAGGGGCTGCTGATGCCCTGTTATGGATATGGCAAGGGACCTACAGGCGTTGAGACGCAGGTGATTTCCGTTGATTTCGAAACGAAGAAGATCACCCGTTATCCGACACCCACCACCCTTTATGGCGAGGTTGAGGGGATTTTCCCGGACGGGCGCCGTGCGCTGGTCGAATGTGCCCAAGATCGCGCAAAGGGTATGGACCTGTGCGTTCTCGATCTCGATCCCAGCAAGCCCCGCTACACGCGCATGACCGACATCGTCCAATATGGCGGCTGGAAATACGGTAACCCGGTGGTTCGACCCAATGGCCGCATGATCGCAGCGCAGGTAGGTTCCGCCGACGTCATCGACGCGGGTGTGGGGCAAGGCATCGTGCTGATGGATTTGGCGCCAGGGTTCTGAATTGGTCCAAAGGGGGCGGCGGGGCGGAGCGGTTTACCGGCTCCGTCCCGTTTGCGGCCCCAGGACCGGCATAGGATAGCGCAAAAGGTTTCGGGATGATCTGGTCGCAAAATTATGATCCGCTGGGCAGTGGCTGGCTGTCGGCGCTGGTTGCAGCGGTGCCTGTCATCGTCCTTCTTGGGGCGATCGGCCTGTTTCATGTCCGTGCGCATGTGGCCGCGCTGATGGGCCTGGCCGCTGGATTGCTGGTGGCGATTTTGGTATTCGGCATGCCTGCGGGGCTTGCCCTGCGCGCCGCCGGCTTTGGCGCGGCTTATGGGTTGTTGCCGATCGGCTGGATCGTGCTCAACATCATCTTCCTGTATCAATTGACCGAAGCGACCGGGCAGTTCCATGTGCTGCGCACAGCCATCACCACGATTACGCCCGACAGCCGCCTGCAACTGCTGCTGATCGCCTTTTGCTTTGGCGCCTTTTTCGAAGGTGCGGCTGGTTTTGGAACGCCGGTGGCGGTGACGGGCGCCATGCTCATCGGGTTGGGGTTTACCCGGCTGCAGGCATCCGGCTTGTCGCTGATTGCCAATACTGCTCCTGTGGCGTTCGGGGCGCTCGGCACGCCGCTCGTCACTCTGTCCGGGGTGACGGGTCTTCCGCTTCTGGAACTGTCCGCCATGGTAGGGCGACAGATGACGCCTTTCGCCCTTATCGTGCCGATCTGGCTGCTCGTCGCTTATTGCGGATGGCGCCGGACGATGGAGGTGATGCCTGCCTTGCTGGTGGCAGGGACCAGCTTCGCCGCAGTGCAACTCGCGATATCAAATCTGCATGGGCCTTGGCTGACTTCGATCGGCGCTGCGCTTGCCTCCATCGTCGCGCTCATCCTCTTCCTCAGGATATGGCAACCCGCGCGAATCATGGCAGTGAACGAAGCACCGCTGGCGCCTGGTGATGAGCGTGATGCAGCCGCTACGACCGACAGCGTGAGTGCGCCATCGGCAAGCTATGAGGCTGCGGCCGTCAAGCGGGCATGGATGCCCTGGATAATCCTGACCGCCTGCGTTTTCATATGGGGTCTGCCATTCGTGAAAGGCTCGCTCGACGACATCTTCGCGCTCCATCTGTCTTTTGCCGGGTTGGACGGCGTCATCCAGCGGTTACCTCCGGTCGTCACGCATCCTGAGTTCGAAAAAGCCGTCTATAATCTGAACATGCTTTCCGCCACCGGAACGGCCATTTTGGTGGCGGCGCTGCTGAGCGCAGCGTTGCTGCGCATTTCGCCGCGCCGATTGGGGACTATCTATGCTCGCACTTGGATAATGGTCCTGCCGTCCCTGTTGACGATCGCAGCGATGCTGGCCCTTGGCTATCTGACGCGTTTCGGCGGTATCGATGCCTCGATGGGCCTCGCATTCGCGGCAACCGGGACGCTTTACCCCTTCTTCGGTACGATGCTGGGTTGGGTGGGGGTTGCGGTGACCGGGTCGGACACGGCGTCGAATGTCCTGTTCGGCGGTCTCCAGAAGGTGACGGCGGAGCAGCTGAACCTGTCGCCGGTGCTGATGGCGGGCGCGAACAGTGCAGGCGGCGTCATGGGCAAGATGATCGATGCGCAGAGCATCGTCGTCGCTTCGACCGCTACTCAATGGTTCGGGCAGGAAGGACGCATCCTGCGCCATGTCTTTGTGCACAGTCTGGCTCTGGGATCGCTGATAGGTCTATTCGTGATGTTGCAGGCCTATGTTTATCCTTTCACCTTGCTTGTACCCTGATGCCAGTGACGATCGATACGGTGCAGGAAGCACGAAGCCTTCTGAAGTTGCTGTTTGGCACAGCGCTGGACGCGGTGCGAGGCGATCATCTGGTCGAAAGCCTGGGCCCTCCCACTAAAACCGGGTGGTTCATTAAGAAAGACAGGCAGGCGATCGATTGGCCCATGGATCCCCGGGGGCGTCTGATCGTGATTGGCGCGGGCAAAGCGGCCGCGGCGATGGCGCAGGGCATTGAAACGCTATTCGGCGACAGGATAGATGATGGTTGCATCATCGTGAAGCGCGATCATCGCGCGCCCTTGTACCGCATCCGGCAACTCGAGGCCGGGCACCCCCTGCCGGACGAGGCGGGTGTCGCGGCCACGGAGGAATTGCTGAGGACGGTGAATGGCCTGACCCGGAATGACAGCGTTATCGTTCTCCTCTCGGGGGGCGCGTCCGCCCTGCTTGTCGCGCCCGCGGCAGGCATCACATTATCGGAAAAGTCTTCGACCACCGAACTCCTGCTTCGGTCCGGCGCCTCGATTGAAGAAATCAATTGCGTGCGCAAACAACTATCCCGGGTAAAAGGTGGGCAATTGCTCGACTATATCGCGCCTGCCGCCTGCCTTACGTTGCTCTTATCGGACGTGCCGAGCGGGGACCATGGTTCGATAGGGTCCGGGCCGACCATCCGCTCATCACCCGGCGGTGACGACCCGCTGGAGATCATCGCACATTACGGTTTGCTCGATCATATCCCTTCAGCCGTGCGCGCCCTGCTCGCCACGCCGCCAGCCCCTCTTCCGCATCGTGAGGTCAGCAGGGCCGACGTCGTGCTTCTGGGAGACAGCGGCAGCGCACTCGACGCAGTGCGACATGGCGCTCGGGATGCAGGGCTCGGCTTCCATGTCGTGAATCCAAACATGACCGGCAACACGCATGTGCAGGCCCGGTCGATGGCTGAAGTTTTGCGTAGTTGTCCTGCCGCGCAACGCCCTGCACTGTTTATATCGGCGGGCGAGACGACCTTGCACGTGACGGGCGACGGAAAAGGCGGACGCAATCAGGAATTCGCTCTGGTCGCCGCATTGGAGCTGGAGGCGGTCGAACGGGTCGCACTGCTCGCCGCTGGCACTGATGGAACTGACGGACCCACCGATGCCGCTGGAGCCTTTGCCGATGGCTCTCTGGTCGCGCGGGCGCAAGCTCTTGGCCTCAAGCCGCTCAAAATGCTCGCGCGAAACGACAGCTACACGCTGTTCAACATGACACAGGATCTGCTGCGCACGGGTCCCACGGGGACCAATGTGATGGACCTTGTTCTTGGCATTGCATTTTAGGTGACTTGCCCGGGCGGCGTCCGAGGTCTGGAATAGGAGTGAATTTTCGTGGTTAAGCTTGCGGCCAACCTGTCCTTGATGTTCACGCACCTAGCTTTTCTCGATCGGATCAACGCGGCGGCAGATGCGGGTTTTCGTGGCGTCGAGTTCATGTTCCCTTATGAGTTTTCCGCCGATGAGATCGCCGCGCGAGCCGCTCGGAACGGTTTGGAGATCGTCCTTTTCAATCTTCCCGCAGGTGATTGGGAACGCGGCCAGCGCGGAATCGGGGCGCTACCCGACCAGATCGATGAATGTCGGCGCGGGGCGGCTTGGGCGCTGGATTATGCGCGCCGTCTCGGGTGCCGCAGATTGCATCTCATGGCCGGGAAAGCGCCCGCCGACCCGCGAAACCGGAGAACGCTGGTCGATAATGTCGCCTTTGCCGCAGACCTGTTTGCACCTCATGGCATCGATTTGCTGATCGAGCCGATCAACACTCGCGTGGACATTCCCGGCTATTTTTATTCGACCAGCGAGGCGGCTCTCTCCGTCCTGAGCGAGGTGGGGCGGCCGAACACGAAGCTGCAATATGACATCTACCATATGCAGGTCATGGAGGGCGATCTTGCCCGCAACATCGAGCGTTTGTTGCCGGAAATTGGCCACATCCAGCTCGCCGACAATCCCGGACGCGCCGAACCGGGGACGGGCGAGATCAATTATACCTGGCTGCTGCCCCATATCGACGCCCTAGGCTATTCCGGTTGGATCGGGTGCGAGTATCGCCCGGCCGGGGATACAGCCGCTGGCCTGGGCTGGGCCGAACCATTTCTGAATCAAACAGGATAATCGACATGAAGATCGGATTCATCGGACTAGGCATCATGGGACGGCCTATGGCGGGCCATCTGCTGGCGGCGGGGCACGGCCTTTACAGCTGCATCAATCGCACGCCTCTTGCCGAGGAACTGCAAAAAGCAGGTGTCGTCACCTGCAGCGATCCCGCAGCGGTCGCGGCCGAGGTGGAATGCGTCATCCTGATGCTGCCGGACACGCCCGATGTCGATCATGTGCTGTTCGGTCCCGATGGTGTCACGACCGGATTGAGGCCGGGCACGATCGTCATGGACATGAGTTCGATCGACCCGATCGCAACTCGTGATTTCGCGAAGCGGATCGAAGATCTGGGCGGCGCCTACATCGATGCCCCGGTATCGGGCGGCGAGGTGGGCGCGCGCAACGCAAGCCTGACCATCATGTGCGGCGCGAAGGCCGAGACGTTCGAGAAGGTGAAACCGCTGCTCGAAGCCATGGGCAAGAATATCACGCTGGTCGGCAATGTGGGCGCGGGGCAGATCACGAAGGTCGCGAACCAGATCATTGTCGCGCTGAATATCGAAGCGGTGGCAGAAGCGTTGCTATTCGCATCGCGCGCCGGCGCCGATCCCGCCCGTGTGCGCGAGGCACTGATGGGCGGTTTCGCCGCGTCCCGTGTGCTGGAGGTGCATGGCCAGCGGATGATCGACCGCAGCTTTGCGCCCGGCTTCCGCCTCAGTCTGCATCAGAAAGATCTCAACCTGGCTCTGTCGGGCGCTCGCACGCTAAGCCTCTCCCTACCCGGCACGGCTTCTGCACAGCAGTTGATGAGCAGCTGCGTCGCGAACGGCGGTGGTGACAAGGACCATTCAGCTTTGGTCGAGGCGCTGGAACTGGCCGCCAATCACAAGGTCAGCGGTTAGACCGAGCGTCAAATCTGCTGGCCGGTAAACGCCCGCAGATGTGCGTCACTCAACGGCCAGGGGAGCTGCGCCAATTCCTTATCGACATTTGCCGGCAAACAGGTCATACCAGTTTCAGGGCTGGAGCATTTGTCATGCTGATGGCCCATGCAGGCGAGGATGCAAATGTGAGCAATATCCGCGAAGAGTTGGATGAGGGTGCCTTAGGTCGGGTGCAGTCCCTGGTTCGCGCATTCGGCTTGATGGATGAACTGGCCAAAAGTGACAGCATGACCCTGAGCGACTTGGCGCGTACGGTCAGTCTCCCGCGATCAACAGCACATCGCCTGCTGACAACGATGGAAGCGCTGCGTTACGTCGCGTTCGATAGAGCGACCAATCGTTGGTCGATCGGGGTACAGGCGTTTACCGTCGGAGCCGTTTTCGCGCAGACGCGGGATCTTGGAAAACTCGGCCGGTCAATCATGCGTTCGCTTATGGCCGAAGTAAACCATTGCGTGAATATCGCCGTGCCGGAAGGGCGGGGCATATGCTATGTCGGGCAGGTCGCGCAAAATGGCTTCCGTCCGACCGCTGCGCGCCCTGGTGCAGTGCTGCCTCTGCACACGACCGCATCGGGGAAGGTGCTGATGGCGCATTGGACGCGCCAGGAGTTCGACGACTATGTCGCTCAGGCCCCCCTCAAGGGACGCACATCCCGCAGCATTGTAGATGCCGACCGTCTCCGCAAGGAACTGGCGACTATCCGCGACCGTGGCTATGCCATGGATGATGAGGAATATGACGCCGGGCTGCGCTGTGTCGCGGCGATGGTGCATGATCGTGATGGCTTGCCCAAGGGCGCGTTGTCTGTGTCCGATCGGTCATCGCAGTTGGCGCGGACAAGGCTGTATGAGTTGGGACCGACGTTGGTAATGGCCGCCCAGCAGATGAGCAGCGAGATCGCCGCCCAATATTTCTGAGATTTGTTCAGACCGGCTGTCCGGACGTCGGTTGCACGTCGCGTGAGCCGTTCGGGTCTTTGGGGACAGCCATCCACCACCGAAAAAGCGAACAGATTTGCCGGGTCGATGAACAGCTTTCGGGTGGCGACCTGGTCAAAAATCAAGCGATAAAGAAGACGGTAATTTGGGAGCACGCGGGCGATAAGCACTGCGGCAGGAGAGGGTGATGAACGCCACATGGCGCCAAGGCGGAAGACGCCCTTATACAATCAGGCGGATCGCGTTTATTTCAGTGCTTGCGATAGGTGGCTGCCTGACGGCAAATCCACTGCCCGCAGCGCCGGCGCCTTTGTCCTTCGCACTGACCAACATCTACGTGCCGTCTTATGAGGACGACAAGGCATGTCGTGCCTTATCGCTCAGTTCAAGCGACATATTCCTGCAAAGCCTGCCGCCTGCCGAGCGGACGAAATATGAAGCTCCCGAAAAGGTTCAGGCCCTTCACAGGCTGATGAGCGACAAACTCGGTTTCAAGATGGTGCCCACCGGTCACGCGTCGGGAGCAAATGGGAGCATGGCGGCGGTTCCGGAGACGGAAAAAGAGGCGCTCCGGCAGAAATATCATATCCCCAAGGGCAAGGGCGTATTGTCCTTCCTCGGTACGCGGCTAGCCTATGACAGTTGCACCAATCCCGAGGATTTTCCGTTCCTGGCCAAAGGCAATGAACCTTATCTGGGAAAGGTCGCCTATGGGATCGACCTGGACGGTCGTAACGGTAAGAATGACTTTCGGGGCCCCAATGGGGAACAGGGCGTCGACAACGAACTGATCCGCGCGACCGGATGCAACTTCGCCACGCGGGACTATGGTACGCCCAAGGTCGCGGATGAAGTGATCACGTCGATCGGCTCGCCCACGCTTGTAGAGATCACCGACGTTGACGATCCGTTGAACGACGACGACGTGACCGTCCATGTCTATGCGAGCGCCAGTCCTCTGGAAGTCTCGGGTTCGGGCAAGGGACTGGGCTGGGCAAGCCTGGATGTCGATCCCGACCCGCGCTTTCAGACCCAGGTGAAGGGGCGCATCCGCAACGGCGAGCTGAGCACCGAACCGTTCGACCTGCGGGTGCGCCTGCGTGAACAGATCGTCGACAGTTATCGCGAGGTGCGGAAGGCACAGATCCGCGCGACGATCAAGGCGGGGGAAAGCATCGAAGGCGGGATCTACGGTTACCACACGCTCGCCAGTATCGAGGAAGGATATCATCAATCGACGCAGGTCGGCGCCAATCTGACCCGCATGTCCTGTCCCGCCCTCATCAAATCCGTCCGCAGTCACGCTGACGCCTTCCCCGATCCCAAGAGCGGGCGCAACACGGCGATTTCTTCCGCTCTGCGGTTCCGTGGCATTCCCGCCTTTCTCATCAAACCGGCTCAAAAGGTGGCCCAAGGGTCGCAGCAATGAACGATAAGACTTCCAAGGCCATTCGCATCGGTTCGGCGGTGACGGCATTGTGCGCGGTAGGCGCTATCCTGCTTGCCGGCACCGCGGGGCGTGCGGATCAGCCGGAGGCGGGCGTACCGAAGCTGCGCCGCCTGACCGAAGCCCAGTATCGCGCGACCATCGCCGACATTTTCGGACCGGACATCAAGATCAGCGGCCGGTTCGAGCCTGATTTGCGGGTGGGCGGCCTGCTGGCCGCCGGAACAAGCGCGGTTTCGCTGACGCCGTCCGGTGCCGAACAATATGAACAGATTGCGCGCGGCATCGCCGAGCAGGTGGTGGACAAATCGCATCGGGACCGGCTGATCACATGTCAGCCTGGTCCTACCGATCCCAACGGAGCTGCCTGCGCGGAGAGCTTCTTCGACAGGGTGGGTTTGCGGCTTTACCGGCGGCCTTTGAGCCCTACCGAAAGCCGACTGGCCGTTTCGCAGACATTAGCCTCGGCGCGCACGCTCAATGACTTCCATGCAGGCGTGGCCGTCATGCTGACGACCATGTTGTCGGATCTGCCATTCCTGTTCCAGATGGACAGGGTGGTGGCTGACCCGGCGCACCGTTCGGCCCAGACCCTCGATGCCTGGTCGCGGGCGAGCAAGCTCAGCTATTTCCTCTGGAACAGCACCCCTGACGAGGAATTGCTCAACACCGCCAGGGATGGTTCGCTGATGACGCAGGCGGGGCTTGCCCAGCAGGTCGGCCGCCTGATGGCCTCACCCCGGTTCGAGACCGGCGTCACGGCCTTCTTCGACGACTTTCTGCAGCTGGAAGGCATGATGTCCTTGTCGAAGGACTCGCTCATCTATCCCGCTTTCCGGTCTTCCGCCGGTCCTGCGGCGCGAGAGCAGACATTGCGCACGATCGTCACGCTGCTGGCGCGGGAAAACGGAGATTATCGTGACCTGTTCACGACCAGGCGGGTGGCGATGAATCGCCAACTCAGTCCGCTTTACCGCATGCCCTACGCACCGCGCGACTGGTCGGTGATCACCCTGCCGGACAGTGATCCGCGCGTGGGCTTGCTGACGCAGATAAGTTTCCTGGCCCTTCATTCGCACGAAGGACGATCGTCGCCGACGCTGCGCGGGAAGGCGTTGCGGGAAGTGCTGATGTGCGAGCATATTCCAACGCCCCCCGCGAACGTCAACTTCACCATCGTGCAGGATACGTCCAATCCGAGCCTGCGCACCACGCGGGAGCGGCTAAAAGCGCATCTCGACGATGAAGAATGTGCCAGCTGCCACAAACTGACCGACCCAATGGGTCTTACCCTCGATAGTTTCGATGGCGCGGGCCAGTTCCGGGCGA
The DNA here is from genome assembly GCF_042654265.1 of Sphingobium tyrosinilyticum. Taxonomy (NCBI): domain Bacteria; kingdom Pseudomonadati; phylum Pseudomonadota; class Alphaproteobacteria; order Sphingomonadales; family Sphingobiaceae; genus Sphingobium; species Sphingobium tyrosinilyticum. The sequence goes on along the minus strand of NZ_JBHSFZ010000031.1, from coordinate 47,124 downwards.
GCGAAAATGGCATGGCGATCGATACATCGGGATCGCTCGGCAATGTGAGTTTCCCAGATGCTGCGGGCCTCGGCAAAGCGCTGCATGACAGCCCGCAAGTGACGCAGTGTCTCGCTCAGTCGGCGTGGCGCTATGCCGTGGGTCGAGAGGCGCTGGCGAGCGAGGAACCGGTGACCGCCGCGCTTCACAATGGTTTCGCGCAGAGCGGTTTTCGCATCCGGGCGCTGTTCCGGCAAATTGCCACGGATCCCCATTTCTTCGCGGCCACATCGCGCGTGCCAACTCGCACCACGGCGGCGCGGCATTCAGCTAGGAAGTCATCATGACCAACATGAACAGGCGCGGATTCTTGCTGCGCGGGGCCTTTGCCGGGGCCGCGGTGGGCGTGGGCCTACCGTTCCTGGACTATTTCCTCGATGATAACGGCACCGCCTTCGCCGCTGAATATGGCGGGGGTCGATTGCCGGTGCGTTTCGGTACTTGGTTCTGGGGTTGTGGCATGATCCCCGACCGCTGGAACCCGAAAAAGCAGGGGGCGGGCTATGACCTGCCGCCCGAACTGGCGCCGGTCGCGCCTGTGCAGGACAAGGTGACGATCCTGTCGGGCTTCAGCGTCTCGCTGGATGGGAAGAGCAACCAGCCGCATATTTCCGGCAATATCGGCCTGCGCACCGGAACGCCGGTGGATTCCTGGCAGCAGATCGTCGCGCCCACGCTGGATACCACGATCGCGGATACTATCGGATCGGGTTCCTTTTTCCGCAGCCTGGACCTGAGCGCCGATGGAAATGCACGGACGAGCTTCTCCTACCGCAGCGGCACGGAGATGAACGCCAGCGTCGCGTCGCCGATGGAACTGTATCAGCGCGTATTCGGGGCGGACTTCCACGATCCCAACGCAGCCGAGTTCAAGCCCGATCCGCGCATCATGGCGCGGCGGAGCGTGCTGTCCGCTGTGACTGACGAGCGCCGCCGGATGATGGGCAAACTCGGCGCGGAAGATAAAGCGAGGGTGGACAGCTATTTCACTGCCATCCGCGAGGTCGAGACTAAGCTCGCCCTGCAATTGGAAAAGCCGCCAAAGGCCGAAGCATGCGTCGTTCCGCAAAGGCCCGCTGAAATGGCCCCCAGCACTGACGTGATCGAGCGTCAGAAGTCGCATAAGCTGATGGCGGATCTGCTCGCAATGGCCCTCGCCTGCAATCAGACCAAGGTTTTCAACATGGTCTTTTCCACCGCGACAGCGGACTTGCGCAAAGCGGGTTCGACCACGGCCTATCATCAAGCCACGCATGAAGAACTTGTGGACAAGACCAAAGGCTATCAGCCGACGGTGGATGCCTTTTCTACACAGAGCATGCAGGGTTGGGCGGACTTCGTGGCGTCGATGGCGGCGGTGAAGGAAGGCGATGGCACCCTGCTCGACAACATGCTGGTCATGGCCCATTCCGAAGTCAGCTATGCCAAGAACCATGACGTCAACGGCATACCGGTGATGCTGGCCGGACGGGCAGGCGGCAAGGTCAAGAGCGGAATCCATGTCGCCAGTCAGGGCGACGCGATCTCCCGCGTGGGGCTGACAATGCAGCAACTGATGGGCGTCCCGCTCGACGGATGGGGCACGGGGTCGATGCGCACAAATCGGTCCATTTCGGAGATCATGGTATGAAGAAACTTTTCATCGCACCGTTGCTGATGCTGCCGCTGGCCATGGCCGCCGCACCGGCACAGGCCGATCCGCAATCTACCCCAGCAATGGGGTTTGTTTCGCTTGAGGTGGCGGACATGGCCCGGGCCAAAAGCTTCTATGCCGATACGCTGGGTATGAAGCCGATCCTGACGATCAGCAAGCCGACTGACCCGTTCCAAAAGATCGCTTACAACTTCTCGGGCAATCCGCAATCGAACGAAACGTTGTTGATCCTCATCCACTATGATCGTCCCAAGGCGGATCAGAATAAATCATCCGGCGCGAAGATCGGGCTGCGGGTCGCCGACACCCGGGCCATCGCGGCGAAGGTCAAGTCCGCCGGATATCCGCTGGTCAGCCAGCCGGCTGCGGACGCCAAGGGACCGGTCCTGAACAGCGTCGTGCGCGATCCGGACGGGGTGATCGTGGAACTTGTCGAGCTTCGCATGCCCTGACCGCCATCGCCTTCAACTGGGGTGGGCCGCCGGTTTCATGCTCCGCCGATAATGGGTCGGAGCCATGCCAGTCCAGGCGTGAAATGCCGATCGCAGGGAATCGGAATCGCAAAAATCCAGGCGTTCGGCGATTTCCTCGATCGGCAGATCGGAGTTGACGACAAGATCGATGGCGATGCCGCGCCGGACTTCATCGCGCAACTTGTGAAAGGTCGTGCCTGCCGCGCTCAGCCGCCTGCGCAATGTCATGCGACCCAGCACCAGCTCATTCGCCAATTCATCGAGCGACAGCATGCGCGCCTCTTCCCGCAGGACCAGCGCCATGAGCTGCCGTGATCGCCGTGCGATTTCCTCTGGATCATTTCCGTCACGCAGGCCGAACAGAAAATTGAGCGTCGGCGCCGCCTCGCAATCATCCATCGTCCTTAGGACAGGAAGGTCGAGCATGCGTTCGGCAAAGATCAATTCGGATCGCGGCGTCCCAAGACGGAGTTCGAAGGGCCAGCTGTCATCGTCCAGATAACATGCTGCGGATTCTGGGTAATCCAGCGCTGCGATGCCACCCAGCGGGACGCCGATAAGCCAGCTGAAGATTGAGTGGAACATGAGCTCGCCATGAAGCGAGACGATGAAGTCCAGTTCCTCGTCTCCGCTGCGAGCGCCGCGGAGCGTCAGCCGTGCCCAGGAACCGGAGCAGTTGAGCGAAGCGAACCCCATGCGACCGTCGATCGCCACCAGCAGCTCCTCCATCCGCTGGATCGCTTCGCGCAGGGATTTGCTACCGGTGAGGCAATAGAAGAGCAGCCGCCAGTCGCCCGCGCGAAAAAGCGCGCGGCCCGCCTTGCGCGATTGCATGTCGGCAGCGACGACGCTCGCGTGGGAGGCGATCGCCCGCAACTTCTGTTTCTCGACGGCGAGCAATCCAGGACCCAGAAATTCGGCCAGGGGCTGGTCGATGTTCCGAGTAGCCAATACAGACTGCGCATCGCCGCCCCTGCTCTCAATCAGGCGGAGCAACCGCGCGACAAAGCGGTGGCCGGTGGCGAGCAGATTTTCATTCGGACGGCGCACTCCCGGGGGCTGCTTCGCCGCCAGCCCTTTTCCGCGATCCGATGAAGAGGATGGTTCCGTCATTTCCTGCTTCCGCGTCAAATGTCAGAAGAGCGCCATGGCCCGAATGGGAATACCGGTGGCCTCTGCAATGGGAGGTGCGCCCACGAACATTATGGCGCCGGAGGCTGGCGCCCGATCGAGATTGGCGACGGCTTCTAAGCCCCAGCGGCCGCTCCGCAGCCAGCTTCGATGAACCGGATAATCAGGCATATCGCGCCCGGCATCCAGGGAGAGCGTATCGACCGCGATGCCCCGTACATCCCGCTTTAGCAGAAGATCGGCTGCGGCCCGGCTGAAACCGGGGCTCTTGCGCCGCTCCTCCGGTGATAAGCTGCCATAGCGGGCCACTTCCGCCAGTGGATCCCAAGCTGAGAGCATCGCGACACAGCAACCGGCCGGCAAGCTGCCATGCTTCTTTTCCCAAGCGGCCAGGTCTTCTGGTCCCACTTGCGCATCGCGGTCCAACTGGCGCTTTGCCCTGATGTCGATCACGACAAGAGGCACGACCAGATCGGCGATTGACAAGTCGCCAACGCTGCGGCCCTCGGGAGAGAAATGGCGGGGCGCATCGAGATGGGTTCCGGTGTGCTCAACGATCGAAAGTCGGTTAAGCCGCATGCCAGCCCCGGTGCCGGACCCTTCCACCGCTTCCATCGACAGGCGTCCAGGTGTGAAGGCGAAAGCGCGGGTCAGCCGATGTGTCAGATCGACGATTTCAAGCCTACGCCCATGCAGTTTGATCGTCGCATCATCGGGCGAAACCGCAGATGCAAAGGCTTCGGGGGACCGGCTAGCAAAGGCGGTGACCAGGCTTGCAGCCAAAACAGCGCGGCGGTCGATCATGCTAGCTGCTCCGCGCTAGTAGATGAGCCGTAGAACCTCATCCCTCGATAGCCCTTTGGCGTAGGTTCATGCACCATCCCCCTCCTCTCACCTGTAAGCAGCAGAGCATGCAGCCCCATTATTCATCTGGTCTTACCACGGCGTGATGGCGTGTGTTTGCTGTTTTTTGCCTCGCTTTGCGAAACAGCCTTAGGACAAGCTGGTCGCCCCCTGCTTGTGCAAGGCTGCGCCGATTGCAAAATGGCTGAGCATCAGGTCATCAACCAGGCGGGCGTCGCCGGACACTACCGCGTCGAATATTTTCCGATGGTGGTCGATCAGGAAATCGCGAGCCTTTGAGGTCTCCACGATCCGCTGCCTCCGTTCGAAATGCGATCGTTCCAGCAAATGGGTAATCGTCCCATAAACGGTGGAAAGGGCGGGCGAGTGCGCTGCTGCGACGAGTTCCGCGTGGAAACGGAAGTCCGCATCGCCCCCTGACTGCGCGTCGTCGATGGTGGCCAAAATATCCTCAAGGGCCAAGGCCAGACGCTGAAGATCCTCCTCGGCCGCACGCTCGCAAGCCAGCCGCGCAGCTTGCCGTTCCAAGGCGATCCGAACTTCGACGATGTCTTCGATGATCGCCGGTTGCTGGGCGAGGGCCAGCGAGAAAAATTCTCCCAGAACTGTGGCGTCGGGAATGCGAACCGTGCTTGCACGACCGTGGCGCGTTTCAATGACGCCGATCATTTCCATCGCCCGCACCGCTTCACGCACAGCGGGTCGGCTGACCCCCAATTGCAAGGCGAGTTCGCGTTCACCCGGCAAGCGGTCACCGGTCTGAACCCTACCATTGATCAGCAGATCGCGCAGGTGCGCGAGCACCCTGCGGTAACCGGAAAATTCCTGTATTTCTGCTGCGGTGCATTCGATTGTCATGACCCCTTCGCGTACAACCAGTTTCATCATTTCACCAGTGATTACTATTTGGCGCCCTCCGGCGTGAGCGCGACCCGCCAAAGCTAACGCGGCAGCAGCCGCAGCACTTCGAAAGCTGCGACGGGTGGTAGGTCGAACCACTGATAATCATCGCCCGATTTTCTCGCGCCTCGGATCGTGCGGTCCGTGCGTAGCGCTGATCCCGCAGAGCTGAACGAACCGCGCACCCCCAGCCGCAGTCCGTGAAGAGCCGGCGGCGTGGTGTAAGCGGTGTTCCGTTGCCCCGCATAGTTGATAAGGTGGACCATCAGGGCACCCGTGCCATCCTGCCGCTGAACGGTCAGTTCGACAGGGCCTTCGCCTTCCAGGCGGATTGACGGTGGCGGCGCGAAGCGGTCGATGATCGCGCCGAACAAGCCTCGGTGCGCCTGCAGACCGTCCCGATAGTAGAGCGTTTCGGGCATCCAGGGGATGTGGACCGCCGTACCCTTGCCAAACTGGATGGCGACAACGCCGGGGTCAGGACGCGCCATGGCGTCCGGTTTTGCATAACTGAATTCCGGCGGACCGAAGCGCTGATCGGGCGCGAAGGGGACCAGCGTCGTCGCTCCCTGGCGCTGACGACTATGGAAGTAGCGGCCGTCAACGGGAATGCGCGCGCCGCCGAAATCCAGTTGAGAGCCATCATCCTTCAACGACCAGCCATGGGCGTCGGACTCCCCGGTGAACATCTCCACCGGGCTGCTCGCCAATATCTGCCGCGCGCGCGGCTGACCTTTCGCATCGAGCGCACCCGTCTTGCCTGTCGTAATCAACAAGCCGCCCGCCGCGACAAAATTGTCGAGCGCCGCCGCTTCCTCGTCCGAAAGCCGTTGGCCGTCGGACACCAGAACGACGTCGAAATTGTCGGTCAGCGCCCTCCCCTCCTTCACCAGACGTCCTGCATTGAGGCTGAGAAAGGGCTGACGAAGATCGATCAACGCTTGATAGGCACCCCGCAGGCCGGGTGAAAATCCACGCTCGCCGCCGGTGAAGCCCGAGGCGGGGGAGAAGAGCCCGACGCGTCCGACGGGTGTCAGGCCCGCATAATGACGTTCGTTGGCTGCATGCCATTTGAAGAGTTGGGACACAGGCTGCAGCCAGCTTTGATCGTCTTGATCCGCCAGGGTGCCCATCAGATACAGGTCGAGCTTGCCGCCCGCTCCCAGCGCCTGCGCAAAACGGAGCAGTTGATTGTCCGCACTCTCGGTCGCTTGTCGCCACGGATAGTCGATATGGGCGGCCGAAGCAGCCGAAAAGGGGCGCTTGGGATTGACGCCTGTGGCCCAGCGTACCTGTTCCCCCATCGCATAGGGCCATTCGGGCGCTGGACGATCCACCCGCCGCTGTACCTCTCCGCGCGCCACCTGGCCTACGAAGAAATCCATGAGCGGCACATCGGGCCTGACCGAGCGCACCAGCATAGTCGTCCGTTGGGCCAGTTCCGCCAGCGTCCGGCCTTGAAAAGCGATATAGGGCAGCCAGTTGGGATCATCCGCGCCGTCGGTTTTCGGCAGGTCCAGCCCATACATGGCGCGGAACTTCTTCCTGCAATTGTCACAGACGCAAATGCCATGATCGACATTCGCATAGTCGGTCCGCGTATATCCCACCATGTTGAAGAACAGGCCGTCTATGTCATACCGCCCTATGCCTTCCTCCAGGATGCGCAGGGCATAATCCTGCGCCCATCCGCCATTTGGGCAGACCTGATAGGTACCTTCATATTCGCGCACGGACCCGTCCCGGTTGCGCATGAACCAGTCGGGATGAGCATCGAAGACGGACTTGGTTGTCTTGGACAGATCGAACCGGCCGATATAGGCGAGGCCGTTGGCGTGTGCCGCATCGACCATCCGCCCCACGAAATCGCCCTTCAGATAGGGGTTCGCATATTGAAGCGGCAGGGCGGAGGGATAGAAGGCGACGATCCCGCCAATATTCGAAACGATTGCAGTGGCGCCGAAATCGCGGGCTGCGCGGGCGATCACGGCCGGATCCTGCTGTGCATCTATCTCGCGCAGGTTTGTCTGCAGGATGCGATATTCGCTTTTCCACCAGTCCTTCGTCATGGCTGATGTCGCGGCGTTTGCGGAACCCAGGACAGCCGATGTCGCGGAAATTATCGCACTGTGGCCTAAGGCAGCCATCATGTCACGGCGCGAAAGATTGAAATCCCGGCGATCCATGCAACTCTCCCAAAAGTGGTCGGTCTATGATGGCGGCCGACTCCCGTCGCAAGCGGCGCACTATCCTGTCTCACGATGTGGACATTTTCCTTGCGCGAGCATTTCAAGTGGCTGTCACATCTTTCGGCGAGAGCGACCCACGCTCAGGCTGCGTCGTCGATCAGGATCACCCGGAAGTCATTCACGGTCGTCCGCGTCGGCCCCGTAAAGACAAGATCGCCCAGCGCTTCGAAAAAGCCGTAGCTGTCGTTCCGCCGCAGCATCCCAGCGGGGGAAATCCCCTCTGCCTTCGCCCGCCGCAGCGTCGATCCATCGATGATCGCCCCGGCATGCCCTCCTACGCCGTCAATACCGTCTGTATCGCAGGCAATCGCCGAAATCCCCGCGGCACCGTCTAGTGAAAGGCCGAGGCTGAGCGCATATTCGCTATTGCGCCCGCCCTTCCCCACCTTGTTGCGCACCAGCACCGTCGTTTCTCCACCGGACAGCAACGCCCATTTGCCACCTTTGCGCCGATGATGCAGCGCGAGGGCGGCGTGCACGATGCCCAGTTCTGTCGAATCCCCTTCCAGATCGTCCCCAAGATAAACCGGCATAAATCCTTGCGATGCCGCGATCTCGCCCGCGGCCTGCAAGGCCATGTGGTTGCGCGCGACGATATGCGCCTCAGCCCGCGTCATCGCTGCGGCATCTGGCCGCGGCGTTGCGTGCCGCTCATCCTCAAGAATGCGCCGCACATGATCGGGCACCGGAATTGCGAAACGTTCAAGCACCCGCCGTGCGTCCTGTAACGTCGTTCGGTCCGCGACGGTCGGTCCGGAAGCGATCAGCGCCGGGTCATCACCTGACACATCGGAAAAGGCGAGCGTCACCACTTCGGCAGGATGCGCCAGCACCGCGAGGCGCCCCCCCTTGACCTGCGACAGATGCGTGCGGACACAATTGATCTGGGAAATCGTCGCGCCGCACAGCAGTAGCTCCTCCGTCAGTTGGCGTTTGTCTTCAAGGGAGAGACCTTCCGCTGGCAGAGCGAGGAGCGCTGAGCCCCCCCCCGATACCAGCGCGAGCAGTTGGTCTTCCTCCGTCAGTTCGGACACCGCCTCGCGGATCATCTTGGCAGCTTCCAGCCCATGCTGATCCGGCAGTGGGTGGCCCCCTTCCAGCAGCATAGCGCTCGAGGGTAGATCGGCCAGCGCGCAGCCGTGCCCATAGGGAACCAGTATGATCGCACGCGTCTGCGGCGGGGCGTCCCTCAGCGCGACTCTGGCCATGGCTGCCCCAGCCTTGCCCACGGCAACGACAAGCCTGCGGCCTTTGGGATAAGGGGGGAGATAGGCGGGCAGGCAACGGTCCGCCGACACCGCGGATAACGCGACCTCCAACATTTCGCTCAGCAATTCCGCGTGGACGCCGCGACTTCCGGTCCTGATATCCACGCCCACACATTCTCCCCAGTTACATCTGCCTGTTCTAATCGGTCTCGTGTGCGGCTGCAAATGCCCGCCATTCTATTCCGTCCACTGGAACGGTCCAGAACGCTTGCTCCCTGAAACAGGCTTCCGATCGACGCGGAAGATCATACTGTTCGTCCAAAATCGACGGATTGCTCCAAAAACCCGTGTTCACTGATCCCAAACCGGGTGGTCCATGATCTCGACAGGCGTCATTTGACCATGAAAAGTCACGGATGGTGCCCAAGCCCTCCGATGCCTACCGACCGGACGAAGCGCTGGCTGACCGACAGGATGTTTTCAGAGAGGACGAAGTGAAGATGAAGCTCCCCTATTCGACAGCATTCGTGGTGCTGGGCATGTTGGCCAGCTATGCGGCCTATGCTGCGGCGCCTGCAGTCACCAACGCGATCAAGGCCCGCCAGGCGAGCTACAAGGAGATCGGCGGAGCGTTCAAAAGCATCAATGACGAGCTGAAGTCGGGCGCGCCCGACATGAACAGCGTCAAGCCGCTGGCGCGTGACATCGCCGCACGCGCCGCACTGCTGCCCAAATATTTCCCGAAGGGCAGCGGCCCGGAGGCCGGTCTCAAGACCCGCGCCAAGCCCGAAATCTGGAAGGATAACGCCGCCTTCGTGAAGCTTCAGGGCGACATGATCACCGCCGCGCGCGCGCTGGACGCTGCCGCCGCGAGCGGCAACGTTGCCGGCCTCAGCGCAGCACGAAACACGCTGGGCGGCACCTGCAAGAGTTGCCACGACCGTTTCCGCGCGGAGCTTTGATGGCGGAGGCGGACATGAGCAGCGCGCCTGCGCGCCTGCGCATCTGGGACCTGCCAACCCGTCTGTTCCACTGGACATTGGTGCCCCTGCTGGGGCTCGCCTGGTGGACGGCGGAAGAACGGATGCTCGATTGCATCGGCTCGCAGGATACAGCATCTTGACGCTGCTGCTCTTCCGCCTCATCTGGGGCGTTGCGGGCAGCAGCACCGCTCTCTTTTCCCATTTCGTGGGTGGGCCCGGAAAGCTGTTCCGCTACGTGCGCGGTCATATGTTCAAGCGGGGGGCTGCTCCGGCGCCCGGCCATAATCCGGTTGGCGGCTGGAGCGTTTTGGCGATGATTGCGCTGCTGGCGACGCAAGTCGGCCTCGGCTTCTTCTCGGTCGATATCGACGGCATGGAATCCGGCCCCTTCGCCTATCTGGTGGATTTTGACACCGGACGGGTCGCGGCGGAATGGCACGCGTTCGTCTTCAACATCATCCTGACGCTGACGGCGCTGCATGTCGTGGCGATCCTCTTTTACCTGATCCATCGCCGCGATAACCTTATCGGCCCGATGATCAGCGGATCGCGGCGATGGACTGGCGAACAGCCGGTTTTGCGTTTCGCGTCGAACCGGGTCGCGCTGGCGATCTTCCTGCTGATCGCGGGCGGGTCATGTCTGCTGATCGCGCAGTTCGGCAGGGCCTGATTTACGGGCAACTCGCCACGGCGCGTAGCGAAAACGGAACGGCAGATTGGAAAAACAGTCCTCATCGCGAGGGATAGAAATAGTGCAGCAACCTATTTTGGGAGAAATCAGATGAACAGCAGACTCAAGGATCGCCGCATCATCATATTCGGTAGCGCAACAGGCATCGGCGCCGCAACCGTCAAGCGGCTGACCGCAGAAGGCGCGCGAGTCTGTGCGGCCGACATCAACCTAGCCGGAGCGGAGGCAGCGGCGCAGGCGGCAGGCAATGGCGCCTTTGCCGTCCATGTCGATATTTCTGACGAACAGTCGGTGAACGAAGCGGTCAAGACTGCGGTGGAGCGCTTGGGCGGCCTTGATGGCGCGCATATCAACGCAGCGGACCTGCGCGTGATCATGGAGGACTCTGACGCCCTGGCGCTCGACCTTGCCGTGTTCGACCGCACCATCGCCGTTAACCTGCGCGGCCACCTGCTGTGCACGCGCGCCGTGGTGCCGCATCTGCTGAAGAACAAGGAGTCGGCGATCGTCTATACCAGCTCCGGCTCCGCCCATGGCGCGGAACCCACCCGTCCCTCCTACGCAATGTCGAAGGCGGGCGTGAACGCCCTGATGCGTCACGTCTCATCGCGCTGGGGCAAGGAAGGGCTGACCGCCAACGTCCTCGCCCCCGGCTTCACCGTGACTGGCGAGATGAAGGCGCAGATGGAAGCTAATGGCCCCGAAGCCGAAAAATGGGCGCAATATTTCATGTCGCGCACGCCCCACACCCGGCTGGGCGAATCCGAAGATCATGCCGCCGTCGTCGCGCTGCTGCTCTCCGCTGATGGCCGCTGGATCAATGGCTCAATCGTCGACGTGAACGGCGGATCGCTGATGCGCGCTTGATCACCCGCTACAGCCAAGGAAAGGCCTCCTTCCCTCGATGAGGGAAGGAGGCCTTTCCTTGGCTCAAATTCTGATGTGGCCGATTTCAGTTCAGTGGCGCCCGGATTACTCCAGACGCCACTCCCCCTTAGAAACGGTAGTTTGCGGTCAGGCCGAACTCGCGCGGCGCATTGACCGACACGGCGGTATATCCCGAACGGAAAGGCGCAGGATTGCCTGCCGGACCGGGGACCAGGAACCGCGTTGCGACTTGCAGTTCAGCGCGGGACGCACTGGTTATCTGCGTCGTGTTGAACAGGTTCTTCACAAAAGCCGTAAGTTCCCACCCAGCGTCATGCGAGCGAATACCAGCGAACAGATTAACATTCGTGAACGCCTTGTACCGATAGTCAGCCGTCTCCGAATAGAAACCGGGCCGGTAATTCACCAATCCGCGGAAAAATGGCTGCAAACTGCCGACCGAGAAGCGGAGTTCGCTGTTCGCGCTTAGTGCAAAACGCGGAATATTCGCCAAGCGATCGCTCGTCTGGCAGAACGCCACTTGTTGTCCGATCGGCACTGCGGGCTGCCCTGCTGTATCCGGGATGCCGTCGCCATTGGAGTCACGGCACGGAACGAGCGCGTTATCATAATGGGAATTGGCATAGGACGCGTTTATGGAAATGTCCCAATCGTCGACGGGGCGTGCGTCGAATTGCATCTCGACCCCCTTGGATATGGCATCGCCGTTGAAGCTGATCGAATTGGCCGACCCGTCGATGACACCGTTTCTCGCCGAAGATGTCGGAGCGGTCACAAGGCCGACGAAGCCGTCGAACTTCTGATAGAAGGCGGCCAGGTTGAGCGACACGCGCCGATTAAACAGTTGCGCCTTCAAACCGGCCTCGACCGCATCGGAACGCTCCGGGTTCAGCACCAGAAGATCGGACGACAATGGCGAGTTCACACCAAGTTGGGCCGATCCACGCCGATAGGAACGGCCATAAGTGACGTAGGTCGTTACATCTGGCGTCCAGTCATAGCTGATGCTGGCTGTCCCGGTCAGCGGATGATTGATTTGCGTTACGAAATCGGGATCGACGGTCGCCGCGCGAGGCACAATCACCCCCGCCGGTACGGGTATTCCCACGCCACCTGTCGTCGTCACCTCCAGAAAGCTTTGCGCCGTTGCGGACACCCGGGTGTAGCGCGCGCCCAGTTCGACCCTCAGCTTGTCGGTCAATTGCAACCGCGTCTGACCGAAGAAGGCGAGGTCGGTCGTGTTATTGTCGATATCCACGACAGCCAGCAAAGGCAGCGAGAACATGCTGGCCGGGAACGGCGTGTTCGGAACACGATTGGCGAAGAAGCTGTCTACACGGATCGATGAAAGGCTATGCGAGGTAGTCTTGTTGTAGAAGACGCCAAGCGTATAGTTGAACATCCCTTCAAATGCGGATGCGACGCGCGCTTCCGCTGTATAGACATGAGTGGGATTAGGAACGGTCAAGACTTGGTCATATCCCTGCACTGCATTGCCAACATCTTGATCTGTACGGGAATTGAGGTTGCTATATTGATAACCGCCTAGCACCGAAATCAAATGACTACCCAGGTCGAAGGACGCGTCGGCAGTGACCAGGTGAGTGCGATTTGTGTAAAAGGACTGCCCTTCATGAACGGCTAGGCGATCCGATGCGCTGATCGCCGGGCCAGTCACAAATGGCGAGAACAGGCTGGGGCGATTACCCGTGCCCATAACCGCGCGGTTCTGCACCAGATCGCTTTCCAGATATTGATACATGATGTTGCCGCGCAGCCGCTCAGTCGGCGCGAAAGAAAGAGTGGCGCGGACGCTCTCGGTTTCCTGGTTCGACCATTCATCGCGGTTGATATTATAGACATGGTTGACGCGATTGCGATCGACCAGGGCGGCGATGCGAAGGGCCAATTTGTTTTCGATGAGCGGCGTCGAGGCCGCAATTTGGAAATTGCGCGCATGTTTGTTACTGACCGTGGCCTGCAGATAGCCGTCGGCAGCGTCGAGATCGGCCCGCCTCGTCGTGAGTGTGATCGCGCCAGCAGGAGCGGTGCGGCCTCGCAAGGTTCCCTGTGGTCCGCGCAATACTTCTACCTGGCCGATGTCGTAAATCGCCGTCGTCACAGTCTGGATATCGACAGGCACTTCATTATAATAGACGGCTACCGCCGCCGGACCGCCGATGTCGGGGTTGAATGAAATGCCGCGCAATGTCGCAATGCTGACGCGACCCGATGTGTTCGCGATCTGGAGGCCCGGCGCCAGGGCGGGCACATCCTTGAAATCGAACAGGTTGAATTTCTCGATCTGCTCCCCGGTGGCGACATCGACCGCCATGGGAACATCCTTTAGCTTTTCTTCCCGCTTGCCCGCCGTAACGATGATGTCCGCCGGAAGAGCCTTTTCATTCTCGGACGGTATATCCGTTTGCGCCCAACCCGCAGTGCTGACGCACGCAGCGGCGCTTGCCATCAATAAAAGCGCAAGCCTTTTGGAACTGTGCCCAGGCATCCCCTACCCCCATTTCTGACCAAAGGATTTTGTCGTCGGGCCGTGTCAGTGAGGGGCCTCAGCCTTCGCAGCTCCCCTTTCTACCTTTCGGCCCATTAAATATTTGAGGGCTTGATCGGCAATCGACAACGATGTCGCGCCTCTATTCCGCATAGTGGAACAGATGTGTTTCGCCGTTGGATGCCGGTATGGATCCTATGGTGGGAACAGTTCGACTGCCCCACCCTCTCTTCATTTGCCGAACGTACCCACATACAGGCCGACGGGGTAGGGCGAAACGCCATCCTTCGACCCCTTGATGGCAAAGGCGATCTGCCTACCGTCGGGCGAGACGGTCGACTGATGCGCCTGCGCACCCGACGGGCTGATGTTCGTCAGCGGTCGCCGCGACTTGCCATCCATGGTGACGACGAAGATGTCGAAGCCCTTATCCGAATTGGCGGCGGCCACTTCCTTCGCATTGGCTACGCCGTTCATCTCCAGAACCATTTCGACGCCGCTTTTGCCAAGCCCGCTGACGCCGCGATACTGCCCATCGGGATCGGATGCATAATTGGACTCCTCCAGGCCGTAACGCTCATCGGGGAAGAGGTGCGTCTCATTATGCGCTGACGTTGCGTAGACTTTGCTGACCGCCTTGCTCGCGACATCGACCTTGTACATTTCGCTGTCCACGGTCCTGGGCTCGATCGTCCAGAACATTACGGCGCGACCGCCGTCGATGAACTCATAGGCTTCGGGAAAACTCGTCTCGCCCGGCTGACCGATCTTATAATCATATAGCAGCTCAATGTCGGAAAATTGCGCAGTGCGGCCATCATTCTTCAACTTCGCCTTGACGAGTTGCAGGCCCTTGTCCCTCGGCCGTGACCAGGCAACATTGACCGACTTGTCTGCATTGGGCGTGCGTGCGATGGCAATGTCGCCCATGGCTCCCGTACCCAGCGACACCGGTTTGCCGAGAGATTTCGGCATCCAGAACAATTCGGTGCGCCCTGCATCGCCGCTACCGCCGCTGCCACCAGCCATTCCCGGGGCCGCTTCGATCAGGAAGCTATTGTCCGGCAGATAGAATATGCGCGTCACAAACTGCGTCTTGCCGAATTTGCAGGTAAGGCAGCGCACCTTCTTCGTCTTCACGTCGACTTCATAGGCAGGGCCGTCGACCAAATCGTCCTTGGTAAAGACGATCCTGCGCCCGTCGGGCGACCAGTTGGGCCGGTTGCCCCAATCCAATATTCGCTCCTGCCGGAACGGCGCTGTCAGATAATCAATCTTGCCAACAACCGCTTCCTGCTCCGCCGCGCGCGCCGGCATGGACGCCAAGGGCGGCAAAATCGCGCCGGCCGCACCGGCGGCGAGCACAAGCCGCCACATGTGCATCCGGGATTTTCCGTCGGTCTTCTTCATGGAATCAAACTCCTCAATTTGCCTCGCGCAAATATGCAGCGTCGTCGCAGGTCTTCGCGATCTTTCAACTTAAGCGATCATCGCTTCCAAATGGCGGAACAGCATTACGCGGAACACTGCCTCAACCTTTCAAGAACGGCTGAACGGTCCGGGATGGAAGCAGCGGCGCCCACTGTCTGGACGGCAATGGAGCCTGCCGCGTTCGCCTCGATCGCTGCGGTTGCAAGATCATCGCCTCGCGCCAGCCCAGCAGCCAAATAGCCGCAAAAGCAGTCCCCCGCACCTGTGGTATCGATCACATCAACTTTATGCCCTGGGATGCGCAACACCGATCCGCTGCGGACGATGGCCAATCCGTCAGCGCCTATCGTCGCGACCAGCGCCTGGCGGCCGCTCATTCCCATACGATCCCTGTAGGAAAGAAGCGCCGCATCGTTCAGTCCTTCATCGGCGCCCGCCAGGAGAAACAGTTCTGCTTCATTGACCACCAATATATCGCATAGAGGCAGTAGCTCCCTGGCCGCCATGCTGGCAGGTGCGGCGTTGAGGACGGTGGTCGCTCCAGCGGATTGCCCCATGTTGAAAAATGCCGTCGCTGCCGAAACGGGCGTCTCCATCTGAGTAAGGCAAATGTCGCCCGGCATGACTTCCACGCTTTTTACCAGACCCGCGTCCACCTTGCTGTTTGCGCCCGCCACTACGATGATTTGATTGTCGTGTGGAGATGTCGCGACCAGTGCCGCCCCGGTCGGCAAACCGACCGGGATCATTTTACTTACGTCCACGCCATAGTCTTGCAACGTGGCGGTCATCGTCGCACCTTCAACATCCGATCCGACCGCGGCCAGCAGGGTGCAGGCCGCGCCGGCCCTCACCGCTCCGACCGCCTGATTGGCGCCTTTCCCCCCCAGTTGGCGCACAAGGCCGCGGCCTTCCACCGTTTCACCCGCGTTGGGCAGGCGGAATGCGCTGACGATCAGATCGACATTGACGCTTCCCAGCACGACAACCTTGCCGCCATCCTTCAAGCCAGTGAAAGGCCGCGGCGTCATCCGGCAGACAGGTCCGAAGAGCCGGACGTCGCCAGAGCTTCCTCCAACAGCGCGAGTTTGGCGACACGACGGCGAAAATGTTCTTCTTCGCTAAACCGCGCGGCCAAAAATTGCCGCACGATGTCGAGTGCGATCTGGGGCCCGGTTATCCATGCACCGATGCAAAGCACGTTGACATCGTCATGCACCACGGCCTGCCGCGCAACATATGTGTCGTGAGCCACCGCCGCGCGAATGCCCCTGATCTTGTTCGCCGCGATGCACGCCCCCGCGCCGGTCCCGCACAACAAGATGACGCGATCCGCCTCGCCTTCCAATATCGCCCGCACGGCGCGCTGCGTGATGTCGGGAAAATCCACCGGCTCTTCTGACCGGGTGCCCACATCGATGATCCGGCCGCAATGACGGCTCAGCAGTTCGAGCACGGGAACGCGCAGGTTAAATCCCGCATGATCGTTCGCGAAGCCGATCCTTTCACGGAAGGGAATAGCCTGTTCGTCGGCTGCCAAAGTTTCCGCAACTGCCATCTCAATAATCCCCACTGTCCCCGCCGACGCGGAATTTCCAGTTCCAATCATCACGAAGCTCATTCGAGCTGGGCGATCCTCAAGGCGCCTTTGAAAGCAGCAGCCTCGCCTGCGTACCCCAGGTCCCAACGAACAGATCTTCCTTTCCGTCGCCGTTCACATCGCCCTGGGCCATGCTCCAGCTACGCCCGACGCTTGCAGCAGGAATTACCAAGGCGGTGACGTCAGAAAAATAGCCCTTCCCGTTATTTGCATAAGCCCGCAGTTGCAGCGGCTTGAAACCAGGCACATCGATCGCGCCGACAATCAGGTCCATCGCGCCGTCATGGTTGAAGTCGATCGGCATGCCCCCCCAGCTGGAAAAGCGGTTCGCGGGCAGGCGCTTGGCCGTTTCGTCGCGGAATTTCGCTCCGCCCTTGTTGATCAGCAGACGGGCTTGCGGATCCTTGTCCCACGCCTTGTTATTGCTGGTGAGGTTTAGGAATAAGATGTCCTTCCTTCCGTCCCCATCGACATCGAATACATGGACTTCGCGGGTTTCGATTGGCATCAACAGTTGCAGAGCCTTGGGCGCTTCACGAAAATGCCCCTTTCCATCATTCAGAAGCAATCGGTTCGGCGGGCTTTCGTTGGCGACGACCATGTCGAGATCGCCGTCTCCGTCGATATCGGCAAGTGCAATGTCCTGCGCGTCGTCCGCATCGCGGGGCAGATGCGTGGTGGTGACGTCGATGAACGTGCCGGGCTTCTCCGGATTGTTCAGCCACAGGAAATCCTGGGCTGACGCGCGGGGCTTGCCCGGTCGCTCCTCCGCCGAATTGCCGATAACGATATCGGGAAGGCCATCACCGTTCACGTCGTGGACCGCCAATCCATTGCCTTCGCTCATGCTGGGCAACCGATCCGACGCGTCAGTGAAGACACCGCCCACTCCACCCAGGAACAACTGATGCGCATGGTCCTCCTCCGCAACGAAGATCAGGTCGGGAAAGCCGTCGCGGTCGAAGTCGGCGGAGAGCACATGTTCGCTGTCATGCGCCTTGGTTCCAAACGCGCCTTGCCGCCAGCTCAACTGGCCCTTGCCTTCATTGATGTACAGACGGTTCGGCCCCATTTCGACAGCCAGCGCCGCATCGAGATCGCCATCCCCGTCCACGTCCACCAGAGCCACATCCAGTGCATGAATATATTTTGCCGCCGGAACGTGCGTATCCGTCACATCCTCGAACAGGGTCGGCGCAGCCGCGCTGTCCTGCGCATGAGCGGGGACCAAGCTGACAGCCGCGAGCGACGCCATCATCAACGGCTTGTACAGGGCACGGACAGCCCATACAGCGCTCCGGTTGGTCGAAGATAGTGTCACCGCCACTTTGCTCCTTTTGATCATGACTTGGCTCAATGGCCGCCGCGCGCGATTGGAAGCGAACGAAGATAGGCGAGGCTCCGCGCCATCGCATCGATGCGCGGTCCGGTGAAAGGCGGGTCCTGCTCCACAAAATAGCGGTGGACCCCCGAGGTCCTTGCGACCGGCAGGATGCTGTTCCAGTCGATCTTGCCTCCGCCGACTTCGACGGGGTCTTGCCGCAAGTGAAAGTTTACGGGTGTGCTCGCCTTGATATCCTTGACGTGCATCTGATTGAACCGGCCAGGATATTTGCGTAACCATGCCACAGGGTCGTGACCCGCCGTGACAAGCCAGCCCACATCCATCTCGAAGTCGACCAGCCGGGGATTGGTGCGCTCCAGCAGGATCTGCAGTCCCGTCTTCTCGCCGATGGGCGCGAATTCGACATTATGGTTGTGATAACCAACGCGAAGGCCATGCTTTTTGAGGGCTGAGCCCGCCTGGTTCAGAAAATTGGCCATCTGTTCATAGCGTGCCGCCGACAGGGGCGATCCATCGGCACGCATCAAGGATGAGAAGGGCACCGGCTCGCCCCATTTCGGGTCTTTGGGGAACTGAAACAAAGGCAGGACGGCTTCGCGTGCGCCCAGCGTCGTCAGATCTTCGCCCAGCTTATCCATATCGTCAAAGGTCAGCCCGCTGGCGCCGGGAACGGATGACGACGCGGCGACATGGACGCTGCGGCAGTATAACCCCGCCTGGTCCAGCGCAGCGCGCATCTGGGCGGCCGTACGACCATGCATCGAAGCGATTTCCACGCTGCGGAAGCCGAGCTTCGCGACCTTATCCAAAGTTCCGTGCAGGTCTCGCCGCAAATCCGGGTCCAGCGCATAGAGCTGAACGCCGATACCATCCGTACCCCAGATGCCGCCCGACTTCGCGATCGCAGGCATGCTCGCCCCCAACATCATGATTGCGGAGCTTTTCAGCATCTCACGGCGGTTCATTGGCATTTTACTTTCCTGAAGGAGAATGAAGCTCTCGTTGGTGGCGAGGCGGCGTTCAGGCCAGGGCGGTCATTCTGGACACCTCCCGTAACCTTTCTTCGGGATAGCGGAGCATGCACAGCACGACGCACAATGAAAACAGCGCCGGCACCACACCGATCAAGGCGCGCAGCAACCCGGCATTGCGGGGGTCGCCTGCATGCGCGGGGTCGAATTCGTACCAGCCGAGCAGTAGGAAGGCCAAGCCGACCGCAAGCCCGAGCGCCAGCTTCATAGAGCCATTCAACGTCGCATAGAGGAGACCGGTACGATCGACGCCGAAGCGCGCCCGACTAGCGTCCGCGACGTCAGCCATCAGCGCCCGGGGAAGGAACCAGGCGATCGGAATGCAAAGCCCCAGCGCCCCGACATTGGCCGCCGTCAACCAGAAGACCTGCGGCGGCTGGATGGCCATGCCCAATTGCAGCACCGCCTGCAGGAAAGCGCCCGCCTGGAGCGCTCGCGCCTTGCCGATCCGCCCCGCAAGTTTTGCGAACAGCGGCGTTCCGGCAAAGGCTGCGGCATAGGCGATGAGAATCAACGTACTCGCGGTCGCCCGGTCGAACCCCAACTGGCCCATGTAGAAGAACAGAGCCACGGCGTTGGCGACACCAGTTGAGAGTGCGATCAGCAGGTCCGCCAGAACGAGGCGCACCACCGGACCCTGCCGGAACAACGCGACATAATCCCCGATCGACATGCGACCCTGCTCCACGGAAACGCGCTTTTCAGGCACCGCCCATAACGCCATGAAAATCGCACCGGGAACAAGCAGCATCATGACCCAACCGGCAGCGCGCATCCCTGCCGCCGGATCATCGGGGTAGGCGCGTGCGACCAATGGCAGGATGGCAAGGATCGAAAACTGGCCTGCCGTCGCGAATATCTGCCACCAGGCGAAGATGCGGGTGCGGCCCTTGGAATCGGACGATAGCGTTGCCGTCCACGCCAGATGCGACAATACGATCATGGAAAAGCCCAAAAAGGCGACGAACAGCCATGACCATAAATAGGTCATGCCAACGCCGCGCTCTGCTTGGAACAGCGCGTAGGTTGACAGCATGAGAATGGGAGCGCTCGCCACCAGCCATGGCCGATACCGTCCCAAACGGCTGCGCGTCGCGTCCATCATGCCGCCCAGCACTGGATCGATCAGCAGGTCAAGCACACGCACCGTCATGAACGCAGTGCCGACGGCGGCGACCGGCAGGGCCATGGCGTTGGCGTAAAATTCGGGCAGGAACACTGTAATGAGTGTCGCGAACGCCTGGATCGCGAGAGCCGTGGCGCAAAAGCCGGCAAGCCGTGACGCAGCCACAGTCTCAATTTTCTCGTGCATCATGTCATCCCATCCGATCGCAGCTGGTAATACCAGATCAAAAATGCTTAGCCAGCGGATTTTGAAATGCCGGCCTGTGGCGGGACGGAGCACAGCAACCGATGGGTTTGAGGCTAACGAAAATTGCGGCCCGCGCGCTCAACCGAGCCACGGGCCGCTCTGATATCCTTCAACTCGGATCAAAGCGGGGATCCTCAAGCGATCCCGCTTTGTGGCTCACCAATTAAAGCGAAGGGTCGCACCGAATTCACGCGGCGCTGTAATCGACGCCGTGCGATAACCCGAATCGAACGGAATGGTGCCGAAGGACTCGAGGCCCGGCAGCGCACCCGTAGCGACCTGGGCATTGCCTTGCGACACGCGCTGCGCACGGGTCTGATCGAGCAGGTTCTTCATGAACAGGTTCAACTCCCAGCGATCCTCGCCGCGAATACCCACGAAAACGTCAATCTTGGTAAAGTCGCGGTAGGTGTAGTTGCTGTTTTGCGACGTGAAGCCCGGCCGGTAGGACAACAGGCCGCGGATGAACGGCGTCAGCGAACCCATGCCGAAGCGGACTTCACCATTGCTCGACAGGCTGAACTTGGGAACATCGGCGATGCGGTCGTTACGTGGGCAAACTGCGACCTGGTTGGTGCCGGGAACGCTGGGTGTGCCGATCGAGTCCGGAACGCCGTCGCCATTATAGTCATTACAATAGAGCAGCGCGTCGTCATAATGCGCGTCGGCATAGGTAGCGTTCACGTTGAAATCGACCCATTCGGACGGCTGGAAGCCCAACTGGACCTCGACGCCCTTGCTGATCGCGTCGCCGAAGGTCGGCAGCGGCGCAGTCGCCGTATCGACGTTGCCGGGGATACGCGACGAGTTGGTCGTGAGCGACGCCGCGAAATCCACATAATTTTTGAACTTCTGATAGAAAGCAGCGACATTCAGCGTCACCTTCCGATCGAACAAGCTGGATTTCAGACCGACTTCAAAACCGTCCGACGTTTCGTCAGGCGTCTGCAGATATTGCGGGTCTAACGGCGTCGAAACGCCCGTCGCTGCGACGCCAGGGCGGAACGATCGGCCATAGTTGGCATAAACATTCAGATCCGGATTGATCTTCCAGCTGATCGACGCACCGCCAGTGAGAGCGCTGGGCTTCACGATGCTGGTGTTGGTGCTGTCGAGGCCGATAGCAGGGATGATCAGCCGCTGCGAGCGGGTGGTCTTGCCCCAAGTCTGACGCAGACCGCCGGTGATGGTAACCCCATCGATAACCTCGTAGCCCAGCAAGCCGGACACGGCATAGGATTGGCTCAGGATCGGCAGGATCACCGAGACGTCGACCGGGAACACGAATATCTGCGGCGGCACCGGACCCGGGCCGGTCATGCCGGGGAAGATGGTGCCAAACGGATCGGTGAAGAAGGCGTCGTTGCTCTGATTGACGCGGACATTGTTGAACTTGCCATAATCATAGTTCGCCGCGATGGCCCAGTTCAGCCGCGAATTGCTGGGCGACTGCAGGCGGACTTCAGCGGTCCAAAGGTCATAAGGAGTGTGGACGTGCTGGTTCAGCTGATAGCCGGGCACGGCATTGCCCTCATCCTGGTCTCGCTGCTGTTCGAGGCGGGTTTTCTGATAGCCGCCGTTGAATACTAGTTCGCCCCAGCCGAGATTATAGTTGGTGTTCAGCGTGATAAGATGCGTTTCATTGGTGAAGCGCAGCGCGCCTTCGCTGACCGCCAGACGGTCATCAAGATCCATCGCCGGGCCGCTGCGGAGCGGGAAGAAGGAGTTCGGGCTCGGTTGGTTGCCTGAGCCGAATACCGCGCGGAACGGCCGTGTGTCGGTCCAGAGATACTGATAAACGAGGTCCGCACGGACGTCGGATGACGGCTCCCACGCCAAAGAGAAGCGGCCGCTCATCGTTTCATTGTAGGACTGGCGCCCGTCGATATTCTTAACCTGGCCGGCACGGTTGCGGTCGTAGAGAAGCGCTCCGCGAACCGCCAGGCTGTCCTGGATGATCGGCACAGAGGCCGCGAGCTGGAAGTTGCGGGCGTGAAGATCGCTCACCGCCGCCTGAGCATAGCCGGTCGGCTTGCTGAGATCCGGGCGCGCCGAGCCGATGACGATGGAACCGGCCGGCGAGACCTTGCCGCGGAACAGGCCCTGGGGCCCACGTAGCACCTGAATCTGGCCGATGTCATAGATCGCGCTGAAGAAGGTGTTGGGATCTACGTCGATTTCGTTGAAATAGACCTGCACCGCATCGCTCGACCCGCTGTCCGGGTTGAACGAAATGCCCCGTAGTGTCGCGATGTTGCTGCGGCCGTCGCTATTTTCCAGCGTCAGACCGGGAACGACGTTCTGGATTTCCTTGACATCGAACAAATTGAGCTTGGCGACGTCCTGACCCGACACGACATCAACAGCCAGCGGCGTTTCCTGCAACGTTTCGGCGCGCCGCGTCGCGGTAACGACGATTTCCGCCGTCGGCGGCTCAATCGCGCTTTGTTCAGCCTGCTGCGCAGATGCACCGGTGGCGATAGCCAGCCCGCACGCGCAACCCAGCAGCGATATGATGTGACGGCCCCTTGAAACCTTCATAGTCCCCTCCTCTTCTGAGATAACTGACATTTGCCAGATATCGGATGCGCCGTTGCCTTAGAAGAATGGGCGGAGGCTCATAAGGGCCCATTCCACCATGCGGGACAACTATGCGCGCGAGATCGTCCTTACGGGCCCCCTCACCGATCAGCTTGTCAAAGGGGCCTATGAGCTTCGGCGCGTCTTTGACCGGGGCCCAGAATGGGGCAGTGTCAGCATCCCGGACAATGGCGTTGACGGACGGCTCCTGCGGTTCGACATCCTCGATGCTCCAGTCGTGGGGAAGATCCAACTTGCGTCAGTCGGAGTCATCAAAAGACGGTGCTGAAGCTCCATCGTCATCGCCGCGATAAAATGTCCATTCCGCATCGAAGGGCTGGTTTCGTGTTCCTGCAGCCAGACTTTCTCGAAGCGGCGAAGCGTATCCTAGCCGAGATGTGGATAACGTGGCCGATGCCACTGCGAGTTGCATCTTCAGCCATTGCGGCCACAGGCATCGCCAAAGCGGTTCAAGCGATGAACATTCGCCGCGTAACTGCGAGCTGATCAGCCAAGACATTCTCCGTCCAAATGGGTCGTCGATCCCCTTTGCTGCTGCTGATCGTCATCCGCGCGTCTTACAACATGACCAAAGCAGAGGTAAACCGCGGCGTTGCATTATTGGTTGGCAACACTTGTTTTTGGCTCGGGATCCCGATGAGTATTCTCGAACAACCTTCTAAAGCACAAAAGCCCTCAACAAGGAAAAAAGACCCGCCAGCCGGAAGGCTGGCGGGAGGTGGAGAGGCTTAGAATTTGAAAGTTCCCGAAAGGCCAAACTCCCGCGGATTGGTGAGGTTCACCGTTCGGTATCCGGAGTCGAAGATTACCCCAGCCCCGCCCAGCACATTGTCGCCAGTGATCGTCGCGTTGTTGAACGAGATATTTGTAATCTTGTTCTGGTTGAGGAGGTTGCGCACGAACGCCGACACCTCCCACTTATTCTCTTCACCGCGCACACCCACGAACAGGTTGATGAGTTCCCGGTGCGGAAAGCGGAACTGCTGCCTTTCCGAAAAGACGCTCGGACGATAGGTGATCAGACCGCGGATGAACGGCTGGACAGGCCCGGTTCCGAAACGGAATTCGCTGTTTGCGGTCAGGCTGAAGTCCGGAACGTCAGCAAGACGTGAGTCACGCTGGCAGTAGCTGACGTTGTTGACACCACCAAACGCCGGATTTGGAACGATCACTGACTGACCGGTAACTGGATCCACCGTGTTGCAAGGCAGCACAGCGTTATCATAACGCGCCTTTACGTAGGACGCACTGATCGAAACATCCCAATTGTCCATAGGCCTGCCGGAAATTGTCGCTTCCACGCCCTTGACCGTGGCGTCGCCATTATAATTGTAATCGGCATTCGTATCGACGGTGCCGTCCGGCGGCCCGACGAAGACGCCATCAGGAATGCCGTCACCGTTGAAGTCGATATTCGTGCCCTGGTCAGTCGCTATCCCGGTGAAGCGCGAAATGAAATTGTCGAACTTCTGATAGAAGGCTGCAATGTCGAGCGAGAGCCTGCGATCGAAGAAAGCTGTCTTTAAGCCAATTTCATAGGTGTTCGATCGTTCCGCTTTGCTGATCGCTAGATCCTGGCTGACATTCTGAGGGATTCCGACGCCCGCTGTGGGTGCCCGGAAAGATCGGCCGTAAGCAGCATAGACCGTCAAGTCCGAGGTCGGTTCATATGTCAGTGTTGCCGATCCGGTAAACGGGTGCGACTTCTTCTCGAAATCGACGATCGGAAAAGTTCCTGCGCCCGGAATTGAGATAGTTGCAAACTGTTTTGAACTGATGACTGAATAACGCCCGGCAGCTTCGAAAGTCAGTTGATCTGTGGGCTGAAGACGAATGCTTCCGGCTAAGGAATAGGTCTCGGCGCTGACGGGTATAGAAATCAACCCTGTCAGGGGGAAGATCGGTGCAACAGGTACCGGTACGCCCGGGACGCTAGGAATGTAGTCTAGCGGGCTATCCACAGTGACATTGCCGGTTTGCTTGGAGTATGTTCCACCGATCGACCAGTTGAAGAAACCATCATTGTTAGACAGCAGGCGAAGTTCCGCTGAATCCACATTATAAGGCGAACGCGTAATCTGCGTCGGCGCGTAGCTGTGGATCGCATTGCCTGGGTCGGATTCGCCATATTGCGTGAGTTTAGTTTCCTGATGACCGCCGATAAAGTCGAGGGTCACAGGCCCAAAGTCATATTTCGCGTTTACGGTAACCAGATGACTGTTGTTGATGAAGCGGCTGCGCCCCTCAGCGAGCGTATAGCGGTCATCGAGCCCGACCGCCGGATTGCCGATGACCGGATTTCCCGGGCCGAAAACTTGAGGGTAAAGGCGATTATCAGCATTGAGATACTGATACATAACGTTGATGTCGAAACCTTCCACCGGCTGGAAGGCGACCGACAGGCGGGCGCTTTCCGTGCGGCTTCGCGAACGGTCCCCACGAACGATGTTGCGCACCTGGTTCAGACGGTTGCCATCCACCAGCATCGATGCGCGGATGGCGAGCTTGTCCGTAATGAGCGGCAGGGAGACTCCGCCCTGGACGTTGTAACCAGCATCCTCGGTCGCGGTGCCCTGCACATATCCCTCGATCGAACTCAGGTTCGGGCGACGCGTCCGGATGGTGATGGCGCCCGACGGCGCGGTACGGCCGCGAAGACCGCCCTGCGGCCCGCGCAGCACTTCGATCTGATCGATGTCGTAAATGGCCGTGAAGGCGGTTTGCGCGTCGATGGGAACTTCGTTGAAATAGAGGTCGACCGCAGGACCTGTGCCCTGGTCGGGATCAAAGGTCACGCCACGCAGCGTTGCCGAATTGGCGCGGCCATTGTCATTCCGAAGTTCAAGACCCGGAGCAAGCTGTTGCACATCCTTGACGTCAAAAATTTTCAGGCGCTCGATCTGCTCGCCCGTCGCGACATTGATGCTCATCGGAACATCCTGCAGAGCTTGCGCCCGGCGAGTGGCTGTCACGACTATCTCAGCGTTGGACTGATTAGCCCCTGTTGAGACATTTCCAGTCTCGGTTTGGCCCCAGGCGGGCAATGATAGTGCGCAAAAAGTACAAGTCGATAACAGTAGCATTTTACGGTGCAAATTCCTTTGCATCATCCTCTCCCATTTTACGTTCAAAGTTCATTCTTATTCAGCCGCACGCAGCTGTAACCACTCTTCAGCGTCACCCCAAAAGGAGCGGCTGTTCTTTATCCGAATTGCGAGTTGTCGCGCACAACCTTAGGATCGGCCAGGCCGTCTCGAGCATCGGCCCGAACTTTCGTGCCGCAACTTGACGCTTACGTCTGCTAGGACAGACCGTGGTAGCGCTCTCTCGAGGATGGAAGCGTCATTGAGTAGCTGGCAGTCGATTCCCCCTTTCGTGCGCGACGGTTGGACCTTACGCCAACGGATCACAAAGTAAACTCCTCCGGAGCTTTTTTTCTGACTGTGCTATTTTTCTGACACACAAGCCGAGACAGAGGCGCAAGCATCTATCTCTGACGTAGTGAGCACCTTTGCATGGGCCGCCAGCACAAGAAAAAAGCCGGCTTTAAATGGGTTACGTCCCTGCGGTTCGTCTCGACGTTCACGCGGAATTTCGATTGCAAAGCCAGTGCGCTTCAAAGCCGTCGAACCGTCTGAGGCCGAAATCCTATTCATGCTTCGTAAGTTTGCTGCTCTGACGAGCATTCAGGAGACCAAAGCAGAAGCCGAAGATACAGAGAATCGGCTTATCGACTTTTCACAGCAAAACTGCATTCGTGCCGCACGGCGTAGCGGCTGAAGGCCATGCGGGGGCCGCAGAGTCAAGGGGCAGCGATCGGCTTCCGGCTGAGCGGAACGGCCGACGCTGTCGGTTCAACTACCGCTCCAAGGCATAGCGCTCGTCGAGTTGATCTGACCCGCGCTTCGATGAGCATGCCTGAAGCAGGCATGGCATTACCGGCGGCGAGAATAGGAGATGAAATCCAGGTCGCGTTGATAGAGTGATCGATAGAATGCGTTGCAAAGTGATGGCTGACCTTTAAGGCACGTAAGCTATCATTCGCTTTTAGTAAGGTTGCAGATTGGCAGGGGGTGGACCTATCCGCCCTGAAAGATGATAGAGACAGGTTCGAAATGAGAGCGATTGGATTCACAGAGAGCGGCAGCATCGACCGTGACGATGCCCTGCTCGACATCGAAGTTCCCGATCCTGTAGCCGGTCCTCGCGACCTTCTGGTCCGGGTCCACGCAGTGTCGGTCAACCCGGTGGATATTAAGGTGCGCGCCGCCGCCAAGCCGCGCGGCGGACAGCCGATGATCCTCGGCTTTGACGCGGCGGGCATTGTGGAAGCCGTCGGCCCTGAGGTCACGCTTTTCACTCCGGGAGACGAGGTCTATTACGCCGGAACCATCGTTCGGCCCGGGACAAATGCCGAATTGCACGCCGTCGATGAACGTATAGTGGGGCGTAAACCGTCGTCGCTTGGCTGGGCGGCGTCGGCAGCACTGCCGCTCACCGCGCTCACCGCCTGGGAAATCCTGTTCGATTGCCTGCGGGTTTCGCGTCATAAGGATGCCGGGAGATCGATCCTGATCGTCAACGGCGCAGGTGGCGTAGGCTCCATGCTCGTCCAATTGGCGCGGCAACTCACCAACCTTCAGGTCATCGCCACTGCATCGCGGCCCGACACGGTGCAATGGGTGGAGGGTTTGGGCGCCCATCACGTAATCGATCATCACAGGCCGCTCGATGAGGAACTGGCGAGGATCGGTGTACGCTGTGTCGATTATGTCGCCAGCCTGGCTGCCAGCGACAACAACCTGGCGCAAATTGCCAAGATCATCGCTCCACGAGGCGCTCTATGCCTGATCGATGATGTCCGGGCCTTTGACATTGTTCCACTGCGCCAGAAGTCGATTACCGTCGCGTGGGAAGGGGTATTCACACGCTCCATCTACAAGACCGACGACATGATCGAGCAGCACAACATCCTGAACGAGATTGCGCGTCTCGTCGATGAAGGCGTCCTGCGCGGTACATTGACCAAGGAATTGGGGCCGATCGATGCCGCGCACCTGAAAGCCGCGCACCGCCTGGTCGAAACCGGCCAAATGATAGGCAAGGTCGCGCTCGCCGGCTTCCCGCCGCTTAGTTAACCGTTTGACCTAATTCCTTCTTTTTCGGACCTAAGATGTGCTTAGGAAAAGCTGATTATTCTCCAGTCGAGTGAACCTCATGACCGACCTGTTTTCTCCCCTTTCCTTGTCCCATGGTCCGGCGATGAGGAACCGCTTCATGCTTGCGCCGAT
Organism: Sphingobium tyrosinilyticum; assembly: GCF_042654265.1. Lineage (NCBI taxonomy): Bacteria > Pseudomonadati > Pseudomonadota > Alphaproteobacteria > Sphingomonadales > Sphingobiaceae > Sphingobium > Sphingobium tyrosinilyticum. The sequence goes on along the minus strand of NZ_JBHSFZ010000031.1, from coordinate 18,864 downwards.
GACCAATCAACAAAGCCATCCGGACGGCCGCCTGTCGGACGAGGAATATAATTGGCTGACGAAGCGCGCCACCGGCGGTTTCGGGCTGGTCATGACCTGCGCATCGCATGTGCAGTCTGTCGGTCAGGGCTTTCCGGGCCAACTCGGTATCTTCGGTGACGAACATATCGAGGGCCTCACGAGGCTGGCCGCAGGAATCAAGGAGCGCGGGGCAATCTCATCCGTGCAGCTTCATCATGCAGGCTATCGCGCGCCCAAGGATCTGGTCGGCACGCCGGTCTGCCCCTCGGACAATCCCGAGACGGGTGCACGTGGCCTGACGCTGGATGAGGTAGAGACGCTCCGCGACGACTTCATCGCAGCAGCCGTGCGTGCCGAAAAGGCCGGTTTCGACGGCGTAGAAGTGCATGGAGCGCATGGCTATGTGCTGGCCGAGTTCCTGTCGCCAGAGGTGAACCAGCGCACCGACCGTTACGGCGGCAGCTCGGAGAACCGCTCGCGTTTGTTGTTCGAGATCATCGAGGGCATTCGTGCGCAGTGCCGTTCCGATTTTCAGATCGGCCTTCGTCTCTCACCCGAGCGTTATGAACAAAGCCTTGAGGAAATCATCGCCGTGGCTGGTGAGGTAATGCGTCAGGACAAGATCGACTATCTCGACCTGTCGCTGTGGGACGTGACCAAGGAGCCGGAGGACGAACGCTTCAAGGGACGCACGTTGCTCAGTTGCTTCACCGATCTACCGCGGGGCAATGTTCGTTTGGGCGCAGCGGGCAAGGTGATGAGCGGCCCCGCAGCCGCCAGCGTGATCGAGGCCGGTTGCGACTTCGTGTCAATCGGCCGGGCGGCCATACTGCGGTGCTCGCTAACACTTTGGCGAAAGGCGTCATTACTGTGGTCATCGGTTGGGGTCATGGCGGCATGAGAGCCGCGCTACCGCTATTCGCCGCTCTTGTGGCCGCGGCTGCGAGCCTTGCTGTCTGGATCCCGATCAGCTGATTTACAGACGCTGTTGGGGGACAATTGGCTCCCGCACGGCAGGCCCAACTCGCATTGACAAGGCGGTCTCTGGCCACGGTTTGCCAGCAGGTCGCGCGCCAACTTCTTCTTCAAACTCCCGAAGTGCGGCGTTGTGAAGAGCCTCTCCTGGCAAGGCGGCACCCTTCGCGATCTGCCATGCCCCGTCATCCTTTCGCTGCCAATAAGGTCCTCCGGGATGAACGAGAAAGACCTGCAGCGTTCCCGCGTGCCAGCGATAGGGGAGCGGCCCTGCACTTATTTGTGATGCCATCATCTCTGCATCTCCGCCGCTCACGCAACGCTGTTGAACATACAAGCGGCGGACGTTCAGTGTCCCAGCACCAACGGCAATTTACCGTGCGTTAGCAGACGCCTTGTCACGCCACCAAATGTTTCCATAATCCTTCCGCGTCCAAAGGCGCCCATGATGACATAATCTGCCTTCCATTGGCTGGCCTCTTCCTCGATGATCGCATCCACAGGATGAAGACGGTCGTTGAGAACCCGAATGCTCGCATTCACATTATGACGTGAGAGATATCGTGCCGCATCGCTGGGTTCGGCCTGTATCGAGCCATCCTTGATTGTCATCACCTCCACTTCCTCGGCCAACGCGAGCAAAGGCGTACAGGCGCGCATCGTCGCGATGCATGAGGGGTGGCCATCCCATGCCAGCAGCGCCCTTTTCATGGCAAAGCCCTTAACATCCTGCGGAACGGCCAAGACCGGCACTCTGGCGTGCATCAAAATCTGGCTCGCGATTGTCCGCATGTCCGGAAGAGGGTAGCTGTCCAGTTGCCGGTTGAGGACGACGATGTCTGCAAGGGCTGCCTCTTTCAGAAGACAACTTGCGATTTCCCCGGTGGTATCAACCCAGTCCCAGCTAACATCTTCCTTGCCAAGGCGCGCGCTGATCCTTGCCTTGTTGCGGGTTTCGCTGTCGCGTTCATCGAGCAGGAGGGCGGTTTCGCCAAATCCTGCATAAAGATCGCCGGCGATCACAGGAAATGGTGTGACATCGATGCATTGAACATGGCCGCCAAGGGCACGCGTCAGGTCCAGCGCTGCTTGTAGTCGGGCTTCCTGGCCTTCATCATCGTGCACCAGAAGAAGAACATTCTTCATGATTGCCTCCACTAGAAAGGCATCAGGTTACGATGCGGCATCTGTAGCAGGTATGAGGAAACATACTTAGGCACCCCGCACTCATAGCCACTCCGGCTGGCTCCCTCCCAGAAGCGGCTTGGAAAATTTTTGCCGCCGTAAGTCGATCTTCAACGCCGCAGCATGAACGATACAACGACCAAGACGGTACTGGCGGTACTCGAGTGCGCTCCCGAACAGAGTTCCTTGCTGCCCGCGCAACACCTCAACGCGCGCGATGTCGAAGAGGTTGGTGATGTTCGTGTTGCCCTGGACCACGCCATCGACGACGATGCCGACAGCCGCTTCCGATCCTTTGACGAAGCCGAATGTGCCGATACCGCGGATCATGCCCCCGCCTCCCTGCGCTCCGTCGCCGGCCGGGCCGAACTGTAGCGAAGCGGTGGTGCGCGCGAGGTCGCGGACCTCCACCACCTGCTGCCGGTTCAGTTGCTCGCCGCTTACGACGGCAATTGCGATCGGCACGTCCTGAATACGCTCTACGCGGCGCTGCGCGGTCACTACGATGTCGCTGACGCCGACATTGCTGGTTGCGGCGGCGTCTTGTTCTGCTGACGGCACATCCTGCGCAAGCCCCGGAGCGCAATAGATCAACGAAGCCGTAGCGAGCAGGCGAGCCAGAGACTTGTTCATCATGATCCTCCCTCACTGTTTTTCTTCGATCATGGATTTTCATGGGGCGCGGCTGCCCATGCGGGCTTATCAGGCGCGCTTACCACATCCATTTAATCGGTGATTAGTTTGATGTTGGCGCGGGAACGTCAAGCCCTGCAACAGTTTCGGAAGAGCAGCGGGCCTTCTCGCCAGCGCAAAGCCCGCGCGCCGGGCGTAATTTGATCGCTGATTAAATGGCTATGTCTTTTGCAACATAGGCCATTCAGAGTGAATGGTGAGGCTTCACGCTCCTGATGGTAGGGAGAGTTCCGTGACTATCCGGCAGGCCGTGCCTCTTGCCGCAGCATGGTTCTCGCTCAACAGCAACAAACCACCACAAGATCATCATCACCTAAGCAGATAGCGCCGAAAGCACCGCCCTATGGACGATCTGATGAGCAATATCGACCGTGGCCACCGCGCCCCGGCTGATATGAATCACGCCCTTTCTGCAGATCGAAGAAAAGCCATATATGGCCGACCAGAAGGCGATCACGCGCAGGTCGGCTTCCTCGTCCGACAGGCCGGGCATCGCGTCCACGATCTGCCGCCGCAATCCCGCATGGCCCATCATCTGATATTCCTGCAGCCGCGGGTCGAGCGGCGGCGTGGTGATCTCGCTCTCATACATCAGTTCGACCAGGTTCAGCGGAACTGCACTACGCAGTCAACACGCACTGACCGGCGGCTGCTACCATTAGACCGCGCGCGGTCCTGAGCACAGTCTCCTGACGGGGGCAGCACCATCGTGAGGGCACTCGCCATCATCCCTTGCGCACTCCCTGCCCTCCCGCCAGAAGGACGTCATTCCAGTCCTTGAACCGCGCTGGCGGAAATTCCACTTCGATCAGGCGGCCGGGCATCGCATAGGCTGCCATGGCTTTTGCTGCGCCGATCTCGCCCGCCATGTCATTGTCGGGAAAAAGTACGAGGCGGGTCACATAGGTCGGTATTGCGACCTGGTCCAGGCGCTCAGAGCCAAGTGCCGCCCACACGGGCATGTCGAACAGCATCATCGCTGAAAGCGCGGTTTCGAGACCCTCAGAGAGGCCAAGTGTCTGACCAGACGGTGCCAGTACCACAGCACCCCGATGCGGTCGTCCGAGCATCATTCGGGGGTCGATCAGATCGCGCGCGCGGCGGGCGTCGTCGCGATTAAGAAATGTCCGCTGAATGGCGACAAAGCGGTCACCCTCGTGCACGGCCGCGATCATAGCCGGGCGGTAGTCCAGCCTCTCGCCGCCGCCGAGTGGCGTTCGAGCATGAAAGCGCAAAGCGGGCGGCAAGATCGCGATACGCCGGCGACGAAGATAGATTTCCGCAGGCGTACCGCTCAATTGGCGCGCCGCGTCCCAGACATGCAGGGCACGCTGCCTACGCCATAGATCTGCCGTGAATGACGCAGGAGCCGGGCCGGCCTCCTCGATGCTATCGAGAGCCTTCCCGTCGAGCCTCAGTATTTGGCGAATGACATCGCGTGTATCGCAACCGGCCCAGCATTTGTACAAGAGCGCACTGGTCCCGACCCGGATCGAGAGACTGGGCCTTCTGTCCGGATGGGCGGGACAACGGCACAGGCCTTTTCCGTGTCTCCAGTGGCCGCCCAGCTTGCGGACGAGGGACTCGCCGATCCTGTCAAGATGCGTGCTCATTTGAGGTGGTTCCTGATTGGTTGGACGTGCTCATGAGGTGTTTGCGAACGGCCTCTGACACCATGGGCAGCTAGCCATGCCACTGACACCGGCGGGTTGGGTCCCGGCCAATGACAAGAGCGCTTGGATTTACGGCATTTTCGATTATTAGTTGCCGCGTCCGTCCACAGGCGGGCCGAGGCGTCGAAACCTCGCACCAGTAGGGCCGGTCGAATGCTCCCTCGACCGGATGGCGGGCGCGTATGTCCAGGCCATCCGGCTAAAGGCGCTTGCGCTCGTCTGCTGGCGAGTTTCGAACATCCGGTTCTCAGGGGCCGCACGCCTTGATCCTTCATGAGCAAGGCGTGCCGCCGGCTGAGAGTAGAGGAAATTCACATGGTCACAATCGAAGATGCTACCGCAAGACGATCAAGCGCGATCAAGCTGATGGAGCGGGCGCTGGTGGAATTAGACGCGATGGACGATGCTCTTGGGGCTATGCGTTTGCAGCATGCCATCGACGTTGTTCGCGGGGAGCAGGAGCCCGATCAGCAAGCGGACTAACTCCATGGCCGCCCGTGGAAGCCATGTTCTAAGCATAACCCCTTATTGATCGATTTGATCGATATGCCGAGCGATGCTGGCAAGCGCTTGGGCAAGCGCGCGCTCGCAGGCCGATATATCTTGATCGAGGCGCTTGGCAATTTCGTTGAGATCGAGGCCCCCAAATCGGTGCAGCATGAACACCTGTCGCTGCCTTTCCGGTAATGCCGCGATTGCTTCGACGTAGCGAGAACGGGCGAAATTCGGCAACGATGGCAGGATGAGGCTCCAATCGACCAGAAACTGGGCGTGAACCCAGACCCCCGCAGCCGTCGGCATAACATTTGTTTGTCCGACATCGACGCGCACGCCTGGTGGAATGTCCGCCAGTTGAACTGCCTCGGCCGTCGCAAGGCTAAGAGGAGTTGGTGCCTGCTGCTGCAGGAGGCGATCGATATCGTCGGCAAGCGCGGCATATCGCCGTCGTTGCATCGGCCAGAAGCGCCCGAATAAAGGCTTGCGCAAGGCTGCGGCGATTTCCCGCAGAAGGGGCCCAAGGTGGATCGGGCTGCCGCCGAAGGCGATATTAGTCTCGCCTGGGTCGACGCCCTTGGAGGCGGTTTGATTGGAAGGTTTGGATGACATGACGAACTCCCGATTGAGGGTCCGCCATTTCCTCCCTCTCCCCTCCCCCAGACGTCAGGATGTCACAGGCCAGTGTCCGCTCTATCGGCGACCGCATCGAAAATTTCCACCAAGGCCGATCTCGCCATTTCGGTCAGGCGGATATAGATGCGCCTTCCATCGAGTGTATCCGCTTCACGGGATACCCAGCCCCGCTTCCGAAGAATTCTAATCGCACTTCGCGCGGTTGTGGGTGGCACGTTGGCCGCGCTGGCAAGACTGGAGATCGCAATATTACGGCCTCGACATTCGGAGATGTAGAGGTCCAGCAGCATGTCCCAGGCGGGATCGGCACACAGGTCAAATCCGATATGCCTGCCGACGAGGTGGCGATTGGCAATCAGATTGAGGCATGTTTCGACCCGGCGTTCATGTCGCCGGCTGTCGTCGCTCCGCTCCACCTCATCACCGGCGATATGTGGCGGAACGATCAGCTAGGCAGGAAGGCTGAAAGCAAGCTGCAACGAGCTTAAACGCCAGGACCTCACCCGTGCCGTAAATCCCCTTAACTGTCGCCGATACGGCGAAAATTTTATCTCCCAATGGCCGGCGCATCCCTATTCACCCCATAGCAAAACTGTCACAAATATTTCACGCGGCCGCGCTTCCGCCCATTCCCTGAAAGGGGGTGATTGGATGCAGTTGCCCGCGAAAGGATGGGTCGCAGATGCTTACTTAGTTTTAGGCAACAGGGGACTTACCGATGCTCATGTCACCAAAAATGATCGAGTTCATGGACAGCTGCCGGGCCATCACGGACGAGACCGGCCTTCGCGATATGCTCGGCCAAATGACAAGGGAACTTGGTTTCAATCAGTATGCATTACTCCATCACGTCGATCTGGTGCGGCCGCCCGCGCATTCGATCACATTGCTGGGTTATGAGGACAGCTGGATGGAGCGGATTTTGCGATACCGCTATTTTCACGACGATCCGATATTGGCTGCAAGCAATCGCCGGCTGACCGGCTTTGGTTGGCGGGAGGTGCCCGACATCATCCGTCTCAGCCGGCGTCAGCGCCGGATATTGCACGAAGCACGGGCGCACGGCCTGCGGGATGGCTTTACCGTACCGCTTCAGCTTGCGGGTGAATATCGTGGGACCTGCTCCTTCGCCAGCGACCATCCGATTGAACTCACCGCCGATCTTATCGGTAGCGCCCAACTCGTCGGGACATTCTGCTTCGAGGTCGCCCGCCGGATCACCAACCAGGGCGGCGCATCGACCTCCCAAATACCCGTGCTCACGCAGCGCCAGCTTGACTGTCTCGTTTTCGTGGGCTCGGGCAAGACTAATTGGGAGATCGGAAAGATCCTTGGAGTTTCGGAGGATACCATCCACAAACATGTTTCAAGCGCGATGCGCAAATATGACGTGGGCAAAAGGACACTGCTCGTCGTGCGCGCTTTGTTCGATGGGCAACTGAGCTACAGGGACATGCTGCGGATGCATTAAAGCACCCCTGTTCGGGGAATAGCGCGGAATCACGATCCTTCTCATCCTGCCAATCTCTTAAGGAGGAGGACGAAGATGCTGTCTTTTGAACAGGGTGTATCTGCGCGCGTGCCCGACGCGCTCATGGCCGACATGTATCGGGATCGCAAACGGGTTTTCATCGATTTGCTGGGCTGGGACTTACCGGTTTTGGACGACAAGTTCGAGATAGACCAGTTTGACAGTCCCGATACTCTTTACCTCATCGTGGGGCAGCCGGATGGAACGCATCTGGGATCCATGCGATTGCTGCCAACCGACCGGCCCACGATCATCGGCGATTTCTTCGAGCATCTTTGCGATACCGGGGCGCCCAGGTCCGGGCAGGTCTGGGAGCTATCCCGTTTATGCCTCAGTCCTCGAATTCGCGCGGCGGAGCGTCGCGGTGTCCGCAACCGGTTGCTGACCTCCGCCGTTCAGTTCGCGTTGCGAAATGGCATAAGCGGCTATTGCTGCGTGACGCACGCTTGGTACCTCCCTGAGGTCATGGCCTATGGCTGGCAATGCAGGCCGCTAGGCCTTCCTCAGTTCGACCCGGGCGGAATGGTCGGCGCCTTGGAGATATCGATCAACGAGGAAACGCCCCGCCTGATGGCGGAGGCAGGAACCTGGGACGAGACGCCGGTTCAAACCTACGTCGATGCGGCGCTTGGCGAGGGGGGCGTTCAATGAAGCACGAACCCATTAGCAGTGCGGCACAGCCTCACATCGATATTTTGATGACGCAGGGCTATTGCGTCGTGGACAATGTCATACCCGCAGCAGTTGTCCAGGGACTTGCCTCAGATCTTGGCGGTTGCTTCGCAGCCACGCAGCCGTCACAGGGTCCATTTTACGGCGCTGACACGGTCCGGTTCGGCGGGCTGCTGGATCGCTCCCCCTTGTCCGCCCTGTTCGTGCAACATCCTCTCATTGTCGAAATTGTCGAGGCGATCCTTGGGCCATGGTGCAACAATATTCAGCTCAATCTCACCCAGGCTATTGAGATACGTCCAGGTGCCCAGCAGCAGGTGCCCCATCGCGACCAGGACATGTGGCCTGTGAGCAGGATGTTGCCATGCGACCACGGAGCCGAATATCTGGTGAATGTCATGTGGCCTTTCACAGAGTATCGGCCGGAAAACGGCTCCACGATACTATGGCCGGGAAGTCATCGGCGCCGCAGTGAAGATTTGATCGCTCCGGATCAGGCAACATCGCTGGAAATCGCACCCGGCTCTGCGCTCCTGTTCCTGGGGTCGACGCTACACTGTGGGGGCGCGAACCGGACCGCAGCGGCGCGCAGGGGAATGATCGTTAGCTATGCGTTGGGGTGGCTCAAGCCCTATGAAATCCAGACGCTCGTCTACCCGCCCGAAAAGGCGCGGCGCTTCACGCCCGATCTTGCGCGATTGGTCGGCTACCAGATCCATCGCCCCAATCTGGGAAATGTCGAGGGCCGGTGCCCATCCGAACTGTTGGGCGGTCTACAGCAAAACGGAGCCGTCGATGCTCTCGCTGCCGAGCAGATTGCCCTCATTGAGGCATTCCACGCTCAACGGCCAGCCTGCTAACGGCAAATCCGAGTGCTTCACCCTTCATTCGCTACCGACTGGGATGGGGCGCCGCGACAAATACCAGCGCTCGTCTCTCCAAAAAAGGGCACCGATGAGCACGTCAGTAAGTTCGTAACACGCCCGCCAAGGCGCTCAATGACCGGCTGAACGGCTAATAGGGGCGGCGTTCCCTGTATCAAACGCGGAACGCCACCCGTAAGCCATGGCGCTGATCTGCGCACCGAGCGCGTGACTAATGGGCCGCACGATCTATATCCAAGCCATGTACGACCTAGACACACTTTTTTCGCGGCTTGCGAGGTCGTCTTTCCGCTCCCGTTTCCGTCTGAACACGAAGGACGAAGCCTATCTTCGGGAACGCGGGATCGAAACGGTCCTTGTCCATGCCGCAGACTTCGTCGGGAAGCGGCTTGCCCCGGCAGCCCCAAAGAATGACGGCAAGCAGACGCCGATGCGCGGGCACCCTGTCTTCATAGCCCAGCATGCCACGGCGACCTGCTGCCGCGGTTGTCTGTCCAAATGGCATGCTATTCCACCGGGGCAGGAACTGAGCGCTCAGCAGCAGACCTATGTCGTGGGCGTCATCGAACATTGGCTTCGCTCCAAATATGGACCCTCCCAATAGCCGTTGCGTACCGCACAAAATATAGCTGTTCTCGGAACGTCAGGTTTCAGACGATGCCCTACTCGAAGCGACCGATCTACATTTCAATGGAGTTCTTGCTTTTCCTTTGCCCGCAGCGACCGCTGCCCTTGTGTCGATGATTGCGCGGAAGGTCACCCTTCGTCCCGTCACACCAATGATTAGGTCCAAGTCGTGCACGACCGCGGCATTCCTTTTCAGTCAACGTCACTGAACCCCTGTGCGGCCATCAAAAAGGGCATCCCGCTTCGACGGCAACAGCAAAAGCTTCAAAGCTATGACCATCATCGCCGCCGTCACCACATGATGGCCTTTACGAGTTCGCCTTCAACTTCCTCGAAGCTATATTCTCGATTTGTTCGAAAATGGCCTGGAACCTAGCTGAGGTGAAATCTTCGCAAGTGAGACGTGATCACCCAAAACCGGTCCTGAAGCGAAACCAAATCGCGATATTTACATTTGAGGTCTTTGCGGGCAGATAGCAGCAACATTCTTTTGATATGGGTCCACAACATGGCAGACGACAATCAGACCGACCTTACCGCTCTCACTGTTCAGCTCGTGAGCGCATTTGTTTCCAACAACACTGTCGCGAGCGACAGCCTGGCGGACTTGATCAAGACGACCCGGGCGGCGCTTACTGTTGTGCCGACGCCTGCGGTCGAGGAACCGGCCGTCCCGATTTTCGCGCCCGCTGTGTCGGTACGCAAGAGCCTGTCCTCGCCCGAACACATCATCAGCCTAATCGACGGCAAACCTTACAAGACTTTGAAGCGTCATCTGGCCGCAAACAACCTCACGCCCGAACAGTATCGCGAGCGCTATAAGCTGCCGAAGACCTATCCGCTGGTCGCGCCAAGCTATTCGGACTCGCGCCGCGCTGTCGCGGAAAAGATCGGACTGGGCAAAAAGACAGTCGTCGCTGCCAAGCCCGTCGAAGCTGCACCCGCTCTGGCAGTTGCATCAACTGCAGTGGCTGCGGCAAATACGAAGGCCCCTAAGAAAGCGGCTCCCGCTCCGGCGAAGAAGTCCGCAAAGGCAAATGTCTCGCCTGCTACCAGCGCCGCTCATCCTGCGGCTAAGGCACTGGAGGTCGCCGCCAAACCTACCATGGCCACTGGGAAAAAGACCGCAAAAACGAGAGATGCCCAGCCCAAGGCCACTCCCATGATTGCGAGCGGTGCGATCACCGCTGGTGTCGCGCCTGCCGCCGTGAAAAAGGAAGCGCGCAAGCGCCTGTCGATCGCTGCTCCGACTGAAAAGGTCGACGCAAAGGCCAAGGCCGCTCCCGCATCGAAACCGGCCAGATCCGCCCCGAAGAAAGCAGAGCCGGCTTCTAAGGCGAGCGAACTCGCACCCGTGAAAGCCTGATACAGAGCGGGAGCGCGGCCTTCGGTCTCGCTCCCCTTGCCCGGATTTTTCGAAAGCTGCCGAGGGGCTATATGCCTCCGCAATGGTGCCCGCATCTTGGCCCATCGCTCATTGAGCCCCCCTTTTCTGATTGACGGCGCTGATGGTCACCCAAGAGTGCCGTATACAAATGCCGCTTGCCTCCCCACGACGCGCATGGCTGAGAAGCCCTATCAACCCTGGCATTGGACGCGTCCCTTAACCGCTCTGCAAGCATGACACGCGGCGTTTCGCAGGGTGACCACGTAGTAGCGCACCCGTCGTCCGTCCAAAGCCAATGGTGAAATTTACCTCGACCGCGACAGCGGCGTCTATCGTCAGGGAAACATCATTTGAGGCATATTCTGCCGCGGCAAGGACTGATGAAGATTGCAGTTTGCGCCTACGAAAAAAACAGAAACCTTCCAGCGACATCGTCATCACCTCGGTCACCCCATGATGGAACCCCGACGCATAGAGCCTATGAAGCAGGTGATGTATCGGTAACAAAGGTCGGCTATGCCCCCATCCCTTGACACTGCCGCCCTGCTATGCAGACTGATGAAGCGAGATCGGACTGCCGGCGGCCACTCGTGAATTTTCTCGTCAGGCATCAATCACGCTCGTCCATGACGGCCGAGCGGCCGTACCGGATCAAAGCCCTGCGCTAATGGTGTAGAGCGAACGGCGGCACCAGCATGAGCGGACTGGTCCGGTTTTCCGGATGGTTCGTGTCGGCATGTAGCAGTATCTCATGTTCATCTCGCGCCTTTGCCCATTATTGGGCAGCGATGCAGTGCCTGGAAGGTGTCCAGGCAATGAATGACATTGTTCCAGACGGCCGTGGAGGCCGCGCGCCCATGCCGGCGGCCACAATCGAGGCGCTCTATCGGCATGAATCTAGGCGCCTCCTGCGCTTTTTCTCCCGTCGAACACGGCACGAAGCCGAGGCACAGGATCTCATGCACGACGCATTTCTTCGTTTGTCCCGCGCCAGTATCGAGGGAGACCCCCTCCCCTATTTGTTCAGGATCGCCAGGAATTTGCTCCTCAGCAGCATGCGGCGCCATGCCAGATGGAGGCGCCTTGTCACCGACGTGCCAGTCGATGAAGGCAGCCTGTTTGCGTCGCCCGCAGAGCAGTCATTAAACCTTGAGGCTGAAGACGTGAAGCGACAATATCAAAGGGTTATTGACCAACTGCCTGAGAAAACCAGACGCATCTACCTAATGCATCGCTTGGGCGGGCGAACCTATATCGAGATAGCGCAAGAGATGGATCTGAGCGTCAAGGCGATCGAGTATCACATATCAGCGGCGTTGAAGGCGCTTGTGAGGGGAGTGGATCAGGCATGACCGACGAGAGACCGGATCCGATCGCGCCCCTGGGCAATCAGCTTTATGACGATGCGGCAGAGTGGTTCGCAAAAATGCGCGGCCCTGATGCAAAATCGCATGAGCCCTATTTCAAGGCCTGGCTAGCCCGCGGCGCATTGCACCGGGCGGCCTATAACAAGGTATCGGAGATTTTCACCGACAGTGGGAGAGTGGATGATCCTGATAGACACTGCGCGAATGACAAGCCCCGATTGCGCCCGGGCAAGCGCGGGCTCGCCATGATCGCTCTGTTCATTGCCATGGGTACAATCTCGGCCAAGCTGATGTTCCATACAGCGCTCGATCGCCAGGAGGCCGGGCGGCTGCAGCATGCATCACTCGATCATTTCACCGTTGCGAGCGCCGTCGGCCAGATACGCAGCGTAGCTCTCCCCGATGGATCGTCTATCCTCCTCGATACGAACAGCGAGGTGCAGGTATCGTTCACCGCAACAGACCGGCGACTGAGACTTGTGCGCGGTCGTGCCCGATTTAAGGTTGCTCATGAACAACGCCCCTTCAACGTAGCCGCCGGCGCGGGAACGGTAACGGCGCGCGGCACGATCTTCGACGTGCGTCTCGCCGAAGGTGGGAAAGTATCGGTAGCTCTGCTCCGGGGCGCGGTCGATGTCACCGTGGCCAGTTCTAGAGCCATTTCACGTCAACGATTGCGCCCGGGCGAACAGACAGCCTTTGCCCCTCGCCTGGAAGCCCCTCGACCCATTGCCGACCACGAACCAAATTTGTGGACACAGGCGAAGGGCGAGTTTCATGATGAGCCGCTGATCGACGTTGTGACCGAGGCCAATCGCTACGCCGATCTACCCATCGAGATCGGCGATGTCGAGACAGAGCGGTTGCGCGTTTCTGGGATATTTTCGCTGAAGAACACCAAGGCTTTGAGTATCAAGCTTGCCGCTCTTTTTAACCTGGAGCGAGAGGTGGGCAAGGAGCGGATCATCTTGCGGCGCCGGCAGGACCAAAAAAGATTTCGTCCATGATTAGGGGGAGCCCTCACTGAGGCGTGTAAGCCCGATGAGCCCGGCAAAATGAACAAGCCGGGCCGAAGGGGGCTTTATGAGTATTACCCGCAAACTCCTGCCGACTCTCCTCGCCTCGGTAAGCGTCAATACAGCCGCATTTCCCATCATCGCGTCGGCGCAGCAGGATATCGTCGCCGATTTTGACATTCCGTCGCAGTCCATGGAAACGACCCTGCGGACCATTGCCCAGGCCAGCGGGCTGGAGGTCCTCTATGATGCGCAGGAAATCGGAGATTTGGTGGCTCCTGCCATCAAGGGGCGCATGACCGGGCCGCAGGCTCTTGCCGTTCTGGAGCAGACATCTCCGCTTCAGATTGAATATGCGCAAGGCAGTGCTGTCGTTCACAAGCGCGCCCACGCTGTAGCCGCAGCCCCGAGTGACGGCCAATCAGAGGCCATCATTGTCACGGGTACGCGCATCGCCGGTGCTGAGCCGTCCGCATCCCTCATCACGCTTTCCAAAGAGGCGATGCGCGATGCCGGCCAATATCAGTTGGGCGACGTCGTGCGCTCAGTGCCGCAGAATTTCAACGGTGGCCAGAATCCCGGCGTGCTTGCGGGTAGTCCGACCGCGGCCGACCTGAACGTGAATTCCGCGACCGGCGTAAATTTACGGGGTCTCGGAGCGGATGCGACCTTGACGCTGCTCAATGGAAAGCGATTGGCCTATGATAGCGGGATCGAGTCCATCGACATTTCCGCCATCCCCATGGCAGCTGTCGAGCGGGTGGAAATCCTGACCGAGGGCGCATCCGCTATCTATGGTTCAGATGCCGTCGCGGGCGTCGTGAACGTCATCCTGCAACGCGATTTCGAAGGGCTCGATCTATCGGCGCGGCTTGGAGCGGCGACGGATGGAGGAGATGTCGAACAGCAATATTCCGCTGTCACTGGCGGTCGATGGAACAATGGCGGCTTTCTCATTGCCGCGGAGACGGGTCGAAACACGTCGATCAAGGCCGGCGAACGAAGCTATGGAAGCAATCTTAATCACAGCACCACTCTGCTTCCTGAGCAGAAACATCATGCCATTGCGCTCACCGGACATCAGCAGGTCAGCAAGGATCTGACCTTCGATCTCGATGCACTGTACAACCACCGCACCTCCTTTTTTGCGACCGCCCTCACGCCGACGGCGGATTATCGCCAGTTAGGTTTTCCCACATCGTCCCGCCTCTCATCGTTCGTGATTACGCCGCGCCTTGCATGGGATTTTGCGAAAAGCTGGTCGGTCTCGCTGACCGGCACCTATGGCGAAGACAAGAGTAGTGTCGCGACGGGCTATAATGCCGGCGGCGTGCGCGTGAGCACCAGTGAGGCGCGATACGCCAACTCGATCCTGCTTGGAGAACTGAACCTGGCGGGAAGTCTGTTCAAACTCCCCGGCGGCGAGGCGAAGATCGCGGCGGGTGGAGGATTTCGCCACAACGGCCTTAACTCCCGGCTTCGGACAGTCACACCGACCGCGATCCTTCCCGGAACGACGTTCGATGAGACTCGAAAATCGACCTATGTTTTCGCAGAAGCCAATCTTCCTATCGTCTCACCCGACAATGATGTGCCGGGGATCCATCGTCTAACGCTGACGGGCGCACTGAGGCACGAGCGTTATCGGGCAATCGGAAATGTGACCACGCCAAAGCTTGGCCTGGTTTACGCTCCCGTCGGCGATGTGACTTTCCGGGCCAGTTGGGGGAAATCCTTCAAGGCCCCGACTTTTCGCCAGCTCTATCTGATCCAACGCGGCCAAATCGATCTGCCGAGCTTTTATGGCGCAACAGGCTCGGCAGGCGATACGGTCCTGCAATTGACTGGCGGCAATCTTGATCTTAATCCTGAGAAGGCGGAAACTTGGTCGACAGGTGTCACCGTCAAACCGCATTTCATTCCGGGGCTCAAAGTCGAGCTCAGCTATTTCCATACCGATTACAAAGATCGGGTGGTAACCCCGATTGCAAGCCGCGTGGGTGCGCTGTCGAACCCCTTGTACAGTTCGATCATCACCAGCGATCCGACAATCGCGCAGGTCGAAAGTGCGCTCGCACTGGCGACTGGCGGCTTGCTCAATAATTCCGGCCGGCCGTTCGATCCTGCAAGCGTTGCCTATATTATCGACAATAGAAGCAGGAACGTCGCGCGGCAGGAAATCCAGGGTGTCGATCTCGCCTTGGAATATCATCTCAAGACCAGGGATATTGGCGATCTTCAGTTTTCAGCTTCGATGTCCTACCTCAAGAGCCGCCAACAGCTCTTGCCGGGCCAGGCCCCAGAGCAGCTCGCCGGCACGGTGTTCCGTCCGCCCAGTTGGCGCGCTCGCGCTGGTGTAGCCTGGCAAATCAGCGAGCTGATGTTCGCAGGTTATGTGAATTACACCGACAGCCTTGAAGACCGGCGCTTTGGCGCCATTGCAACGGTCGCTTCCATGACCACGGTCGACACCAATATCCGCTATGAGCCGCACTCGACCGCTCTGCCCGGCATCAGCTTTGCGCTGTCGGTCCTCAACATCTTCAATGCCAAGCCCGACCGCATCAGAACATCGAGCGCCTTTGTCCCAGCCTTTGATTCGACCAACTATTCCGCCATCGGCCGCTATGTCGGCTTTACCGTGGAGAAAAGCTGGTGACCGGCCTCCTTCTCGCGCTCGCCGCCTCGGTAATTTCCGCACCGGCGCAGCCCTCTTGCGCTGATGTTCCCCAAGGCAAAGTTTCGGCCGCCGTCAGCCGGTTGATGACCCCAGACGACCTTGCCCGTCTGCGCGATTTCGGTGAGCCATCCGACTCGCAATCGGATGTTGGCTTAAGTGTTTCGCCTGACGGTGGGCAAGTTGCCTTCCAGATCCGTCAAGCGGACCCTGTCAGCAACAGCTACTGCCTTTCCATGATCGTGATGCCCATAGACGGGCATGGAGAGGCCCGCATTGTCGATCGCGGCGGCGAGTTGATCCTCCGGCAGGATCCGCAATGGGACCTTGGGCCCTACCCTTCGGGCAACGCCAAGGCCATAAAACCTGCCTGGTCGTCCGACGGACGTTCGCTGGCGTACCTCAAGCAGGTAGACGGCCAGGTGCAGGCCTGGGTTGCTGACGCGGGGGGCGGAGGATCGCGCGCCGTCACCACCGGTCCTGCCAATGTGGTCGCGCTGAAATGGGTGAAGGACGCGCGCGTAATTGACGTGACGTTCGAGGATCTGACTGCTCTCAAACAAGCGGATGCCCAGGAAGCACGCCGGGGCTATCATCTCGACGATCGCTTTGTTCCGATCACGAGAGATCGTCCATTTTTCGTAGCGCCCCTTCCCCAGCATAAAGAAGCCATCCCGGTCAGTCCATTCCCGACATCTTCTTTCACAAAGTCAGAGGACGTCGGGACAGCGCCAACGCCCCCTCCGCATTGGCTGGCCTTTGTCATTGTTGATCAGGGCGCGGCCGTGTCGATTGAGGAGCTTGCCCGGAAGGCGGGAATAACGAGAAGCTGCCCGGATGCCGCCTGCAGCGGACGAATTCTCGCAGCATGGCAGGCTGCCGACCGCCAATCTCTTCTATTCCTCCGGCGTGTGGGCCGCGCCAATGGCGACATGGCGCTGTATCAATGGCGGCTCGACAAGGGCAAGGTGATCGAGCGTTTCCGAACCGCTGGTCTTCTCCTGGGCTGCGAGCCTGCTCAAGATATGCTGGTCTGCGCACAGGAGGAAGCGACCGTCCCGAGGAGGATCATCAGGCTCAATCCGCAAACAGGTGCGACAAGCCTGGTCTTCGATCCGAACCCCGAATTCAAACAGTTCCGTTTGGGGCCGGTTCGCCGACTATTCTGGAGCAATGATCGCGGCATCGAAACCTATGGCGATCTTGTCCTTCCGCCCGAAAGCCGGAAAGGCGGGAAGCTTCCACTGATCGTCACAACCTATCGCAGCCGCGGCTTTCTTCGCGGGGGCACCGGAGATGAATATCCGATCCAACCTCTGGCGGCACGGGGCTATGCGGTTCTGAGCTTCGATGAACCCCGACACATTGCATCATTTGTAAAGACAAGCTCGCAGGCGGAATATAATGCGATCAACCGGAAAAACTGGGCGAACCGGCGCAGCATCCAGTCCTCCCTGGAAGCGGGCATCGCGACGGTCGAGCGGCTCGGCCTGACCGATCCGACACGGAGGGCCATCACGGGCCTGAGCGAAGGAGCGTCCATTCTGTGGTTCTCGCTCATCAACAGCAATCTCTTTGCCGCAGCATCCGTGAGTCACTGTTGTGAAGAACCCATCAGTTCGATGGCCCTGTTGGGAGAACGCGGCGCAAAGGGCTTCGAGGCAGGTGGCTACCCGCTCCTGTCGGACAATGATCAGCCCTTCTGGGCCAATATGTCGGTTTCCCGCAATGCAGCGAAGATTTCCACTCCCATTTTGTTCAATCTTGCCGACGCCGAATATCTGCATTCCCTGGTATCGATCCGGGCATTGCGTTTTTTTGGTCAACCGGTCGACGCCTATGTCTTCCCGGACGAGCAGCATATCAAGTGGCAAGCTGCCCACCGCCTCGCCGTTTATGAGCGCAATATCGCCTGGTTCGACTTCTGGCTGAAGGGCATCGTGCCAGGGGATGCAGAGACCGCAAAGCGATGGACGCTGCTGCGCGACAGGAAGCCCATGGCCGAGAACAAGGCGGGCTGACGGGGCATGACAATCTAAGGAAGGCTAGACCAATGCCGACACCAGGCTTCGGTGTCGGCGAGTTGAAGCAGTCTTAGACTGCGCGGTCCGCTTTGCTGCATGACATTGTCCAAAGCATTGGAAACCGCTGCCACATCGATCACCTGTTGCTCGGCGAGGACCCCGCCGAGCAACATTTCCCGCATCTGCGAACGATATTTCGACAGGAGTTGTGAAGAGAAATTGGTTGGGCCGGATTTTGCCTTTCGGTTTAAAATCGCTGGCGGCAGGTCTGACGAAAAGGCTTCACGCGCGACCGCGCGATTGCGCCCGCCACGCACCCAGGCCCAGGTCGGAATGCGAAGACAGGCTTCGACGACCGGCTGCGCGATCAGGGGATTGAGCATCGGCGGGCCGTCAGCATCGAATGGACTTTCGATACTCTCCTGGACGCGGAGCAGCATCCCTACATGGAATGCCTTTCCCGGGGGCGTACCCTTTGGGCAATCGAGCCAGCTATGGCTCGGAAGTCGAACGTTTTCGGCCTGAGCCAGCAAATCCGTGTTGATCGTCCAGGCATGGCGCGCTGGCCGCCGGACGCGCCTCCAGATGCTTTTGAGACCTTCACCGAGAGAGCAGCCTGTCAGTTCACCTATATTCTCAAACGTTGCCAGGGTGGCGAGCAGCGACCGGCGGGCGTCTAGGCTGTCGATCACCGCGTTCATCGACTGAGTGGAACAGAAAACCTGGTCCCCACCGCTTCCATTCACCAGCACATCGGCGTCCATCTCTCTGACAAGGGGGGCGGCGAGCTTGCCCATCGCCTGGAAGAGAGGCCGCCTCTTGGGCCGGGGGAGATGAGGGGCCACGCAGGTCGTGAAGTCCACCAGGGAAGGATCAAGAAACTGCTCTACCAGAGGATAGTTGTCAATCGGCACCGGATATTCACCCCGATAAGCGCCCAACATTGACCCCCTGATAGTGCGCAGGATCGTCGGCATGGGGGTGAGGCGGCGGAGGGCGTA
>NZ_JBHSFZ010000030.1:189620-244094 GCF_042654265.1 Sphingobium tyrosinilyticum | reverse complement strand
ATACTAACAATGTCAAAGAGCCGACAAACTAAGAGGGACAGCTAACCCTCCTCGAAACTTACTTCCGAGGGAGATGCTTCCCGTCTATGTTGGCGACCGACCGTTTCAGCGCCGTGTTGGCGTCGTTCCGTCCGGTGAGGCGGCATATATGGAGGGCTTCCCGGACCGTCAAACACTTTTTGCAGTTTTATTTCACAAATTTTTGGAGGTTGCCGCGATAGGGACGGATCGACCGCCACACCGGCTTGAAGAATGGGATCAGAATGGGTTTGCAGGATGCCGATGCAGAGGATGCAGGTTTCGGCGCACGGATAAGGAGCGCCCTATTCTGGCGTTCGGGTAGCCAGATCGTGTCGCAGATGATCAGCTGGGTTGTGACGCTGGTGGTGATCCGCCTCCTCGATCCGGCCGATTATGGCCTGTTCGCGATGACGCAGGTAATCCTGAACTTCGCGACCTTCCTCAACGGCTATGGGCTGGTGAGTGCGCTGGTGCAGTCGGAAACGCTCGATTCGCACAAGCTGCGACAGGCGTTCAGCATCATGCTGCTGCTAAATGGCGGATTGGCGCTCGCCCAGCTCCTCATCGCTCCATGGGCAGCCGACTATTATGACCAGCCGATGGTGGCCGACCTGCTGCGGGTGCAAGCGCTGCTCTACCTATCGACGCCATTCATCTCCATTCCGGAAGCGCTGATGGGGCGGGCGCTGGATTTCCGGCGGCCCGCACTGGTCAACCTAATCGCGGCGGCGGCTTCGGCGGGGGCAGCGCTTACCGGTGCATTGTCGGGCTGGGGCGTGTGGACGCTGGTTTTCGCGCCCATGGCTGGCTTTTGGGTCAAGGCCGCCGGCTATGTGGTCGCGACCGGCTTCCGGCCGATTCCCAGCTTCGATTTCCGCGGTACGGGCGCGATGGTCGCCTATGGAGCGTCGCTGCTGGGCGGCCAGCTTTTCTGGATCGTGCAAAGCCAGGCGGATGTGTTCATCGGCGGGCGCATGCTCCATCCGCATCAGCTTGGCCTTTATGCCGAAGCGCTGTTCCTGACCCAGATTTTCGTGTCGAAATTCATCCCCCCGCTCAACGACGTCGCCTTCCCCGCTTATGCGCGGATGCAGAAAGATCCCGGGCGAATCGCCTGGTCGTTCTGCAAGGCGGTGCGCTTGCTGCTGCTGATTTCCTGCCCGGTCTATCTGGGCATGGCGGTGACGGCCGAGCCGCTGGTCGAAACGCTGTTCGGTGAAAAATGGCTGGAGATGGCGCCGTTCGTATCGGTGCTCGCGCTGGCGATGCCCTTCATGACGCTGCAGGTGATGTTCGCACCGGTCAGCAACGCATTGGGGCGGCCCGGCACCACGGCGCGAATCGCGGCGGTCGGTGCAGTGCTGATGCCCGCTGCCTTTCTTGTCGGCATCCAGTTCGGAGCCATTGGACTGGCCTGGGCATGGCTGGGCGCTTTTCCGATTCTCACGGCAGTGACGGCGTATCTGGCTGGACAGCCCATGGGGCTGCGATTGGTGGACCTGATTCGCGCTTCGGCCCCGGGTCTTGGGTGCTCGATACTGATGGCGGGCGCGGTAGCGATACTCGATTCGCTCTTGCCTGCACTGCCTGCACCGCTCCGCCTGAGCGTGCTGGTGCCCGCAGGCGGCCTTGCCTTTCTTGCCGCACTGATGCTGTGCGCGCGCGGCACGATGATGGAGTTGGCGGCCCTGGTGATTCGCCGGGCGCCGCCACAGCCCGCCTCCGCCTGATGGCTCAGGCGGACTGGATATAATCGCGCAGCGCCGCTGCTTCCGATTCGATCGTATCGATGCGGAATTTGACGAGGTCGCCGATCGACACCAAGCCGATGAGAACGCCATCGACCACGACCGGCAAGTGACGCACGCGTTTCTTGGTCATCAATGAGAGGCAGTGGATGACGGGGGTCTTATCATCGGTGGTGATCGCCGGCGCGGTCATCACGTCGCCGACGCGCCGTTCCAGCACCCCCGCTCCGTCGCGGGCTATATGGTGGACAAGGTCGCGTTCCGAGAAGATGCCGAGCACCCGGCCGTCATCGACGACCGGAACGCAGCCAATCCGCCGCTCCGACAAAAGCTGAACGACTGAGAGGACGCTATCGTCCGACCTGACCTGAGTGACTTCGCGCCCCTTGCCTTGCAGAATCGCGGTGATCGTCATGCCCCGTCTCCTTGCCGTTATGACTTTATGGTCCAGTCCCTTGATGATCCCACTTTCACACCCCAAAGAAAAGGGATGAGACACCCGCAAGCCCTGGATGATCCGCAGATCGCCGCAACGGCATGGAGGCGGTTTCGCCGCATCATGCTGTGGATGGCGGCAGGCGGTGCACTGTGCGTCGGCATCGCGCTGATCTGCCTTCGCCTTTGGGCCGGACCCATGCCATTCCACATGATCCTGGCGACCGTCCTTGGGGTCTGGTTGACCTTCATGCTCGGGACAGCTTTGATGGCGCTCGTGTTCCTGTCGAGCGGAACAGGCCATGACGATCAGGTGATTGACCCGCTGAAGGACGAGGTATCCATTGACGACTGACAATAGGGGCGAACTGGTCCTGCGCGTGGTGCCGCGCCTAACGGAGATCAACAGCAACGGCCATATTTTCGGCGGATGGATATTGAGCCAGATGGACATCGCCGGAGGAATCGTGGCCGGGCGGCTTGCGCGCGGCGCGGTTGCGACCGTGGCGATTGATGGCATGAAATTCATATCCCCCATGCTGGTGGGGGATGTCGTGGCTGTCTATGGGCGGGAAGAAAGGCGAGGCAGGACCTCGCTCGGCATCCGCGTCGATGTGGTCGCGACACGGGGCGTGGACCAGCAGGAGGTCGATCTCACCAGCGGTCTGTTCACCTTCGTAGCGCTGGACGAAGAGCATCGGCCAAGAGTGCTGCCCGAAGGCTGACGCGCAAATGAAAAAGGGAATGACGCACGCGCCATTCCCTTTTTCATTCCGAAGGCCGCTCTTTCGAGCGCCGCCTATTCAGTTCATTCAGCCGCTTCGGCAGCGGGACGCGCGCGGCGGGTGCGCTTGCGGGGCGCTTCCTCTGCAGCGGGCTCGCTGTCATTGTCAGCGCGCGCGATCGATGGCGGCAGGACGGCCAGGTCCAACCCCTCGCTGCCCTCCGACTTTACAACTTCGGCCTTGCGCGGCCGGCCCCGGCGGGGGCGCGGCGCTTCGGCCTCCGCGGCCACCTGCGGTTCTGGCGCGCGATCGGTCACAGGGGCAGGCGCCTCGACTACCTCCATCTGCGGCTGTTCGGAACCGCCTTCATAGGCGGGGCGATCACGGCGCGGACGGTCGCGGCGGTTGCGGCCGTCGCGATTGTCCTGATAGTCGCGGGGCTGTTCCCGGCGGCGCTCGCCTTCATAGCCACGGTCAAACTGCTGCTGCGGCTGCTGCGGTTCAGAGCGACTATCCTCACCCCCATATTCGGAGGTGTCGAAATCATCGCCTTCATAATCGAGATTGTCGTCCGGACGGCGATAGCGCTGTTGCTGCTCTTCCTGTCGGGCGCGGTTGTCGGCAAGGACGCGGAAATAATGATCGGCGAACTGCAGATAATATTCCGCATTCACCCGGTCGCCGGCCATCTGCGCGTCGCGGGCCATATTCTTGTATTTTTCAAGAAGCTGAGCCGCATTGCCGCGTGCGCGGCTGTCAATCCGGTTGCCGTTGTCGCCGCCGCCCCGATTACCACCATTGGGACGACCGTTATTGTTCCGGCCGCGATTACGGCGACCGGCCTGCCTGTTGTTGATCAAGACCTGGTCCTTGCGTTCACTTTGCCAACATTCACTGAAATCATAGTTCAGTCGCTATCCTAAAGCACGGCCCGCTTATCAGGCCGGGTAGGGCTCCGCCGGACAGGGGCTGCGACAGCCCTTGCCCTTACGCTGCCAGAGGCGCTTGCGCAGCAGCGCCGTCGTGACTTTGAAGGAGCGGGAAAACGGCCTTTTCTCAGCTAAGCCCCACAGGGCAGATCCTCAGGATAGTGCCGTCCCTGCTCCTCATGTAGTGTCTTTAAAGCCATAAACCAAGCAAATTTCACGCGGAGCCATGCAATTCCGCCTCTGGTTCAGCAGGTCCCCGGCAGCGTCGCGACAAGGCAACGGTCATGCCCCGCCAGATCCGAGCGGCAGGCGACGCTAAGCCCTTGATCGGAAAGCAAAGCAGACACGGTTTCGCGCTGATCATAACCTATCTCGATTGCGGCCATTCCATCCGCGGTAAGCAGGCGGGGCAGCATGGGCGCGATCCGCCGGTAATCGTCGAGACCCTGGGCACCTGCATATAAGGCGCCTTGCGGTTCATGCAGCACATCCCCTGCAAGCGCCGCATCGCGAGCGATATAGGGGGGGTTGATCAGGACCAGGTCAAACGGCCCGGTCACGCCCTGCCCCCAGTCCCCAAGGCAGAAGGACGCCCGGCTGTCCAGCCCGAACCGCTCCGCATTGCCCCGCGCCACGGCCAGCGCAGCGGTAGAGATATCGACGCCCAGCCCCGTCGCCTCTGGCCATTGGTCGAGCGCCGCGAGCAACAACGCGCCCGAACCGGTCCCCAGGTCAAGGATGCGGGCCGGTGGCCGGTCTTTGAAATGTTCGATAGCCGCTTCGATCAGCGTTTCGGTGTCCGGCCTGGGTATGAGAACATCGGGCGTGACATGTAGGCTGATTGTCCAAAAATCCCGCATGCCGATGATATAGGCGACGGGTTCGCCAGCGATACGGCGCTCTATCAAAGCCCGGTAGCCGGAGGGCACAGCCAGTTCACGCTGGCGGAGCAGAAGGTCGTTTCGATCCAAGCCTAGCGCATGGGCGAGCAGCAGTTCGGCGTCGAGGCGAGGCGTATCGCTGGTCTCTTGAAGACGGGCGGCCGCATCACGCAGCGCCTGCGCGATACTCACCCGATGCCGTCCAACTGGGCGAGGCGCGCCGCTTCATCTTCAGCGATCAGCGCGTCGATAATTTCGGAGAGGCCGGGGCCTTCGAGAATTTCCGGCAGGCGGTGCAGGGTCAGGTTGATGCGGTGATCCGTCACCCGGCCCTGCGGAAAATTATAGGTGCGGATGCGCTCCGAGCGATCGCCGGACCCCACCATCGCCTTGCGGGCCCCCGCCTGCTCGCTTTGGGTGCGCTCCCGCTCTGCTTCATAAAGGCGGGCGCGCAGCACCTGCATCGCCTTCGCCTTATTCTTGTGCTGGGATCGTTCGTCCTGCTGCGTCACCACGATGCCGCTGGGCAGATGGGTGATGCGCACGGCGCTGTCGGTCGTGTTGACATGCTGGCCGCCAGCGCCCGAAGCGCGGTAAATGTCGATCTTGAGGTCGCTGTCCGCGATCTGCACATCAACCTCCTCCGGCTCCGGCAGCACGGCTACCGTCGCGGCGGAGGTGTGGATACGCCCGCCGCTCTCGGTGACGGGCACGCGCTGGACGCGATGGACGCCGCTTTCGAATTTGAGCTTGGCGAAGACGCCGATGCCGGTGACGCTGGCCACGACTTCCTTGAAACCGCCCACTTCAGCCGCGTTGGCGGAGATCATCTCCATCTTCCAGCCCTGCGCGTCGGCATAGCGCTGATACATGCGGAACAGGTCGCCCGCGAAAAGTGCGGCCTCGTCGCCCCCGGTGCCCGCGCGGATTTCCAGCATCGCCGGACGCGCGTCCGCGGAGTCCCTAGGCAATAGTTGCAGCGCGAGGGCGCGCTCAGCCGCGGGCAGTTGGCCCTTGATCAGCTGCATTTCCTCCTGCGCCATTTCGCGCATGGCGGCATCAGCGTCAGCGTCGTCACCGCCCGCCATATATTCGAGCGCCTGAAGCTCCTGCCGCAGCCGCCGCACCTCATGCGCGGCCTTGGCCACCGGCTCGATCTCGGCATATTCCTTGGACAGCCGAACGAACTCGTCGGGCGCGAGATCGGCGCGCGTCATCGACGCCTGCACCTCGTCCCGGCGCGCTTCAATCTGCGCGATGCGTTCGGCGGAAATATGCATCAGGTGGCCGTCAGCGTCTCAACCAACGCGGTTAACGGCACCGCCTGTTGCTCGCCCGAGCGCAGATCGCGCAACGCCGCCTCGCCTCGGGCCAGTTCATCGTCGCCAAGGATGATCGCCCAGACAGCGCCCGAAGCATTGGCGCGCTGCATCCGCTTTTTCATATTACCGCGATAGCCCATGTCACAGGCCAATCCTGCACGGCGCAGATCAGCGATGATGCCTGTAGCCTTGGTTTCGGCGGCCTCACCCATCGGAATGACCGCGACACTCGGCTTGTCGAGTTCAGGCGCCTCGATCAGCATCGCCAACCGCTCGATCCCCGCCGCCCAGCCGACCGCAGCCGTGGACGGTCCGCCGAGATTTTCGATCAGTCCATCATAGCGCCCACCGCCCAACACGGTCCCCTGCGCACCGAGGCGATCGGTAATGAACTCGAACGCCGTATGGCGGTAATAATCAAGGCCGCGCACCAACCGCGCATTGCGTTCCCAGGCGACGCCTGCCGCATCAAGGCCAGCCGTCACCTTGTCGAAGAAGCTGCGCGCTTCGTCGGTCAGAAAGAGGTCGATATCCGGTGCGCTATCCGCCACAGGCCGGTCACGCGGGTCTTTGCTATCGAGAATGCGCAAAGGATTGCGGTGCAGACGGTCGCGGCTTTCCTCCGACAGCTGATCGCGATGCGCTTCGAAATGGGCGACCAGAGCGGCGCGCCAGGCTTCGCGGCTCTGCGCGTCGCCGAGCGTGTTAAGGTTCAGCGTCACGCCTTCCGACACGCCGAGTTCGCGCAGCAGCTGGTCGGCGAAGACCAACAATTCCACGTCCGCGCCCGGCTCACC
Organism: Sphingobium tyrosinilyticum; assembly: GCF_042654265.1. Taxonomy (NCBI): domain Bacteria; kingdom Pseudomonadati; phylum Pseudomonadota; class Alphaproteobacteria; order Sphingomonadales; family Sphingobiaceae; genus Sphingobium; species Sphingobium tyrosinilyticum. The sequence goes on along the minus strand of NZ_JBHSFZ010000030.1, from coordinate 237,236 downwards.
CGCGCCGATAATCTCGGCGTCAAGCTGGTGGAATTGGCGGAAACGGCCCTTTTGCGGGCGCTCATAGCGGAACAGCGGACCGTGGGTGGCGACCTTCAGCGGCGCATATTGCTGCCAGCCTTCGGTCACATAGGCGCGCGCAATCCCGGCAGTAAATTCCGGACGCAGCGTGATGCTGTCGCCGCCGCGATCCTCGAACGTGTACATTTCCTTCGAAACGACATCCGTGCTTTCACCCAAGGAACGGGCGAAGACGGCAGTGGCTTCGAACACCGGCACTTCGACGCGTTGAAAGCCGTAGAGCCTGCGCACCCGGTCGAAGGTCGCAACGACATGGGCGAAGCGTTCCTGGAACGCCTCGCTCATACCACCCAGCATGTCCTGCGTACCGCGCACCGGACGCGGGGTTTCGATTTTCGCCATGGGGATGCGCCTTTAGCGGCAAAGAAGCCCCATGGAAACGCGCTTTTTTGCCATATGATAAGGCTTCGGCCAATGGGGGTGGACGGCGCCGGTCCGGCTCGTCATTCTGGGCTCCTTAAGGCGTTCCAGCCGCATCTTTTTTTCGGAGATGGCCATGATCCGCAGCCTTGCTGCCGCTCTTCTGCTTTCCACCGCAATCGCCAGCCCCCTATTCGCCCAGAATGCCGTAAGGTCAAAGCCTGCCGCCCTGCCCGTCAACTACGCGAGCCCTGCGCCGCGCGATGTTCCTTATCCGGGCGGCGCCATCCGCCTGGAGGTCGATGCCAGTGATACGGTGCAGCGCATCTTTCGCGTGAAGGAAACCATCCCGGTGGCAGCGAGCGGCCCGATGACGTTGCTGATGCCGCAATGGCTGCCCGGCAATCATGCGCCGCGCGGGCAAATCGAAAAGCTCAGTGGCCTCACCTTCACCGCGGACGGAAAGCCATTGGCTTGGAAACGCGACCCGCTGAACGTCTATGGCTTTGTCATTGATGTGCCGCAGGGCACGAAACAGGTCGTCGCGGAGTTCCAGTTCCTGTCCGCCACCCAATCCAATCAGGGCCGGGTAGTTGTCACGCCCAAGATGCTGAACATCCAGTGGGAGTCAGTATCGCTCTATCCCGCCGGCTATTTCACGCGCCAGATTCCGGTGCAGGCGACCGTCACCTATCCCGATGGCTGGCAGGCGGCGACGGCGTTGCGAGGGAAGAAGAGTGGATCGACCGTCGCCTATGAGACGATCGACTATGAAGCCTTGCAGGATTCGCCGATCTTTGCCGGTCGCTATTTCAAGCCGGTGGACCTCGGCCACAATGTCACGCTCAACATGATCGCCGATGATGCCGATGAGCTGGAAGCCAAGCCCGACCAGATCGCCAAGCATAAGAAGCTGGTCGATGAAGCGGGCGCGCTGTTCGGCGCCTATCATTTCAATCATTATGATTTCCTCTTCGCCATCACCGACGAGATGGGCGGCATTGGCCTTGAACATCACCGCTCATCGGAAAATCAGGTGGAGCCGGGCTATTTCAAGAAATGGAGCGAGGGCGAGGCGCTGCTTGACCGCAACCTTCTGCCCCATGAGTTCACCCATAGCTGGGACGGCAAGTTTCGCCGCCCCGACCTGCTGTGGACGCCCGATTTCAACGTGCCGATGCAGGACAATTTGCTGTGGGTCTATGAAGGGCAGACGCAATTCTGGGGCTATGTGCTTGGCGCGCGCTCGGGCCTGTTCACCAAACAGGAGACGCTGGACGCTTACGCCCATATCGCGGCCAAACTGGACACAACGCGCGGCCGCGAATGGCGGCCGATGGAAGACACGACCCACGACCCCATCATCTCGGCGCGGCGGCCCAAGGGCTGGTCTAGCTGGCAGCGGTCCGAAGACTATTATAATGAAGGGTTGATGATCTGGCTGGAGGCCGATGCGATCATCCGCCAGCAGACCAAGGGCGCCAAGGGCCTGGATGATTTCGCCAAAGCCTTTTTCGGCATCAATCCGGGGGATTGGGGACAGGTCGTCTATAATCGCGGCGAGGTGATCAAGACGCTGAACGCCATCGCTCCCTATGACTGGACCGGCTTCTTCGACAAATATGTGGACAGCACCACGCGCGAAACACCCAAAGGCGGTTTCGCCTTGGGCGGATACAAGCTCGTCTATGGCGATACGCCCAACGCTTTCACCAAAGCGGCCGAGGGCAAGAATCTCGACCAAAGCTTCGGTATCGGCCTGATCGTGAAGGGCGATGGCGAGGTTTCGAACGTCGTCTGGGACAGTGCCGCCTTCAAGGCGGGCCTGGTCACCGGCGCGAAGATCGTCGCGATCAATGGCGACGAATATTCCGCCGACGTCTTCAAGGCTGCACTGAAGGCCGCAAAACCGATGCAGATGATCGTCAAACAGGATAAATACTATCGCACTTTGACGCTCGCATATTCAGGCGGGCTGCGCTATCCGCGCCTCGAAAAGACAGGAGAGGGTGAAGGCAGCCTGGACCGGCTGCTCAGACCGAAAACATGAATCACCCGCAGTGCCAACGCGATTTTTAGAAGGCGTAAGTCATGAATATCGAACTGATCCCGGTCGGCGACGATCCGCCCAACAGCTTGAACGTCATCATCGAGGTCCCCGTGGGTGGCGAGCCCGTCAAATATGAGTTCGACAAGGCATCGGGCGCGCTGTTCGTGGATCGCATCCTGCACACGCCGATGCGCTATCCCGCCAATTACGGCTTCGTGCCGCACACCCTGTCGCCCGATGGCGACCCGCTCGACGCGCTGGTGATCGCGCGTTCGCCCTTCGTGCCCGGCTCGGTCGTGCGCGCGCGTCCGATCGCCGTGCTGAATCTGGAAGACGAAGCCGGTGGCGACGAAAAGCTGGTCTGCGTTCCGGACAACAAGACCTTCCCTTATTATAGCGACGTCGATGAGAAGGACGATCTGCCCGGAATCGTGATGGAGCAGATCGAGCATTTCTTCACCCACTATAAGGATCTGGAAAAGCAGAAGTGGGTGCGGGTCGGCACATGGGGCGGCGCGGAAGACGCCCGCCGCATCACCATCGAGGCCATCGAACGCTACAAGGCTGAGAAGAAGGCGGCGTAAGCGCCACTTCAACTGTTAAAGAGGCCGCGCGGGAGATGTCCTGCGCGGCCTTTTTTCATGCCCGGTGTCGGCCACAAACCGTCATTCCAGCGAAAGCTGGAATTTCAGGAGATGTGGCGCTACATGGCCTGAGACCCCAGCTTCCGCAGGGGTGACGGTAAGGTGGCGCGTCACCTCCCATCCACACCAACCTCTCACATCGACGACAAACATCAAATCAGCCGATCCGCCTCCAGCGCGGCCGCCAGCGAATCCCGCCCACGCGGCATGCGGGCGTGCAGCCGGGCGTCGGCTTCCGCCAATCGCTCGACCCCCATCGTCAGCTGCTCCTCGGGCAAGGTGAAGGGCAGACGCAGGAATCGTTCGAACGCGCCGCTGACCCCGAAGCGCGGGCCCGGCGCCACCCGTACCCCGTGACTTTCCGCGATCGCCGCCAGCGCGGTCGCTTCGGCGCGGGGCAATTCAGCCCAGAGCGAGAGACCACCGGCCGGCGATTCGACACGCCAGTGCGGCAGATGTTTTTCGATCTGCGCGATCAGATGATCGCGGCGGGCGCGCAACAGATCAGCACGAGGCCCTAGCCCCTCATCGCCGTCGATCAGCTGCGCGACGGCAAGCTGCTCCACCACCGGGCTGGCCATGTCCATCGTCGTGCGCAGCCGCCCCAGCGCCGCGATCGTCTGCGGATCGGCGCGGATCCAGCCGACGCGCAGCCCGCCCCAGAAGATCTTGCTCGCCGATCCCATCGTGATGACCTGGCGGCCGGAAGGATCATGGATCGCCACCGGCGGCGGCGCAGGGAAGTCGAGCCCCATCGCGACCATCGTCTCGTCGATGATCAGCGGCGTATGGCTGCGCGTTGCGGCGGCGACCAGCGCGCGCCGGGTCGCCGGATCCATGCTGCGGCCAGTGGGATTGTGGAAGTCGGCGATGACATAGGCAAAGCGCGGGCTCGTCTGGCGGAAGGCCGCCTCCATGGCGTCAATGTCCCACCCTTGCGCGGGGAGGCCGACGGGCACTGGCACGACATGGGCGCGCTGCAGCGCCTGGATGACATTATGATAGGTCGGATGGTCGATCACCGCCCGGTCACCCGGTCCGGTCAGCCATTGCAGCAGGAGAGCGAAACCCTGCTGCGCGCCGTTGGTGACGATGATCTGGTCGGGGCTGGTGGGACAGCCCCGCCGCTCGAACTGCGCGGCGATGGCGCGGCGCAGCGGCGGCAGCCCCAGCGGGTCATAACCAAGCTCCCCCAGGAAAGCGGGCAGCGCCTCCACCGCCGCCTGGCAGGCGCGGCCAACGCCCGGTGCGGCGGGCAAGGCGGCATGGGTCCAGTTCAGGATATTGCCATGAGAAACCATGTCGATCTCAGGCGTCTCCAGCTCCACCCGGCCTGGTGGCAGACGAGTGACGCTACCGGAACCCTGACGGCTTTCCAAATAGCCTTCATCGCGCAGCCGATCGAAAGCGGCCGCGATGGTCGTGCGGCTGAGGCCCAGCGCAGCGGCCAACTCCCGCTCGCCGGGCAGCCGGACATTGAGGCCGACGCGCCCGTCCAGCACCAGCATGCGCAACGCCTGGGCCAGCTGGCGATAAGCCGGCTCGGCGCTCTCCTCTACCCGCCAGGCGCCCAGCAGGCGAAGCAGCGAAGGAGGGCGAAGCGCGGAAGTGGACATGACCAGTTCTTTTCAAGAGGAGAACGACAAGTCCACCTATCGTCAAATGGATGTGTTGTAAAAGGCCATTTTATTGCAAGCCAGCGGAAGACCCTTGCCCCCTGACCGGCCAGCAGAGCCCGCTGGCCGGTCCTTTTCTTTTATCAGCGACCGATCAGCCGCATCGAGGCGCTCGACACCCAACCGCTCAAGCAAGGCCCTTCATAGGACTGCTTACGTTCGGCTGGTTCCGACAAACCGCAATCTCTGGTGGTATCTTCCACGACCACGCCCAGCCATTTCTGGTCGAGGCTACGCGTGCAGACATAGGCCCGGCCACCTTCCGCCAGACGCGCAACTTCCTGCGCCTCGGCAAAGGGCGCGGCACGGATAGCGAGGCCGCGAGCGCCGACGCGCACCGCCTGCCCCATCGCACCGCATGGGTCGAGCCGAGGGCCATCTTCCCCGATCGTCACCGGACGCCTGATCTTCGCTTCCAGCCGCGTCTCCGGCATATCTTCACGGGGTGCGCCGGCGATAGAACTATTGGGCAAATCCTGCAGCACGTCGCTGCTGTCGGAGCAGGCGCCAAGCATGAGAAGAAAAGGAAGAATGGCGCGCATTCCACGCTGATAAACCCCGGCGGGGACAAGCGGAAGATGCCATGTTTCGCTTTAGTTTCTTAGGGGATGTCCCTATATGCTCGCCATGAGCGAGGAAAGTCAGAACAGCCCCAACAGCAACGCCTATGGCGCCGACAGCATCAAGGTCCTGAAAGGGCTGGATGCCGTGCGCAAGCGGCCCGGCATGTACATTGGCGACACCGATGACGGGTCGGGCCTGCATCATATGGTGTTCGAGGTCAGCGACAATGCGATCGACGAGGCGCTGGCCGGACATTGCGACCGCATCTTGATCACGCTCAACCCCGACGGGTCGGTCAGCGTGGAGGATAATGGGCGCGGCATTCCGACCGGCATTCACAAGGAAGAAGGCGTGTCGGCGGCGGAGGTCATCATGACCCAGCTGCATGCGGGCGGAAAGTTCGAGAACACCAACGACGACAATGCCTACAAGGTCTCAGGCGGCCTGCACGGCGTCGGCGTCAGCGTGGTGAACGCGCTCAGCGAGTTCCTGGATCTCAATATCTGGCGGGACGGCAAGGAGCATTATATGCGCTTTGCCTATGGCGATGCCGTCGCGCCGCTGAAGGTCATTGGCGACGCACCCGAGGGGAAAAAGGGTACGCGCGTCACCTTCCTCCCCTCGACCGAGAAGGTCCCCGGCGACGGCGGCACCTTCAAGAATCACACCGAATTCGATTTCGAGAAGCTGGAGCATCGCTACCGCGAGCTGGCGTTCCTGAACTCGGGCGTGCGGCTGTTCCTGATCGACGCACGGCACGAGGAAAAGAAGGAAATCGAGCTGTTCTACGAAGGCGGCATCGCGGCCTTCGTGAAATATCTCGACCGCAACAAGACGCCGTTGATGCCCGATCCCATCGCGATTTCGGGCAGCCGCGACGATGTGACCATCGACGTAGCGTTGGAGTGGAACGATTCTTATTATGAGAATGTCCTCTGCTTCACGAACAACATCCCGCAGCGGGATGGCGGCACGCATCTGGCCGCCTTCCGCGCCGCGCTGACCCGCACCCTCAACAATTATGCCGACAAGTCGGGCATGTTGAAGAAGGAGAAGGTGTCGCTGACCGGTGAGGATATGCGCGAGGGCCTGACCGCGATCGTCTCGGTCAAGCTGCCTGATCCCAAATTCTCGTCACAGACCAAGGACAAGCTGGTCAGCTCCGAAGTCCGCCAGCCGCTGGAAAGCCTGATGGCCGACAAGATGGCGGAATGGCTGGAAGAGAACCCGCAGCACGGCAAGATGATCGTGCAGAAGGTGATCGATGCCGCCGCCGCCCGCGAGGCCGCGAAGAAGGCGCGTGAACTGACCCGGCGGAAAGGCGTGATGGACATTGCCTCGCTGCCCGGCAAGCTCGCCGACTGTCAGGAGCGCGACCCCGCCAAGTCCGAACTCTTCCTGGTCGAAGGTGATTCGGCCGGCGGCTCCGCCAAGCAGGGCCGCAACCGGCACAATCAGGCGATCCTGCCCCTGAAGGGCAAGATCCTGAACGTCGAGCGCGCCCGTTTCGACCGGATGCTTTCGTCCAAGGAAGTCGGCACGCTGATCCAGGCGATGGGCACGGGCATCCGCGACGATTTCAACCTGGAAAAGCTGCGCTACCACAAGATCGTCATCATGACCGACGCCGACGTCGATGGCGCGCATATCCGCACGCTGCTGCTGACGTTCTTCTACCGCCAGATGCCGCAGATCATCGAGGCGGGGCATCTCTATATCGCCCAGCCGCCGCTCTATAAGGCGACGCGTGGCCGGTCCGAGGTGTACCTCAAGAATGAAGCGGCGCTGGAACAATATCTGGTCGATAATGGCGTCGAATCCATGGCGCTGGAAACGACCCAAGGGAAGCGGTCGGGCGACGACCTGCGTTCATTGATCGAGCATGGACGGCGGATGCGGGCGGTGATGCGCTATGTGCCGCGCCGCTATAATCCCGCGATCATAGAGGCGCTGGCGATCAACGGCGCGCTCGATCCGGAACTCAGCAATGACGCGCAGGCCGAGCGCCTGGACAACACGGTCAAGTGGATGGATGCGCAGGACAATGAGGGCAACTGGAGCGGGCGGGTCGCCGAAGAGGGCGGCTTCCACTTCGAACGTCTGTGGCGCGGCGTCACCGATCATCACATGATCGAACATGGCTTTATCGGATCGGCCGAGGCGCGCAAGCTGCACACCATCGCCGCCGAGGAAGCCGACAGCTATCGTAACACCAGCCGCCTCGTAACCGCCAAGGCCGCTGCCGCCGCCGAGGAGGCAGGCGAGGATGATCTGCCGGTCTTGGCGAAGGGCGCGGTGGCAGTAACGCGGCCGAGCGAATTGCTGGAAGCGGTGCTGACCGCCGGGCGCAAGGGCTTATCGATCCAGCGCTACAAGGGCTTGGGCGAGATGAATGCGGAACAGCTGTGGGAAACCACACTGGATCCGGACAATCGCTCCATGCTGCGGGTAGAGGTCGAACAGGCGGACGTCGCCGACGAAATCTTCACACGCCTGATGGGCGATGTGGTCGAGCCGCGCCGGGAGTTCATTCAGGACAACGCGCTGAACGTCGCTAATCTGGATGTGTGATTTTTCGGGTTGAAGCGGTTATTTGATAGCCGCTTCAACCTATCAGCCGGACCGCAGTCAACGACCATTTGTTGTTCCCGCCGGGTAGATCGCACGTATTAGTAATGGTCGCATTGCCACTAAAGGAGAGGCGCAGCGCGACCATCTGAAAACAGTTTAGTGACATGCCTGACGTGCCGTTGAATGTCAGCGTATCGTTGGGGAAATAGAAGGCTCCGCTCAGCGTCGAGTTTGAATTTCCATTGATCTGACAGCATTGATTGCTCGCTGCCGCCCTACTGTCCCGGTATATGGTGATGCCATTATAGGTGCCACTGGTCGATTGAGTAAGATCAACCTCCGCGCCTCCATTGATGTCCATAGTTGCGAAGCTGTTCGCGTTGTTTGGCGTAGTGCTGGTGAGCACAAACGTACAACCCGAACAAGTGAGATGACCCTGAGCTCCTACCTGCAGACCGGCATTGTTGGCGCCATTAGCTAAATAGTAGGTTCCAGACGACAGTGTGAGGTTGCCCTGAACGTTGATGGTTCCATAACAGCCCGGCGGATGAGTAGATCCGTCGTCGGTCGTTCCAGACGGAACGTCGATAACTTTCCAAGTATTGTTATTGATTTTGCACGCGCCGTTCGAAACATCGCTGGTGCTGGGATCATAATTGTTGCCTGCTAGCGGGTCGGTCAATGCGGCGTGATTGGGCATTAGCAATGTGCCGCTTGCATATGCTGTCGATGAAGGAATCCCCCCCATGGCGACGATCGGCGACACCCTCACCGTAGGCTGACCGTTCACATTCACGGCGTTCGTGGCGATCGAGTTGGTCCCTGCGCCGCACCCCAGATCTAAGGTCGAATTGCCCGCGAAAGTAATGCCGGTGTTGTTGCCGCTTTCCTTGGCAAAGAAGCAGACCTTTCCATCGGAAACCACCGCAGCTCGCGCTTCGGCGGCTACATCGGATGTAGAGCGGCCGAACAATGCCATGAGGGGGGTCGGCTGAGTGCTGACAAGGCGCACATACATCGCTGATGCGTAGGTAGTGCTGCCGCTCGTATAGGCCCCGGGCGTGATCGTGGCGGTTGCGCTCGGAACAAGGGGGTTCTGCGTCAGCGCTTTGTTCGCCTGTGCAGTGGCGGTGCTATTTGTCTGGTCCTGATAGAGCGAATAGGCTCCGGCCATCGCCGCAGAGTCAGCCTCCCGCTGCAATTCCCGCTTTACATGCGCCAGCTGCATCGTGTGGACCCCGAGACCCGCTGCGCCGATTGCGACAGGCAGCGCCAGGGCAGTCAGCATGAGCGCATTGCCCCGCGCGTCGGACCAGAGCGTGCGAAGACCGGCAAGGCGGTTGAGGAATGGCATGGTCAGGTCCTCGGCTTAGCTGATGACATAGGCTCTGCGCGTTTCCGACAGCGCGATGGTCTTGCTGCCGAGCACATAATTTATCGTCAGATTATAGCCCATCGTGATGGTGACGTAGCTCGGCGTTCCGCTTGTGAAGGTGACGGTCGGCGCGACGATGTTCGCCGGTTCCATCCCGAATCGCTTGGCCGCTATTCTCGCCTGAATGTCGGCCTCGCTGGGCTTGGGCCATGTGGTCGCATATCGCGCCGCGTCTTCGACGGTGCTCCGCAGTCCCGCCTGCGCGTAAAAGAGGACGCCCAGCGCCGGGATAGCGATCAGCATGCCGAGCAGGACCGGCGCGACGAGCGCGAATTCGAGCACGCCGACACCACGGCAGTCCAGCGCGAGCTTGCAGAGGAGGCGCAAGAACCTCATTGTATCCTCAGCACTCCGGTCACGGAAATGGGCACCACTCCGTTAGAATTACCCAGCGCTCGCGTCAGGGGGCTGAGCGCAAAGGACGGCGTGAAGGTCGTTGAAATCTGAATCTGCGTGTAGCGCGCCGTTTCACCCGAAGCGCATGTGCTGCTCCAGCTAGTCGCAGTTCCGCCGCATTCCAGTGTCTGGGTGACAGTTACCCCCGCCGCATCGACATTCGCCTGGGCCGCCGCCTGCGCCTGTATATCGCTTACGGCGATATCCTTGCCCCCCATCCACGACATTTCCAGGCCGCGATTTACAGCCTGTTGTATTTTCATTTTGGCAGCGCCGTAGCGGGCGATATCAACCGTACCCATGATGGTGAGGGCAAGAAACGGCGCGACCATTGCCGTTTCGACCAGAGCAACGCCGTTGGCATCGCTGAACAGCGCGGCAAAAAGCCTGCGAGGGGATAATGCTGTGTCGCCAGCGCGTTGAAAACGCCGCCGGCTCCCCAGCTGGGGCCGCAGCAATCGGCCTGAAATGGCATGCAGCATGAAAAATCCACCAAACACAGAGGATTTTCTACTCGCGCATGCTGTGCATTTGCTTAAATAGCGTGGTTAATTACGAATTAAGACCTACGCTAACAGTCCATATATACCCAACGATATATTTATAAACTGCTAAAAGGGAGGCGAAGTATGAAAGCATGGCTGTTTATTACGGGCATGCTGCTTTTAACCGGGTGCGGCCGTAAAGAAACGATGGCGGACCTAAGCACTAATGATGCGCCGATTGCTCAAACGGTGATCGCCGCCCAACCATCTGTGCCACAGGTCGCTATGTCTTCTACGCCTCGCGAATCGGCTTCGCCCGCGCCAACTCCCGTCGATACGACTCCACTCAGCAACGAGACTCGCTATCGCGCGCTGGGTACGGAGCCCTTCTGGGCCGTAACGGTCAAGGGATCGACGGCCACGCTGGAGCGCCCCGACAAGTCACCTGCGCATTACCCCATCACCCGCGCGGACGACGGCCGTACGGTTCGTTACATCGGCGACGGCTTTTCCATAATCGTCACGGAAGGCCCCTGCAGCGACGGCATGAGTGACGCCCATTGGGCCGACCGCGTCGCAGTGTCTTTCGGCGAAGGAACATTGAAAGGGTGCGGCGGCGTCCGCGAGGATTTCTAGTCCGTCCGCATCGCTTCGGCCACCAGCGCTTCCGCTTCGATCAGCAAGGCATCTTCCGCCGCCGTCTGCGCCACCTGTTCGCGGCCGATCAGGATCAATACGGGTACGGCCAAAGGACTCACCCGGTCGAGATCGATATGCAGCATCGTCGCCGACGCGCGGTCGATCAGGTCGCCCAGCCGCCCCACATCCGTCATCCGTGCCCGGGCATCGGCCCAGGCAGCCTTTATCAGCAGATGATCGGGCTGATATTTGCGCAGTACCTCATAGATGAGGTCGGTCGAGAAAGTGACCTGCCGTCCCGTCTTGCGCTTGCCGGGATGTTGCCGCTCGATCAGTCCCGCGATCACTGCAACATCGCGGAAGGCCCGCTTGAGCAAGCTGGATTGCTCCACCCATTCGACAAATTCATGATCCAGAATGTCGGCCGAAAACAGGCTTTGCGGATCCGTCACGGGCTTCAACCCATAGACGGCCAGCGCATAGTCATTCGAAACAAAGCCAAGCGGCATCAGCCCCTGCGCGTCCATACGTCGGGTCAGCAGCATGCCCAGCGACTGGTGCGCGTTCCACCCTTCGAAACTGTAGCAGACCAGATAATGGCGCCCCTCATGCGGGAATGTCTCGATCAGCAGCTGCCCCGGCTCGGGCAAGGCGGACCTGTATTTCTGCACTTCCAGCCAATCGCGGACATCGTCCGGGAAGCGGCGCCATTCCTCCGGCTCCGCTAGGAAATGACGGACCCGGTCGGCAAGCCGCGTGGACATGGCCATGCGGGTGCCGCCCCAAGCGGGGATTCGCGCCTGTTTCGATGTGGCGCGCACGACAAGGTCGGTCAGGTCCATGCGCACCACCTCCAGGGCAGTGCCGGAGAAGAAGAAGCTGTCGCCCGGACGCAATGTCGCGGCGAACCCCTCCTCCACCGTGCCGAGCTTGCGGCCATTGGCGAAGCGCACGTCGAGGACGGGTTGATCGACGATGATGCCCGCATTCAACCGATGCTGCTGGATGAAGCGCGGATGCGAGACGCGCCATAGTCCGTCGGCCTCACGCATCAGCCGCTTGAAACGATCATAGGCCCGCAGCGCGTAGCCGCCCCCCTCTATGAAGTGAAGGACGTTGGCGAACCCCTCGTCGGTCAGCGCGCTATAGGGCGTTGCGGAACGTATCTCCGACAGCAGCTCCTCTTCACGAAAGGGCGCGGCGCAGGCCAGCGCCATGACATGCTGGGCCAGGACATCCAGGCTGCCGGGGCGGAAGTCGTCCGCGTCGCGCTCCCCCTCCTCCACCGCATCGAGCGCGGCACGGGCTTCAAGATATTCAAAGCGGTTGCCGGGGATCAGAATGGCTTCGCTGGGGCAATCCAGCCGGTGATTAGCGCGGCCGATTCGCTGGAGCAGGCGGGAGGACCCCTTGGGCGCGCCCATCTGAATCACGCAATCGACATTGCCCCAATCGACACCCAGGTCGAGGCTGGCGGTTGCGACGAGCGCGCGCAGCTTCCCCGCCGCCATTGCGCTCTCGACCTTCCGCCGCGCTTCGACCGACAGGCTGCCATGATGGATGGCGATAGGAAGGTTCGCCTCATTCACCGTCCACAGTTCCTGGAAGATGAGTTCGGCAAGCCCGCGCGTGTTGCAGAAAACCAGCGTCGTCTGCCGCCGCTCGATTTCCGCCATCACCTGTTTCGCGGCATATTTGCCCGAGTGGCCCGACCAGGGAATACGCCCCTCGGGAATGAATATGGCGACGTTGGGATCGGCCCCCTGCTCCCCGATGACCGGCGTCACGCTGTTGATGTCTCCATCGGGCGCAAGCCAGGCGCGGTAGGCATCCACATCCGCGACCGTCGCCGACAGCGCCACGCGGCGCAAGTCCGGGTTGATCCTCTGCAACCGCGCAAGCGACAGGCTGAGCAGGTCGCCGCGCTTCTGCGTCGCGAAGGCGTGAACCTCGTCGATGATCACGGTCTGCAGTTGTGCGAACATCAGGAAGCTGTCCGGATAGCTCAGGAGCAGCGAAAGCGATTCGGGCGTGGTCAGCAATATCTGCGGCGGCCGCGCCCGCTGCCGCGCCTTGCGATCGGATGGCGTGTCGCCTGTCCGGGTTTCCACCCGGATCGGCAGGTCCATTTCCTCGATCGGCGTCAGCAGATTGCGGCGCACGTCCACCGCCAGCGCCTTTAGCGGCGAGACATAGAGGGTATGAAGCCCCTCACCGGGACTGTCGATCAGATCGACGAGCGTCGGCAGGAAGCCCGCCAGCGTCTTGCCCGCCCCCGTGGGCGCCACAAGCAGCGCATGATCCCCGACGCGCGCGGCGGCGAGCATGTCCATCTGGTGACGGCGCGGCGTCCAGCCGCGAGAGGTGAACCATTGCTCCAGCGGTTCAGGTAGGGCTTGGCTCATGAACGGGATGTAGGGTGCCGGGCAAGCGCTGTCACGGGCCGGGCGAGCGATCCATTCTGTCGAGCGCCGCCATGCGGTTGTGGCCCTTTGCCCTGCCAAGGCGTTACACTGCAATCGATGCGGCGCAGCAGAATGCCGCCCAAGCAGGAGAAATACGATGACCGGCGAAACCGAGGCCGATCTCACTGGTGCGGAACCCGCCCGCAACCGCCGACGTCCCAAACCCGCGATCATGGAGATTGGCGGCCGCAAGCTGAAGCCCGCGACCCTGATGATGGGCCATGGCTATGATCCCACCCTGTCCGAAGGCTCGCTGAAGCCGCCGATCTTCCTCACCTCCACCTTCGCTTTCGAAAGCGCGGCTGCGGGCAAGCGCCATTTCGAGGGCGTGACCGGCATCAGGCCGGGCGGCGCCGAGGGGCTCGTCTATTCCCGCTTCAACGGTCCCAATCAGGAAATTGCCGAAGACCGGCTGTCTGTCTGGGAAGAGGCGGAGGACGCCTTGCTCTTTTCCAGCGGCATGTCCGCTATCGCGACGACATTGCTTGCCTTGGTGCAGCCCGGCGACGTCATAGTCCATTCAGCGCCGCTCTACGCCGCGACCGAAGCGCTGATCGGCCGCATCCTCGGCAAGTTCGGCGTACAGTGGCTCGATTTCCCCGCGGGCGCGACGGAAGAGGAGATTGGCGCGGTCATCGAACAGGCCAAGGCGCTGGGCCGCGTCGCCCTCATCTATCTGGAGAGCCCGGCCAATCCCACCAATGTGCTGGTCGATGTGGAAGCAGTGGTGGCGCGGCGCGATCAACTGTTCGGCGGTGAAGCGCATGTGCCGCCCGTCGCGATCGACAACACCTTCCTTGGCCCGCTGTGGCATCATCCGCTTGCCCATGGCGCGGACTTGGTGATCTACAGCCTCACCAAATATGCGGGGGGTCATAGCGATCTGGTGGCGGGCGGCGTACTCGGCCCCAATGGCCTCATCAACACGATCCGGCTGATGCGTAATACCATCGGGACGATCCTGGACCCGCACAGCGCGTGGATGCTGTTGCGCAGCCTGGAAACGCTGGAATTGCGCATGACCCGCGCGGGCGAGAATGCCGCCAAGGTCTGTGCTTGGCTGAAGGACCAGCCGCAGGTCGAAAAGGTCGTCTATCTAGGATTCCCCGAAACGGAGCGGCAGGCCGACATTTACCAGCGGCATTGCACCGGCGCGGGGTCCACTTTCTCGCTCTACCTCAAGGGCGGCGAGGCGGAAGCCTTCGCCTTTCTCGACGCGCTCAAAATCGCCAAGCTCGCGGTCAGCCTGGGCGGCACGGAAACGCTCGCCAGCCATCCAGCGGCGATGACGCATCTGTCCGTGCCCGCCGAACGCAAGAAGGCGCTGGCGATCGGCGACAATATGGTCCGGATCTCCATCGGCTGCGAGGATGCCGACGACCTGATCGCCGACTTCGCCCAGGCGCTGAAGGCGGTGGGATGAGCTTGGGCCGCCCCGTCATCCTGATCGGCCAGCCGCTGCTGAAACCGCTATTGCCCCTGTTACAGCCGCACTATGATGCGCTGCCTCTGTGGGAGGATGAAGGAGAGGAGCAGCGGGGCGAGGCGCGGGCCATCATCTGGGCTGGTGAATTTGCACTTCCTACCGCCCTGCTCGACTCCATGCCGCAGCTCGGCCTCATCGCCTGTTTCACGGTGGGCTATGACGGCGTCGATCTTCAGGTGGCACGCCAGCGCGGCATTGCCGTGACGCATGGGGGAGACGCCAATGCGGAAGATGTGGCTGACCATGCGATCGGCCTGATACTGGCCCACCGCCGTTGGATCGTCGAAGGCGATCGGCAGTTGCGCGCCGGACTTTGGACGCCGGAATCGAAGACGCGCACTCGCTCCATGGGCGGCGCACGACTGGGCATCGTCGGCATGGGGCATATCGGCTTGGCGGTCGCCCGCCGCGCCGAGGTTATGCGGATGCGCATCCATTGGTGGGGACCGCGCGACAAGCCCGGCCTTTCCTGGCCGCGCGCAGAAAGCCTGGAGGCGATGGCGCTGGAAAGCGACATTCTGCTCGTCACCGCGCGCGCCGATGAGGACAATCGCGGCATGATCGATGCCGCCGTCATGGATGCGCTCGGCCCGGAAGGTCTGCTCATCAATGTGGCGCGGGGACAGCTGGTGGACGAAGGCGCGTTGAAAAACGCCCTGCGCAACGGCCGCCTGGGCGGCGCTGCGCTTGATGTGTTCCAGCAGGAACCGACGCCCGCCGTTGGTTGGGCCGACGTGCCGAACTGCGTCCTGACGCCACATATTGGCGGGGCGACCGATGAAGCGGTGGGGCGCATGGCGCAGATGCTGCTCGCCAATCTTGAGGCTTATTTTGCGGGGAAACCGCTACTGTCGCCGGTTACCGAGGGTCCCGCTTGACCTCAGGACCAGTCCACCCGCGTCCAGCCGCGCTGTGCCGCCAGCTTCGCCAGCGGCTTATGCGGGTTGGAAGCAAAGGGCAGGTCGGCAAACTCCAGCATCGGCGCATCCGACACATGGTCCGAATAAGCGCGGATCTGCGCCTGGGCGCGATCGATTGCCTCGGCGGCCATCCACGCCTTGATCATCCGCAGCTTGCCCGTGTCATAGCAATTCTCGCCCGCAATCTTGGCGCGGACATAACGCAGGTCCTGGCTCAGATGATCGGTTGCGATCACCGCGTCGAAACCCAGCCGCCGCGCAATCGGCTCGACATAGAGACGGTAGGATGCCGTGGCGAGCACCAGCTGGTAACCGTCCGCCTTGTCCCGCGCAATCTGGGCGAGCGCCCCTGCGCGAACATTGGTCGCCAACACTTTGGCCGCATAGCTTTCGACATGCGGCATCAGCTTGGTCCGCTCGACATTATAGCCGATCATGAGCGCCTGGTTCAGCTCCTTCAGGCGCTGGCGACTGATCAGCTTCACTACATAAGCCAGCATCAACAGAATGACGCAGGGAAACAGCACCAGCCGCCATGGCGCCATCGCCCTGGCAACGTGGATCAGAAAGCCCGTATAGGTGCCGGAAAAGGTCACCGTGCGGTCCATGTCGTAGATTGCGAGACGGTGCGTCATGCCGTTTCCGAAACTTTTGGGTCCTGCTGTCGTTCTATCGTGCGGATGGGCCGTTTCGGCTTGCCGTGCAACCGATAATGGACCACTAAACCGCCTTGATGAACAAAGCCGCCGATCTTGTCGAAGAAACGCGCGATGGCGGTACTGTCATTCGGCTTCTAGGGCATCTCTCCATTGCATGCCTGCGTGATCTCCCCTCGCGGCTGGAGGCTGTTGCTGGACCTGTCGCGGCGATCGATCTGTCTGACGTCGATCATATGGACACGATCGGCGCCTGGACCGTGCACCGCACCGCCAAGCGGCTGAATTGCGACGTCACCGGCGGCGGCGACGATGTGCAGCGGCTGATAGAGGCGGTTGGAAAGCTGGACGAGCCGGTCAATATCCGACCCGATTATGTCCCACCCATGCAGCGCGTCGTCGGTCAGATCGGCGAAGCCGTCGTCACCGCGGGCTCCACCCTGTTCGGCCTCGTCGGCTTTTTCGGCGGTACGTTGCTGGCGACCTGGAACGTCATCCGCCATCCTAGTCGCTTCCGCGTTAACGCGGTGGTGCAGCGGTTCGAAGTGGTCGGCGTATCGGCGCTCGGCATCATCGGCCTGATGAGTTTCCTCATCGGCATCGTCATCGCCCAACAGGGATCGGTCCAGCTGCGCCAGTTCGGCATGGAGATGCTGACGATCAATCTCGTAGGCCGTCTCACCTTCCGTGAGCTGGGCGTGCTGATGACCGCCATCATGGTGGCGGGCCGTTCCGGCTCCGCCTTTGCGGCGCAGCTCGGTACGATGAAGCTGACCGAGGAGATCGATGCGATGCGCACGATCGGAGTGTCGCCTATGGAAGCGCTGGTGCTGCCGCGAACGCTCGCAGTCGTCGTCATGATGCCGCTGCTCGGTTTCTATTCCTCGGTCGTGGCAGTGATCGGCGGCGGTTTCCTCTGCGCCGTGTCCCTCGACATTCCGCCCATCACCTTCGTTCAACGGCTGCGTGAGGTGGTCCCCATCACCGATCTCTGGGTAGGCCTGCTCAAAGCGCCCGTCTTCGGCGTTATCATCGCGCTCGCGGGCTGTTTCCAGGGCATGCAGGTGAAGGGCAATGCCGAGGAGGTTGGCCTCCGCACGACGTCGGCCGTGGTTCAGGCGATTTTCCTCGTCATCGTCATAGACGCCTTCTTCGCCGTATTCTTCACTTGGCTGGGCTGGAACTGATGGCGGAGGAGGAGGAAGTCGCCGCCGAGGAGGCTCGCGTCAACAAGGCTGTCGAAAAAAGCGACATCGCCATCTCGGTGCGCAATCTCAAAAACAGCTTTGCCGACCAGGTCGTCCATGAAGGGCTCGACCTCGACGTGCGCAAGGGCGAGATTTTGGGCGTGGTCGGCGGATCGGGCACGGGCAAGTCGGTGCTGATGCGGTCGATCATCGGCCTGCAAACGCCCGATGAAGGCGAAGTCCGCGTCTTCGGCGAATCCATGATTGGCCGCTTGGACGATGAGGCGCTCGCCATCCGCAAGCGCTGGGGCGTGCTGTTCCAGGGGGGCGCGCTCTTCTCGACCCTCACGGTCGCTGAAAATGTCGAAGTGCCCATCCGCGAATATTACCCCAATATCGGTTCCCAACTGCGCGACGAGATTGCGGCCTACAAGATCCGCTTGACCGGCTTGCCCGCTGAGGCGGGGCCGAAATATCCCGCCGAATTGTCGGGCGGCATGAAGAAGCGCGCTGGTCTGGCGCGCGCGCTCGCGCTGGATCCGGACCTGCTGTTCCTTGACGAACCGACCGCCGGGCTCGACCCCATCGGCGCGGCGGCCTTTGACGATCAAACGCGCAGGTTGCAGCAGACGCTGGGCCTCACCGTCTTCCTCATTACCCATGACCTCGACACGCTCTATTCGATCTGCGACCGGGTTGCGGTGTTGGCGGACAGGAAAGTGATTGCGGTCGGCACCATCGACGAGCTGCTGGCGACCGATCACGCTTGGATCCAGGAATATTTCAACGGTCCTCGTGGCCGCGCCGCGACCGCGGCCGTGACCCGCGAGCGAGAGAAGACGGCCGAACAGCCATCGGACGGAAGGCGATAGGATATGGAAACCCGCTCCAACCATGTGCTGGTGGGCACGGTCACGCTGCTCCTGTTGGCAGCGATCATGATCGCCGCCTTCTGGTTTTCGCGCCTCTCGGAGGGCGACAACATGGAATATGACATCTTCTTCAAACAGTCGGTGAACGGCCTCGCTAAAGGATCGAGCGTCAATTATTCGGGCGTTCCTTCCGGCCAGGTCGAGAAGATCGAATTGTGGAAGCGCGATCCCAGCTTCGTGAAAGTACGCATCTCCGTGAAGGAGGGGACGCCAGTCCTTCAGGGCACAACCGCGACCATAGCGGGCGTCGGCTTCACCGGCGTCAGCGAGATTGTGCTGGATGGCGCAGTGAAGGGCGCGCCGCCCATCGGTTGCCCTGCCGAAAACCCGCTCTCCGCCTGCCCCGATGGCGTTCCCGTCATCCCGACCAAGCCCGGCGCTTTGGGCGAACTGCTCAACAATGCGCCGCAATTGCTGGAGCGGCTATCGACCCTGACGGAACGGCTGACGGAGCTGCTGAACGACAAGAATCAGCAGTCGATTGCCGGCATCCTCGCCAATGTCGAGCGTGTCTCCGGGGCGCTTGCCGACCGCAGCCCCGAAATCGCCGCGACGCTAGCCGAGGCACGCGTCGCCGTTCAGCGCACCGGCATCGCCGCCGAGCAAATTGGTAAGCTTGCCGCGACCACGGATTCCATGCTGACGGATGAAGGCAAGCCGCTGATGGCTGATCTCCGCAAGAGCGTGCAGTCAGCAACCCGCAGCATAGACACGCTCGACAAGACGATCGCCGAAGCGCAGCCGGGGGTTCGCGCGTTCAGCAACCAGACGATGCCCGAAGTGAATCAGCTGGTGCGCGACCTTCGTGAAATGTCGCGCGCCTTCCGCGGCGTCGCCGAAAAGCTCGATCAGCAGGGCGCGGGCTCGATCGTCGGATCACCCAAACTGCCCGATTACAAGCCATGAGAGGGAGCGAGATGATGTTCCACAAGAAACCTGTTCCGCTCGCCCTAGCCCTGGTTGCCGCGCTTTCCGGCTGCGTCTCCTTCGGCGGCAAGCCTCCCGAACGGCTGCTGTCTCTGGATGCGGCGCAGAAGGTAGCGCCGGGAACGCTACGCACCGTGTCCGCAGGCTCGACGATCACGGTCGCCGATCCCGAAGCGCCCAAGCTGCTGGACACGGTTCGCGTGCCTGTGCGCACATCGCCGACCTCGATCGCCTATGTGACGAAAGTGCAATGGGCCGACACGCCCCGTCATCTGTTCCAGAAGCTGCTGTCGGAAACCATCGCCGCGACCAGCAATCGCATCGTCCTCGATCCCGGCCAATATTCGGCGGATGCCGGCCAACGGCTGATGGGCGAACTGGTCGAATTCGGGCTCGACGAATCCAGCAACAATGCCGTTGTCACCTATGACGCCATTCTCGCTGGCCCAGGCGGCACCGCCCTCGCCCGCCAACGCTTCACCGCCAGCGCTCCGGTGGGTGGCAAGATTGATGCCGGGAATATCGGTGTTCCGCTAAACCAGGCTGCGAACAAGGTCGCGAGCGACGTAGCGGCCTGGCTGGCGGCCACCGGCCGCTAACCCTTGTCGTCCCGGCTTGGCCGGGATGACAATCACCCTATTCCAGACTCTTGCCCACCTGCTCGGTCACGTCCTTCGACAGACCAGGTTCAGCCAGGATGCGCTGCAACTCTCCCCGCATCAGGGCCGCGCGCTCATCATCGAACCGGCACCACCGGCCCAGCGGCGGCACCAGCCGCGCCGCGGTCTGCGGGTTGAGCTTGTCCAGTGCGATAATGCAGTTGGCGACCAGCCGGTATCCCTTGCCCGACCTGTGATGGAACGCCCACTGATTGCCCCCAAAGGCGCCGTAAAGCGACCGGACCCGATTGGGATTGGACAGGGTGAAATCCGGGTGCCGCCCCAGTTCTTCCACCAGATCGACCGTATCGGGGTGGAGGGCGAAAGCCTGCGTCTGGAACCATTTATCCAGTGTCAGCGCGTCATTGCGGTAGCGATTATAGAAAATATCCAGCGCCGCTTCCCGCTCGTCACTGGCCCCGTTGGCGAGCGTCGCGAGCGCCGCCTGCCGTTCGGTCATATTGTCGGCCTCGTCGAATTGCGAAAAGGCGACTGCCGCGCCATCCGGCACGCCAGACGCGACGAGGCAGATCAGCGCCGTGTTCCGCAGCTTGCGCGCGCCCTTGGCAGCGGATGAGAGCGAAAAGCTGTTTGCCTTGGTCCTCGCATGAATGTCACGCCACAGCGGCTCCAACTCTTGCCCGATCCGCCGTTGAAGCGCATCGCGCGCAATGTGGATCGCATCCGGATCCACCTTCGCCATCTGATCGCCAAGATAGGCTTCGCTCGGCAGGCGGATTGCCTCAGCGATAAAGGCGGGGTCGAGATGCGGATCGACAACCGTGTCACGGATCGCCGCAACAACCGCCGCCTCATCAACATTCTGCCCCGCGATACGGCCGACAAGCACATTGACCATGAGCTGTTGCATAGCTTCATAGCGGGCGAAGGGATCATCGTCATGGGCCGACAGAAACGCTAGATCGCCCTGGCTACGGTCCGTCGCAACGATCACCGGCGCGGAAAAGCCACGATTGATCGACAGTACAGGGGCCTCAGCGAAACCGCCAAAGGTAAAGCTCTGCTGCGGCTGGGTCAGCATCAACAGCTCTTCGCCCTTGTGCGCGCTCCCGATCCTATCAAAAAGGGCAGTCCGCAGGGGTATCGCCATGGGCTGCTTGTCCGGCTGTCCCGGCGTCGGCGGCATGCTTTGCTCCAACAACAGTTCGACGGTTTGCGTCGCTTCATCATGTCGCAGGGTGGCGCGGACATGCGGCGTCCCGGCCTGTTCATACCAACGGCGGAACTGACCAAGGTCGATCCCGCCCCCCTCTTCCATGGCCCTGACAAAATCCTCGCAGGTCGCCGCCTGGCCATCGTGCCGCTTGAAATAGAGATCACTGCCAGCCCGGAACCGCTCAGGACCCAGCATCAGCGCCATCATCCGGATCAGTTCCGCTCCCTTGTTATAGATGGTCGCGGTGTAGAAGTTGCTAATCTCAATATAGGATTCCGGCCTCACCGGATGCGCAAGCGGCCCGGCATCCTCCTGGAACTGCGCGGCGCGCAGAACACGGACGTCCTCGATCCGCTTGACCGCATGGCTGCCCATGTCTGCCGAAAAATTCTGATCCCGAAAGACCGTAAAGCCTTCTTTCAGCGACAGTTGGAACCAGTCACGGCACGTGACCCGATTACCCGACCAGTTGTGGAAATATTCATGCGCTACGACCCCCTCAACCCCATCATAGTCGATGTCGGTAGCCGTCTCCGGATCCGCCAGAATATAACGTGAATTGAATATGTTAAGGCCCTTATTCTCCATAGCGCCGAAGTTGAAATCGGCGACGGCGACGATGTTGAACACGTCCAGATCATATTCGCGCCCATAAACGCGCTCATCCCATGCCATGCTGTTTTTGAGAGCCTCCATCGCATGCCCGGTACGGGGCAGGTCAGCTTCCTTCACCCAGATGCCGAGCTTCACCTCGCGGCCGCTCATCGTCACGAAGCTGTCCGCATTGCAGGCCAAATCTCCAGCCACCAGTGCAAAGAGATAGCAGGGCTTGGGGAAAGGATCGGTCCATCGCGCCCAATGCCGCCCATCCGCCGAACTGCCTTGCTCAATCGGATCGCCATTGGCCAGGAGAACCGGAAAACGCGCCGGATCCGCCTCCATGCGCACTGAATAGCGCGACAGCACATCCGGCCGGTCCGGGAAGAAAGTGATGCGGCGGAAACCCTCTGCCTCACACTGGGTACAAAGAAGCCCGCCGCTAGCGTAGAGCCCCATCAGCTTGCTATTATTCTCCGGCGCGAGTTCGACGAGTGTTTCAATCTGATGCGCGTCGCCCGTCAGCGGAATTATCAAGGCGCCGCCATCCAATGTCCACTCCCCGCTTTCCAGCGGACGGCCATCCACCTTCACTTCCAACGGGACGAGGCCATCGCCATCAAGCTTCAGGTAGCGGTCATGAGCGCCGTTACGCGCAACGCTCAGGACCGCGCGTATCTGAGTGCGTGCGGGGTCGAGCGCAAAATCCAGGTCGATTTCGGGCACCAACCAATCCGGCGGCCGGTAGTCCTGGCGGCGGATGATTGCGGGAGAGGCGGCGTTGGTGGATTGCATATCGGCCATGACTGCAACCTAAGAAGCCGCCCACCAAAAGGCCAGTAGCGCAGCGATCTAATTACGCCGAGCTAGTCTGCCGGATCAGATCCGCTCCCCGGACAGGCGCTGACACAGCATATCGAGTTGATCCAGTGTCGAGTAGCGCAGCAACAAGGTGCCGCCCGCGCCTTCTCCATGGGCGATATCCACCTTCAGCCCCAAAATGTCAGCCAAATGCTGCTCCAGCGCTTCGATGTCAGCATCTTTCCCGTTCGAAGCCGCTACATTGAGGGCGCGGGGTGGCGCTCCATCGCCCTTCTTCGTGCGGCGGACCAGATCTTCGGTGTGGCGCACCGACAGACCCTTGGCCTCGACAGTGCGGGCAAGCACCTCGCAATCCGGCGCGCCGATCAGCGCGCGGGCATGACCCATGGAGAGCTTCTGCTCTACAACCTGCTGCTGCACGGCCGCGGGCAAATCGAGCAGGCGGATAAGATTAGCAATATGGCTGCGCGATTTGCCGACCAGGCGTCCCAGGGCTTCCTGGCTGTGATTAAAGTCGGCAATCAGCTTGCGATAGGCTTCTGCCTCTTCAATGGGGTTCAGATCCTCGCGCTGAATATTCTCGACCAGCGCGATTTCCAACGTTTCCGCTTCATCGAAGTCCCGCACGATCGCCGGGATTCGGTGCAATTGCGCCCGCTGCGCCGCGCGCCAGCGCCGCTCCCCAGCCACGATCTGAAAACCACCACCATGGGGGCGCACGATGATGGGCTGGATGACGCCCCGCTTGCCAATACTGTCAGCAAGTTCGGCCAAGGCGCCCTCGTCGAAGTGGCGGCGGGGCTGCTCCGGATGAGGCTGGATCAGCGCGACTTCAATGCTCTGAATGGCTTTGGTCGAGGCAGAGGGCGTCGTCGGAGCGACGGGCTCTTCCCGAGCGACATCCCCCAGCAGAGCCGACAGGCCACGTCCCAATCCATGTGGCCGCTTGCCAACCTTCAACTTCTCATCATTTTCGTTGCTCAAGCTGCAGCCTCCTGTCGAGGCAGGCGCGAGATCAATTCACGGGCTAGACGCATATAGGCTTCTGATCCTGAGCAGCGGAAATCATAAATAAGGGCGGGCACCCCATGGCTGGGAGCCTCGGACAAGCGGACATTGCGTGGAATAACCGTGGAAAAAACAAGGTCGCCCAGGCATGCGCGAACGTCATCGGCTACCTGTTCCGTGAGCCTATTGCGCCGGTCATACATGGTAAGCGCCACGCCCATGATAGATAGGCCAGGATTGAAGCGCCCGCGGATTCGCTCCACCGTCTGCAACAGCTGAGATAAGCCCTCCAAGGCGAAAAATTCACACTGCAATGGCACTAGCAAAAACTGGGCCGCGACCATGGCATTGATCGTCAGCAAACCCAATGAGGGGGGGCAGTCGATTAGGCAAATGTCCCATCGTCCTGTCTGTGCCTCATTCAGGACGCGTTCCAACCGGTGCGTGCGCTCCTCATATTCGATCAGTTCGATCTCGGCACCCGACAGATCTTGCGTAGCGGGTACAATGTCCAACTTCGGCACGCGGGTAGGAAATACCGCATCATCTACCCCACAATTTCCGACCAATAAGTCGTAGCTCGACCGGGCGCGCTCGGACTGGTTGACCCCCAACCCCGTCGATGCGTTGCCCTGCGGATCAAGGTCGATCAGCAACACTCGCAGGCCGGTGGCGGCTAGGCCGGTCGCCAAATTGATAGCGGTAGTGGTCTTTCCGACCCCACCTTTCTGATTGGCGATGGCAATTCGGATCATCCTCGACCTTTCTTGCTCCTGGGCATTACCGAGCGCGCTGTGATGATGGCGCTATCTGGATCGGTGACGCTTCGTTCCACGTGAAACACACCTTGCCATGTTGGTCGCGCCGCCTCCAGTTCATTTTCGGCATTTCGTCCTTTTGGCAGCAGCCAGATTGTCCGATCGCTTGACAGATGATGAGCAGATGCCAGCAACCGTGGCAAGGGCGCATAGGCACGCGCGCTGATTACAGCCGCCGGAACTGTCTTGGCAGTCTCTACTCGCCCTCCAAATATCTGGGCGTGATCTAGTCCCAACTCAGCGATTACAGCGCATAAAAAGTCGATCCTCTTCCGTCGGGCTTCGACCATCAGCACGGGGCGGTCCGCCAAAATGGCAATAACGATAGCCGGCAGCCCTGCCCCCGAGCCTAAATCGAGCCAAGCCCCGTCAAGGGCCGAATGAGCCAGAGGCAATAATTGGGCGGAATCAACAATGTGCCGAGCCCAAACATGACCTCGGGTGGATTCAGCAATCAAATTCTGGACATCCATCTCCGCCAAGAGAAGGCGAACATAGCGTTCGAGCTTGTTCATTGTTTCACGTGAAACATGTAACTGCGTGTTCAGCCAAGTCTTGGCTTCTTCTTCCGTCATGCGGCGCGGCGCCTTACATGAACTAGAAGCGCGGCCAGAGCTGCCGGGGTGATGCCCCGTATGCGTCCCGCCGCAGCCAGCGTGTCAGGGCGCGCCCGTTCAAGCCGCTCGACCATTTCGCTTGAGAGGCCGCCGATCGTTGCAAAGTCGAAACCCGCGGGAATGAGTACACGCTCATTCCGCCTTAGGTCGGCTATCTCTGCCGCTTGTCGTTCGAGATACGGTGCATAGTGAGCGTCCTCGAGAATCTCGTCGCGTAAATCATCTTCGATCAAGTCCAGCGAAGGGGCCATCGAACATAGCAGCCCTCTGGACACTTCAGGAAACCGAGCCCATTCGAACAATGTCCGACGCGCTCCATCCTGCCGCACGTTGGCGCCCGCTTTGGCCATCTCTGTGGCCGTTATAGGTCGCTCCATCTCAGCGACCGTAATTTGCCGCTGACGTGCTCGGCGCTCATAATAGGCCGTTCGTTCCGCACCGATGATGCCATGCATCTGTCCAATTTCCGCTAAGCGGCTCCCCGCATTGTCCGCCCGTAGCCGCAGGCGATATTCCGCCCGCGCCGTTAGCATGCGGTACGGCTCCGTGACGCCTTGCAGCACAAGGTCATCAATCATCACGCCGATATAGCTGCTCGCGCGATCGAGAATGAGCGGCTCTTCGCCACGCGCACGCGCCGCAGCATTGACCCCGGCAACCAGCCCCTGTGCCGCGGCCTCTTCATAGCCTGTCGTGCCATTGATCTGCCCGGCGCAAAACAGCCCTGGCACCTCACGCATTTCCAAGCTGGCGTCCAAGGCCCTTGGATCAATATGGTCATATTCAACCGCATAACCCGGGACGACAATTTGCGCGCTCTCCAGACCGACCATGGAGCGCACCATCGCCAGTTGAACATCGGCGGGCAAAGATGTGCTGATGCCGTTGGGATAAACGAGATGATCCGCGAGCCCCTCCGGCTCAAGGAAGATTTGATGACCATCACGGTCGCCAAACCGCATCACCTTGTCCTCAATGGAGGGACAGTAGCGCGGCCCGCTCCCCTCGATCGCGCCGCTGAACAAAGGCGACCGCCCCAAGCCAGCCCGGATAATGTCGTGCGTGTTATTGTTGGTGCGGGTTATCGCGCAGCTTAATTGCGGCAAGTACCGCCGAGCGGATAATGCCGACATCGTCCACGCGCCGCTGTCCGACGGCTGCTCATCCAACATCGCCCAGTCGATCGTCCGGCCATCGAGCCTCGGCGGCGTCCCGGTCTTTAACCGGCCCATCGGCAGTCCCAGCCCGCGCAATTGAACACCCAAAGCCGCCGCCGCGCGTTCACCCGTCCTGCCGCCTGCGCTGGTATCCTCGCCGCGAAACAGTTTTCCGCCCAGGAATGTGCCGGTTGCAAGCACTATGGCTCGCGTCTCAAGGCGGCTCCCGTCAGCCAACTCCAATCCGCCAACTTCGCCATTAGTCAGCAGCAGCGCCGACGCCTCGCCTTCAATCATCTCCAGCCCCAGCTGCGCAGCGATCATCCGATGGATGGCGGCGCGATAATGCGCGCGATCAGCTTGAATACGCGGGCCTTGAACTGCTGCGCCCTTGCTGCTGTTGAGCATCCGGTAGTGGATCGCCGCCGCGTCCGCCGCCCGCCCGATAAGTCCGTCGAAGGCATCCACCTCGCGCACAAGATGCCCTTTGCCGAGCCCGCCTATGGCAGGGTTACAGGACATGGCCCCGACGGTGGCTCGTTCAAAGGTTAGCAATGCGACACGCGCGCCTTTGCGCGCCGCTGCAGCAGCAGCCTCACAGCCGGCATGGCCACCGCCTACCACAATCACATCAAACGCTGTCCGCATGGCGCGGCCCATATCAGAGTTAGGGCACCATGGTCAAAACTGTTCCACGTGGAACAAGCTATTTGCCGATGCAAAATCCTGCAAAGAGCCGGTCCAGCATATCCTCTGTGCTTGCCCGCCCGGTCAACCGGTCGACAGCCTCGCGCGCTTGGCGCAATTCTTCGGCGATAATGAGAAGATCTGCGCTGCCTGCCGCTGCTTGAACATGATCACGTAGGAGGCGTACGCCTTTCCGTTGACGCTCATGCAACGCATAGTCGCCGGTCGATGGGAGCAATTTGGACGCACGGTCCAGTAGCAGCGCGATTAGCTGTTCCATCCCCTCCCCTGTCAGAGCTGAGATGGGTAACCCCTCCCCTGCCACCTGGCGATCGCATTGAGCAGCAAGCTGGATCGCATCGGCGCGTGGAAGTTGAGCAGCTTCTCCGAGCCACAGAATGATATCAGCGGCTTCAACCGCAGCCCGCGCGCGGTCCATCCCGATGGATTCGATTACGTCGCTGGTGCTTTCCCGAAGACCCGCCGTGTCGGTGAATAAAAAGGCGGTGCCGCCCAAAGCCGCCGGCACTTCAATACGGTCACGCGTTGTTCCCGCGATGTCCGACACGATAGCCGCTTCCCGTCCGACGAGCGCGTTCAGCAAAGTTGATTTGCCCGCATTCGGCGGCCCCGCCAGCACCACCCTTATACCGTCCCGCAGCCGCTCCGCCGAGGGAGCGCTAAGCGAATCGCCAAGCTCATCCGCCAGGTCGGCCAAGCTCGATGTGATACGCCTTTCGGTCGCGTCGTCCGGCACATCATCTTCGTCAGAAAAATCGAGAGCCGCTTCCGCCATGGCAGACAAGTTCAATAGCGCCGCCTGCCACCCTTCGATCCTGCGCGAAAAATGGCCTTCACTCATGAGCAGCGCGGCGCGGCGCTGCTGCTGTGTTTCTGCCGCCAGCAGGTCGGAAAGACCCTCGACCTCATTCAAGTCCATCCGCCCATTTTCGAATGCGCGGCGTGTGAATTCCCCTGGTTGGGCCGGGCGCAGCCCAGGCAGTGCGCTGAGCGCATCCTCAACCGCCGCGATGACGGCCCGTCCCCCATGACAGTGAAGTTCGACCAGATCTTCGCCGGTTGCCGTCCCCGGCCCAGGCAACCATAATGTCAGCGCCCGGTCTAGTGGAGCACTGTCGCGGAAGTCTGTGAGCAGCATCAAGCGCGCCCGGCGCGGCGGCGGCACAGATCCCGTCAAGGCTTCCAGCGCCTCACACGCCGAAGGGCCGCTGACCCTTAAGACGCCGATGCCGGCGGGCGGCGCGCCGCTCGACAGTGCGAAGATCGTATCGGTCACATGCAGCTTAGGATTTGTCGCCATTCTTCCCGGCAACACTCGCCATGCCAATATCCATCATCTGCCGGAACAGCCGCATTCCTGCGTCTCCCAAAGGGGAGAAGCTTTTGAACATCGTTTCCATCTGCTCGACATTGGCGATGCCGTCGAAACTGTCCAATACCGTCTTCACATATTTATCGTGAATTGGCGTGACGTCCGGCAGGCCCAGGAAGGTCCGGGCCTCGGCAGGGGTGCAATCTACGTCCACGGTCACTTTCATCGTCGGCAACCCTTTTGCTGCGGCCAGACAAGCGTCATGCCGCAACATGGGTCGTAAAGGCAAATAATTTGGCTTTTTGGGCTGTTGGCCACCTCGGAAAAGGCGATTATGCCTGCATAAGCACACATAAGGGAAAGGATTTCCGCCATGGGAGAATATAGCTCGGTCTCCGCTTTGGAAGGCGACGGCCAGTTTGACGTGTATGTGGCTCGCCCATCGGCGAAGCCCCGGGCGGCGATTATCGTCATTCAGGAAATCTTCGGCGTGAATGAAGGCATCCGGCGGAAATGCGATAACTGGGCGCAGCAGGGCTATCTCGCCCTTGCTCCTGATCTGTTCTGGCGGGATGAGCCCCATGTCGAATTGGACGCGGATATCCCTGAACAGTTCCAGACCGCTATCGGCCACATGCAGAAGCTCGATCAGGACAGCGCAATCTACGACATCGAAGCGACCATCAAGGCGGCTCGCGCGGAATTGGGCAGCGGCGGTAAAGTCGGCGTGGTGGGCTACTGCCTCGGCGGCCGCCTCACTTTCATGGCGGCCTGTCGTACCGACGGGGATGCCTTTGTCGGCTATTATGGCGTCGGTATCGACAATCTGCTCGGCGAACAGCATGCTATCGGCAAGCCGGTCCTGCTGCACATCCCGACCGCCGATGGCTTCGTCCCGCCAGAGGCTCAAAAGAAGATGCATGATGGATTGCAGGATAATCGCCACGTCACGCTTCATGACTATGAAGGCCTCGATCATGGCTTCGCTGCGGAGATGGGGGTCCGCCGGGACGAGCAAGCGGCGCAGCTTGCGGACAAGCGTACCGCGGACTTCTTTGCCGCCCATCTCTGATTGGAAGGTTCATCGATGACACAGGCCTGGCGCATGATAGCCCGCTCGACGGGCGGCCCTGAAGTAATTAAGCGGGAAGCCTTCGACCCACCCAGCCCTGCAGCTGGAGAGGTGCTGATCGCGCAGGACGCCATTGGCCTGAACTTCATCGACACCTATTACCGATCGGGCCTTTACGCAGCACCCCTGCCTCTGACGCTGGGGGTCGAAGGGGCGGGCTATGTCGCGGCCCTGGGCGCGGGCGTCGGGGGCCTCCAGGTCGGGGACAAGGTCGGCGCTGCCGGTGGATTGGGTGCATACTCCACGCATCGTATCGTCGCAGCCGATCGCGTCATCAAAATTCCTGACGCGATCGGCACGGACGCAGCGGCCGCGATGATGCTGAAAGGCATGACGGCCTGCGCGCTTGCCGAAGATGTGCTGCCGCTGGAATCTGGCCAGGTCGCGCTTGTCCACGCTGCGGCAGGCGGCGTCGGATCCGTGCTGGTTCCCTGGCTGCGCGACAAAGGCGTCATCGTCATCGCCCATAGCGGCTCAGCGAAAAAGGCCGCGACGGTGACGGCCGACCACAGTCTCTGTGGCCCCTTCTCCGAACTGGCCGATCAGGTGCGAGCGTTGACGGGCGGCAGGGGCGCTGACGTCGTCTATGATGGGGTAGGCAAGGACAGCTGGAGCACGTCGCTTGCCTCACTGAAGCGTCGCGGCATGATGGTGAGCTACGGAAATGCCTCAGGGCCGGTGCCTCCGGTCACGCTGCTGGAATTAAGCCGCGCCGGTTCGCTCTACGTCACTCGCCCGACCGTGTTCGATTATGTCGCCACGCGCGAAGAATTGGATCATGTGACCGCCCGCCTATTTGAGCGCATGCAACGAGGCGTGGTCCGCCCGCTCATCGGCCAGCGCTTCGCCCTCTCGGACGTTGCCGAAGCGCATCGCCAGTTGGAGGCAAGGCAGACCGTGGGCAGCACTGTGCTGGTGCCATGACCGGTCTGTACGCTCCCTTGGCGTCTGAATATGCATCTACCGATCAAAGCACTGCTCGCGCCATTTTGGGCGGCGCAACTCTTCACCGGCGCAAAATCCTTTATTGATAACCCGCTCATCGGATCGGCCCGGCTAAACGCCTTGGGCTTACATGCCGCTCGAGTGCGTGCGGCCCACGCAATGGCCCGCTGGCGGCGTGCTGGCCTCGCGGCGCATGTACATCCGGATGAACGCGACAGCTTTCAGCGGGATGGTGTGGTTGAGATCCGTGACTTCCTTCCTCCCGCGCTGTTTCAGCAACTCAGACAGGAACTACTCGGCTTCCGCGGGGCGGCTCGGGAAACGGTGCAAGGCGACACGATCACCCGCCGTATAGCGATCGATGTCGAGCTTCGGAATAGCGCCCCTACTATTCGCCATTTCGCCCGGCATCCACGCTGGCGCGCTTGCCCGCTACATCGCGAGCTTTGACATGGAGCCCCTACTCTACCTCCAGTCGATCCTGCCAAATCGCCATGATGCGCCGCCCGACCCGCAGTTGCAGATCCATACCGACACATTCCACCCGGCTATGAAAGCGTGGTATTTCCTGAATGACGTTGGAGCCGAACAGGGTCCCTTCGCCTATGTCAGGGGCTCGCACAGGCTAACGCCGGAAAGGCTGGCATGGGAAAAAAGCCGCAGCCTTGCGGCGGGGGCGGCGTCTGCCGCCTTTCCGGCCGGGGTTCGCTTCGCATCAGGGAGGAGGAACTGGCGGGGCTAAGCCTGCCTCAGCCCACGATCTTCGCGGTGCCTGCGAATACGCTGATCGTCGCCGACACCTTCGGCTTCCATGCCCGCTCACCCGCCAGCACGTCAGAGCCGCGCGTGGAAATTTGGGCTTACAGCCGCCACAATCCCTTCCGGCCGTTCCGCGGCTGGGATATCGGCAGGGTACCGGGCATTGCCGAAAGGCGGATTGGCTGGCGCTGAAGATTGGCGGACATGGCGAGCGGATTGATCAATCAGCCCTGGCGCGCCGTGGCCTTAAAGCGAGCGACGGACGACTAACCCGTCGCTCGCCGCATAGCTTCAGCCAAACAGCGTCAATATGCCGACATTATGATCGACGACGCCCTCATAGATCATCTTCACGGCGACATAGATGATGACGGCAAGGCCGACATAGGCGATCCAACGGAACCGCTCGATATATTTGGCGATGATATTTGCCGCCACGCCCATCAGGGCGACCGACAGGATCAGGCCGATGATCAGGATGCCCGGATGATCGCGCGCCGCGCCCGCGACCGCCAGGACGTTGTCAAGGCTCATCGAAACGTCGGCAACGGCCACGGCCCAAGCCGCCGCGGCGAAGCTCTTGGCGGGGCGCAGACCGGAAATATCGTCGTCGCTGGTGTCGCCGGGCGTGTCACCACCCCGCTTGGGATGCAGCTCCCGCCACATTTTGAAAGCGACCCACAGCAGCAGCAGGCCGCCCGCCAGAATCAGGCCGACAATCTGCATCAGCTGCGTCACGACCAGCGCAAAGCCGATCCGCAGAACCAGCGCGGCGATGATGCCGATCAGGATGACGCGTTGGCGCTGCTGCGCCGGCAGGCCCGCGGCGAGCGCGCCAACGACGATCGCATTGTCGCCAGCCAGCAGGACGTCGATCATCAGCACCTGGCCAAAGGCGGCCAGCGCGGCGGGAGAGCCGATATTGCTGAAATCGTTGACGATGTGCCCCCAGATGTCGGCGGGCGAGCCCAGCCCCTGCGCGGCGGCAGCGGCAGTCGTGATGAGGTCGAGCATGGCGGCCTAACGAAGCTCCCGCTTACTGGTTCATCGAATCGAAGAAGTCTTCGTTGGTCTTGGAATCCTTCATCTTGTCGAGGAGGAATTCCATCGCATCGATCGTGCCCATCTGCATCAGGATACGGCGCAGCACCCACATTTTGGACAGCTTGGCCTTGTCGACCAGCAGCTCTTCCTTGCGGGTGCCCGACTTGCCGACGTCCAGCGCCGGGAAAATGCGCTTGTCGGCGACCTTGCGGTCCAGCACGATTTCCGAGTTGCCGGTGCCCTTGAACTCTTCGAAGATGACTTCGTCCATGCGGCTGCCGGTGTCGATCAACGCCGTCGCGATGATGGAGAGCGAGCCCCCCTCCTCGATGTTGCGCGCAGCGCCGAAAAAGCGCTTGGGCCGCTGCAGCGCGTTGGCGTCCACACCGCCGGTCAGCACCTTGCCCGACGACGGCACCACCGTGTTGTAGGCGCGGCCAAGGCGCGTGATCGAGTCGAGCAGGATCACCACATCCTTCTTATGTTCCACGAGGCGCTTGGCCTTCTCGATCACCATTTCGGCGACCTGGACGTGGCGCGACGCGGGCTCGTCGAAGGTCGAGGAGACGACCTCGCCCTTCACGCTGCGCTGCATGTCGGTGACTTCTTCCGGACGCTCGTCGATCAGCAGGACGATCAGGAAAACTTCAGGGTGATTGTCGGTGATCGCCTTGGCGATGTTCTGGAGCAGGACCGTCTTACCCGTGCGCGGCGGCGCGACGATCAATGCGCGCTGCCCCTTGCCCTGCGGCGAGACGATATCGATGACGCGCGCCGACTTGTCCTTGACCGTCGGGTCCAGCGTATCGAGCACCAGCTTCTGGGTCGGATAAAGCGGCGTCAGATTGTCGAAATTGACGCGATGGCGGACGACTTCAGGATCGTCGAAATTGACCGACATCAGCTTGGTCAGCGCGAAATAGCGCTCGCCATCCTTGGGCGCGCGAATTTCGCCTTCCACCGTATCGCCGGTTCGCAGGCCGAATTTGCGGACCTGATTAGGCGAAACATAAATATCGTCAGGACCGGCCAGGAAATTCGCTTCCGGGCTGCGCAGGAAGCCGAAGCCGTCGGGCAACACCTCGATCGTGCCCTCGCCCATGATCTGCTCGCCATTTTCCGCTTCGGCCTTGAGGATCGCGAACAGCAGGTCCTGCTTACGCAAGGTCGATGCGCCTTCGACGCCCAGCTCCTCCGCCATGGTGACAAGGTCGGCGGGTGATTTCTTCTTGAGGTCCTTAAGGTGCATTCGACTAAAGTCCGATGGAGAGAGATGAGGAAGGAAATTCGAAAATCGGGGAGAGCTGCCCGGTATGAAGAACACGGGAGACTCCGGCGCTGGACGGCCGGAAGAGATTGTTCGCGTTTAGCGACCAGCCTGCCCCCAAGTCAAGGCGCAGCAACGCCCCGCACGCAGGGAAAATGCGTGGTTGATGACCTTCGTCGGCAGAAGGTGCAGCAGTTGCGGCGATAGACCATGGCGACGCCTTCATGCTATGAAGGGCCATAACAGCCGGAGAGGTGAGGGCATGAGACATTTTCCTCTCGTCCCCGCAATTGCTGTCCTCATATTCAGCCTCCCTGCGGCGGCGCAGATGCCCCCTGCAACCGATCCCCCTGCGGTCGTGCGGACGCTGTCCACCGACGACGATCGTGTCTCCATCCCGATCCATATCAGCGGCAAGGGACCGTGGAACTTCATCGTGGATACCGGGTCGCAGCGCACCGTCATCTCCCGCGACCTTGCCGAACGGCTCGCCCTTCCCACGCGCCGCTCGGTGACGATCGTCAGCATGGCGGGTCGCAGCGAAACGCGCACCGTTGCTGTCCCGCAACTTGGCTATGGGGATGCGACGATCAACGACATCGAGGCCCCAGTGCTGGAAGCGAACCATCTGGGCGCAGCGGGGCTGCTTGGCCTCGACAGCCTGCATGCCAAGCGCCTGTTGCTGAATTTCCGCACCGGGCGCATGGAGATCGGCTCGAGCCGCCCGAAGTGGCGCGATCCCAACGCAATCATCGTCGAGGCGCGCCGCCGCAAAGGACAGTTGATCCTGCTCCATTCCGACGCGAACGGGCTTAAGGTCAACATCATCCTCGACACCGGCACGCATCTCAGCGTCGGCAATCTGGCGCTGCGAGACAAGCTCATCCGGAAAAAGCGCGCACCGCTGATGAGCACCGTCAGCCTGCTCAGCGTCACCGGCGAGACGTTGACCGGGCAACTGGGTCGCATCGGCCGCATCCGCATGGGTCCCATCGCCTTGACCGATCTGCCGGTCATGTTCGCCGATGCCCAGCCTTTCCGAGAACTCGGCCTGCAAGACAAGCCGACCCTGCTGCTCGGCATCCAGGCGCTCAAGATGTTCGACCGCGTCGCCATCGATTTCGGCCGCGGAAAGGTCGATTTCCTGATGCCCGACGCTGGTTCGCTCGATCGGCAGCGCTTCGCCGCAACCCCGCGCAAAGCCGGTTAGGGGATTAGTGGGGCGCGGACCGCTGCCGGTCGCGGCCCAGCACCTGGTCGATCCATTGCTGGTCCAGACGCGGCGGCATCGTGCGCGCTGCCGGAGCCTGCTCGATCGGTTGCTCATCCTGCTCCGGATCTTCCTGATCCTGCTGCTGGTCTTGGCTGATTGGCAGGCCGTTCTCATCGACCATCATGCCGCCACCGGTCCTATTGTCGGGCTGGCCATAATACGCTTCCTCGTCCGGCTCCAACTGCCATTCGGGCAGCGTCACCTGGGTCTCGAACTGCTCGACCGGGCGGCGAGACACCGCGACTTTCATATAGTCGGCAAAGGCATGAGCCGGAGCGCGTCCACCCTGCAGCACGCCGACAGCGCGCGCGTCATCGCGGCCCATCCACACGCCGGTGGTGATGCCGCTGGAAAAGCCCAGAAACCAGCCATCCTTGTTGCTGCTGGTGGTGCCGGTCTTGCCCGCAACCGGCCGCCCGATCTGCGCCGCCTTGCCGGTGCCGGTACTGACCGCCGTCTGCATGAGGTCGGTCATCCCGGCCGCAACCCAAGGCGCGACTAGCACGCGGCTGGTATCGTCCTGATGCTGATAGAGCAGCCGGCCGTCAGCGGTCGTCACCTTGGTGATGCCATAGGGCGTAACCGCCACTCCCTTGCGCGCGATCGAGGCGAAGGCCCGGGTCATGTCGATCAGCCGTACGTCCGACGTCCCCAACACCATCGAAGGATGCGTGTTGATCGGCGTCGTGATGCCGAAGCGGCGCGCCATATCTGCAACGGTCGGGAAGCCCACTTCAACACCCAGCTGCGCCGCGACGGTGTTGATCGAATAGGCAAAGGCGGTGCGGATATCGATGTCGCCTGAATAGCGCCCGGAACTATTGCGCGGGCTCCAGCCGTTGATCGTCACCGGCTTGTCCGTGACGCGCGTATCGGGCGTATATCCCGCCTCCAGCGCCGCCATATAGACGAAGATCTTCCACGCCGAACCCGGCTGGCGGGTGGCGGTGGTCGCGCGATTATAGTTGGACGTCACATAGTCCAACCCACCCACCATGGCGCGCACAGCCCCGTCCCGATCCACGGACACGAGCGCTCCCTGCGCGCCCGCAGGCACATTGGCCTGGATCGCCGCCGTCGCCGCCTTCTGCATCCCGAGGTCAATGGTCGTATAGACCTCCAGCGGCTCGTTAGGCTCATCGACCAGCACGTCCAGTTGCGGCAGCGCCCAGTCGGTGAAGTAACGCACGCTGTTCTGCGGCGGCTCCGGAGCCATCTTCACATCATTGAGATCGATGCTGGCCCGCTCCGCCGCGCTGATCGCGCCATTTTCCTGCATCAGCTGCAGCACCACGCCCGCGCGGCCAATGGCGGCCTCGGCGTCGGCTGTGGGCGAATAGCTGGACGGGGCCTTGACCAGACCCGCGATGATCGCTGCTTCAGGCAGGCGGAGCGTGGTTGCCGAATGACCGAAAAACTTCCGGCTTGCGGCGTCGATGCCATAGGCCCCCCCGCCGAAATAAACCTTGTTGAGATACAGCTCCAGAATCTGCCGCTTGGAGAATTTCCGCTCCAGCGCCAACGCCAGGATCATCTCCCGCACCTTGCGGCCCCAACTATAGCTGTTGTTGAGGAAGATGTTCCGCGTCACCTGCTGCGTGATGGTCGATGCGCCCTGCCAGCGGCGGCCCTTGCCCCGGTTCTCCAGCGCCACCCACGTGGCCCGCGCCATGCCGATCGGATCGACGCCAGGATGCAGGTAGAAACGCTTGTCCTCGGTCGAGATCATGGCATCCACCATGACGTTCGGGATCTGATCATAGGCAAGCCAGCGGCCAAAACTCGGCCCCAACGAAACGATCACGCTCCCATCGGCGGCATGCACGCGGATCATCTGGCCGTTGGGCGAGGATTTCAGCGATTCATAACTGGGCAGCGACTGGTAGGCGATGACCACCGCGACCACTATGGCGAACAGTCCACCCAGCGTGGCGACCAGTCCGAACTTCACGGCGCGCACCAGCCACAGCCTCGCCCTGCCCGGCGTCCCCTTGCTCTTGCCTGATCGTGCCATCTATGCCGCTCGCATACGCGCTAAGTGAACGGGCGGCCAGCGGAAATCAGGCGCAAGCAACCCTTGAAACTCGGTTCTCAAGAGAAGCGAGGCTTTACCGGCGATGAATAATTATTCAACCTCGTCCCGCGCTTTGAAATCCAGCGACGCGCTGTTCATGCAATAGCGCAGACCGTTGACGCCAGGACCGTCAGGGAAGACATGCCCGAGATGGCCCTCGCACTTCGCGCAGCGTACTTCAGTGCGGATCATGCCATGGCTGCTGTCGCGAATTTCTTCGACCGCATCGATATCGACGGGCGCCGTGAAGCTCGGCCAGCCCGATCCGCTGTCATATTTCTCTTCCGCGTCGAACAGCTCCGCGCCACATCCGGCGCAATAATATACGCCGTCGGCCTTGTTACTGTTATATCGGCCGGTGAAAGCCCGCTCGGTCCCCGCTTCGCGCAGGACATGATATTGTTCGGGGGAAAGGCGCTCACGCCATTCAACGTCGGTCAGGTTGAGCTTGTCCATGGGCGCAATATGGCGAGCCCGTCCCCAGCGATCAAGCGCTTAGCAGGCCACCCATATGCCTACCTCCCATCCGTTCGCTGGGGCGAAGTCGAGACGTCGCGCGCAATCTCTCCCTATTCCCGCGAAAGGAGATGCACATTTTCTCTACCGCTCGCGCGCCGCCTGCCGCGCGATCGCCAGCAATTCGTGCCGCACCATCAGGTCGCCCAGTCCCCTGCCCGACCGGCTCGCCCGCTCGGCTTGCGCCAGCCGCTGGATGACGCGCGCAATTCCATGCGCATCCCACAGCCGCACCTGCCGCGTCACCACACCCTTTTCCTTCCAGAACACCTGCTTGCCTGCCGCCTCGACCGCCGCATCCAGACGCCCGCTATCGTCAAAGGACGTCCGGATATTCGCCAGCAGCATCGCGCGGGTTAGCAGCGGCCGCAACACCGCGGCCATTGCCGTTCCAGCCTCCGCCAGCCGCCCCAGCTCTCGGTGCATCGCGCGAAGATCACCGCCAAGCACCGCGTTGACCAGCGGCGCGGAGTCGGCGTCGGGGTTGTCCGCCGACAGGGCGTCCAGCGCCTCGCTTGTCGCATCGCCCGGCCGGTCCGGCGCCGCGTCAAGATAGAGCGTCAGCTTCTCGATTTCGCCCGCCATCAACGCACGGTCGCCATTGGCCAGATCGACGATGCGCTTGGCCAGCTCCGGCGCAAGGCGCAGCCCCCCTTCCCGCGCGATGGCTACGGCGATCTGCTCCGCCTCCCGCGCGTCGGGCTGGTAGGACGCAAAGGCCATCGCCGCCGGGCTGTCGAGGACGAGCTTGAGCAGCTTGGACGTACCCTTCAGCGCGCCCGCGGTAGCGATGACCGGGTTACCCGCCGCCTCCGCTTCCAGCAGCGCAGACAGCGCAGGCAGCGATTCTTCTCCCATGCCGTTGATGCGCACCCACCGCTTGTCACCGAACATGGAGAAGGACGCCGCCTCGTCCGCGAGCCGCGCCGGGTCGTCGCGCAATGTCCGCGGGTCCAAATCCACGCGCTCCGCCTCCGGGCCCATGGCGCGCTCCAGCCGCTTGGCCAGCGCCGCGCTCCCGGCTTCATCCGGTCCGTACAGCAGGAAAAAACGTATGTCGGCCGACGGTGCGTCGAGCGCCTTTTCTATCTGGCCCCGATTGGCCTTCAACGCTGCTGTTCCCGCGCGGCGTACAGCGCGAGCCGGGTCACGATCTGGTCGGCGATGGTTTGCGACAGTCGCTCCAGCGCCGTATCTTCCGCCGCGATGGTTGCATATTCGCTCGACGTGACATCGATGCCCGCATCCGAACCGGCGGTGTCATCGATGACCTGGGTTCCCGTCGCCGTATCGATCAGTTGATAACGGGCCCGCAGCGTCCGCCGCTCGCGCGTGACCGCGGCGTCCGCCCGAAGACCAAAGCCGCTGATCTGGTCGTCCAGCTTCACCACCAGCTTGTAGGTGGGGCCATTGCCGCTCATCGCCGCCAGCCGGTCATTAAGCGCATTGCGCACCAGCCAGCCGCCCTTGCCCTCGATCGCCGCGACCTCGACATTACCCAGCCGCTGCGCCACTGCCCCATGGCTGCCCCCGCTATAGACGGGATGCAGCCCGCAGGCAGAGAGCGAAGCGAGCAGGAGAAGGGGGACGGTGCGTTTCATAGACCAATCTCTATCCGTTCGGGCTGAGTCTGTCGAACGAGACGGGTGGCTCGTTCGAACAGGGCGGTCGGAGCTTGCTAGATAACCAGGTTCACCAGACGATCAGGCACCACGATCACCTTCTTGGGGCTCGCCCCATCCAGCGTCCGCACCACATTGGGCGCCGCCAGAGCCAGCTTTTCCAATTCCTCCTTGGGCGTACCCTTGGGCACGGTGATCGTGTCGCGCAGCTTGCCCATCACCTGGCAAGCGATGGTGACTTCATCCTCGACCAGCAGCGCCGGATCGACGTCAGGCCACGCCGCCTCGGCGATCAGACCTTCCTCGCCCATGTCCGCCCACGCTTCTTCGGCCAGATGCGGGGTCATCGGCGCGACCAGCAGCGCCAGCGCCCGGATCGCCGCGCTGCGGCTGGCCGAGGGCTTGGCCTTTTCGACCGCGTTGGTGAGTTCGTAGATCTTCGCCACAGCCTTGTTGAAGGACAGCGCCTCGATATCCTTGGCAACGCCGTCGATGGTCTGGTGCAGCTTGCGGTCGAGCGCCTTGTCCTGCCCTTCCGCCCCCTTATCAGCCTCGCCAAACAGCCTCCAAAGACGGTTTACGAAGCGCCAGGACCCTTCGATGCCGGCCTCGGTCCAGGGCAGGTCGCGCTCCGGCGGGCTGTCGGACAGCATGAACCAGCGCACCGCGTCCGCGCCATATTGGGCGATGATGTCATCGGGATCGACGACATTCTTCTTGGACTTGGACATTTTCTCGACACGACCGACCGTAACCAGCGCGCCACTGTCCAGCATCACGACCTTGTCGCCCTGCCGCTCCACATCCTGCGGGGCCAGCCAGGTGCCTTCGGGCGACTTGTAGGTCTCGTGCGTCACCATCCCCTGGGTGAAAAGCCCGGTGAACGGCTCCGCAAAGCCGATTTGCCCCATATGCTGCAGCGCGCGGGTCCAGAAACGGGCGTAGAGCAGATGCAGGATCGCATGTTCCACGCCACCGATATACTGACCGACCGGCAGCCATTTTTCGACCGTCTCGCGGTCGAACGGCTTGTCCTTGGGCTGGCTGGCAAAACGGATGAAATACCAGCTGGAGTCGGCGAAAGTGTCCAGCGTGTCGGTCTCCCGCCGCGCCGCCTTGCCGCATTTCGGGCAATCGACATGCTTCCAGGTCGGGTGGCGATCCAGCGGATTACCGGGAATGTCGAAGCTGACATCCTCGGGCAACACTACGGGCAGCTGATCCTTGGGCACGCCCACGGCCCCGCAATCCTCGCAATGGATCACCGGGATCGGCGTGCCCCAATAGCGCTGGCGCGACACGCCCCAGTCGCGCAGGCGGAATACGGTGGTGCCAGTGCCCCAGCCCTCGCTTTCGGCGCGGCGGATAACCTCGGCCTTCGCATCCTCGACGCTCATACCGTTGAGGAAATCGGAGTTCACAAGGCGGCCCGGCCCGGCATAGGCTTCGTCGCCAATGCCCTTGTCCTCATCGCCCTCCGCAGCGACCACGCGCTCGACCGGCAGCATATATTTGCGCGCAAAGTCGAGGTCGCGCTGGTCATGCCCCGGCACCGCCATGACCGCGCCCGTGCCATAATCCATCAACACGAAATTCGCGACGAACAGCGGCAACTTGCGCCCGGTAAAGGGATGGATCACCGACAGGCCGGTGTCATAGCCCTTCTTCTCCTGCGTCTCGACCTCGGCAGCGGCGGTGCCCGTATGACGGCATTCCTCGGCAAAGGCGGCGAGCGCCGAGTCCTTGGCTTCCAGTGCCAGCGCCAGCGGATGATCCGCCGCAATCGCCGCGAAGCTCGCCCCGAAGATCGTGTCGGGACGGGTGGAGAAAACCTCCAGTTCGCTGATGCCGTCAACGACCTCATCCAGCTTGAAGCGGAATTGCAGACCGACCGACTTGCCGATCCAATTTTCCTGCATCAACCGCACCTTTTCGGGCCACTGGTCGAGCGTCTTCAAACCCGCCAACAGGTCATCGGCAAATTGAGTGATCTTGAGGAACCATTGGCTAAGCTTGCGCTTCTCGACCGGCGCGCCGGAGCGCCAGCCCTTGCCATCGATCACCTGCTCGTTCGCTAGCACGGTCATATCGACCGGGTCCCAATTGACCGCTGATTCCTTGCGATAGACGAGGCCCGCTTCCATCATGTCGAGGAACAGCGCCTGTTCCTGCCCATAATAATCCGGCTCGCAGGTCGCCAGCTCCCGGCTCCAATCGAGCGCAAAGCCCAGCTTCTTGAGCTGTGTCCGCATCGTCGCGATATTCTCGCGCGTCCAGCTGCCCGGATGCACCTTCTTTTCCATCGCGGCATTTTCGGCCGGCATGCCAAAGGCGTCCCAGCCCATCGGATGCAGTACCTCATGTCCCGTCATCCGGCGGAAGCGCGCCAGCACGTCACCCATCGAATAGTTGCGCACATGGCCGATATGGATCCGCCCGGAGGGATAGGGGAACATCTCCAGCACATAGGAACGCGGCTTGTCGCTGCTGTCGGACGCCTTGAACGTCTGCTTCTCGTCCCAGACGGCCTGCCATCGGGCGTCGGCCTCCAGCGGGTTGAAGCGCCTTTGCATCTATTCCAGTCCTCAAAATGCAGGCGGGCTGAGCTTTTCCAAGCCCAGCCCCAGTTATTCAGGAAAATCCGTTAAACGAAATCTTATCCGGCAATCGCCATCCGGCGCAGGTCGCGCGCCTTGGTCAGGATGATCTCTTCCAGCTTCTGCACGGTCGCGGCCTGGACCGGCGCATCGATCCACTGACCGCCCTGGTTGACCTGTCGGCTGGCAGCCACGCGCAGCGCATCAGCGCGCAGATCCTGGTCCAGGATCGACACGGTCAGCTTCATCCGCTCGTTTGGGCTGTTGGGATTGGCGTACCAGTCCGTGACGATCACGCCGCCGTTCGAATCCGTCTGCACCATCGGCATGAAGGACAGCGTGTCCAGCGTCGCGCGCCACAAATAGCTGTTGACGCCGATGGTCGTCACTTTGGACGCGGCCAGATCGGCCTTCGGACGCTCCTTGGACCCGCCGCCACAAGCAGCGAGCGGCAGAAGCGCGGCCAGCAGCAGACCGGCGGAAACAGAAGCGGGTAGGCGGCGGACCATCAGGCATGTCCCATATTGAGGAAAAACGCCCCGCTTCTATAGAGAAGCCGTGGCAATGGGCAAGGGGGACCGCGGACGCGTAAGAAACGCTTCGCCGACCCGTGCGTTTGGACTCTGTGTGTTCCGTGCAACAGCGCGGACAAAAAGGTCATGACGTACTACCCATTGCAGGCTCTCAGGTGTACAGGTTTAGAAAATTAGTCGGTGGGGAAGAGATTCGCGTCATGCGTATGAAGAGGGGACAGTTAGCATTGGCAGGCTCGGCTATCGCCGTGGCCGGCTTCATGCTGTCTCCCGCTCTTGGCGCCGCAACCGATCTTGTCCGCATGCGGGCTGACGTGCCCGTTTCGCTCGGCGCGCTCGGCAGCATTTCTTCCTTCACCCCAACGACCAAAGACCCGCGCCTTGCCGCCGCTTACGCGCGCATCGCCGCCTCGGCCGGTCGTCAGAATTTCCGCTTCACGCCAACCAGCGGCTCGCTCAGCGGGCAGCGTTCGGTCACCGTGATGGTGCGCGCGACCGATCTCAATGATCGCATGACCGTCAGCCGTACGCTCGATCCCGTCAGCATCGCTCCCGTCGCCTTCAGCCTGAACAATGCGCATAACTGGCGCAAGTTCGCCCTGCCTGAAGCGGTCGGCCGCAAGGAACTCGACCCGGTTTCGATCGATCAGATCGCGGGCGCAAAGAATTTCTCGCTGGATCAGGGCACCAAGAATCGGTTCAGCACCAAGGTGATGATCGAAAGCCGCCGCGATCCTGGCGCTGCCGTTCGCGCGCCCAATGCGGACAAGGATTATTCGCTGGATCTGGCCAGCTCCTACTCGCTAACGCGCAATCTCAACGTCACGGCCGGGCTGCGCTACAACAACAGCGTCATCGGCCGCCTGACCCCGATGACCGACGAGCGGCAGGATAATCAGGCCGTCTATTTGGGCACGGTATTCAAATTCTGATCGGACGGAGGGTCTTGAACCCTCCTTCGGTCGTACCAGCCAATGCTATCGCATAGCCCCAGCTTCACCTGATCATTCCCTAGCGTTCCTCTGCGAACCCAAGTTGGACGAGGACTCTCGACAAGCCCCATGCGGACGGCGGGTGAGTCTGCTCACGACCATTACCGAACATTTGCTATCAAGATGTCAGCCGAACCAGTAAGTTGCGGTAACGCCGCCATCCATCAACAAATCGCTGCCGGTAATAAACGCCCCGTCCTGTCCCATGAGCAGTGCAGCGGCGGTTTCTATCTCGTCCGGCGTCCCGGCGCGCTTCGCCACAGAGCTTTCGATCATCTTGCGATAACCTTCGCCGCGCGGCCCCGTGAGTTCGTCATTCGCAAGGGGCGTGATGATGATGCCTGGACTTATGCTGTTGATCCGCGCTCCGCGCCGACCCCAGCGCACCGCCTCGGCCATGACCCGCAGCACATTGCCGCGCTTCGAAAGTTGGTAGGCGTGCAATGTGTCCTTCACCTCGCCAGTTTGCAGAAACGGCAAATTGAGGAGGTCTTCGACAGGGGTCATCGCCAACGCCTTGCTCTGCTCCACCGGAAGCGGGCCAAGCCTGTGCCCCGATTGAGAAGAAATAACGACGCCCGAGCCGCTGGGCGCCATGACATTGCCAAATAGCTCAAGCAAAAGCGCAGTGCCGTAAAGATCGACCTTCAATATGGTCTCGACCGGTGCTTGCGACGGCGACACGCCAGCCGCCTGTATGAGGCCAGTTATATCGCCCATGCCCGTCGCCTGCCGCACCAGCGCCTCAACGGATTGGCGCGACGATACATCGACCGTGGCGGTGGTGACTTCGAAACCCGCATCGCTCAGCGTCTTGGCCGCGGCGTCGGCATTGTCCTGTCGGAGGTCGGCAAGCAAGAGCGCCCTGCCGGAGCTAACCCGACGCGCGATTGCTTGACCAATCGACCCTGCTCCAACGAGAACGACGACGTCCGTCACGAAAGCTCCTTTCGTTTGCGGACAGAAGTCTGCCGGTGCTGCCGAGTTCCAGTGGCTCTCCCCTATATCGGCTTTCCACTCTTCCGACCAACCTTCCGGACTACATCGCCTCCAGACAAGCAAACTTCAGTGAAAATCACGGCTCCCCCTCAATGCTGCCCGCATTTTCCTCCCTCATCCTATTCCGTCAGCCCATCGATCGCCGCCCAGCCTGCCGCGCCAATCCCGCGCAGCAAACCCCGATGCTTTGCACTCACGCCCCCCAGCGCCATCACCGGCATGCTTGCCCGGTGCGCCAGGGCGGCAAAGCGCCTCCGGCCGAGTGCCCTACCCCCTGGATGCGACCGTGTCGGGAACAAAGGCGACAGAAAGATGAGATCAGCCCCCGCACGCTCGGCCGCCTGCAATTCGCGCGCATTATGCGCCGCCATGCTGTGCCACAAAGGCCGCACCGTGCCGCTGACGCTGCGCCCGTGCCATCCGTCCGCGCCCCAGGCCGCCGCCTGCCGCGCGGATCCCGCAAGCAGCAGCACCAGTCGCCTGCGGCGCGCGATCGTCGCCAATTGGTCAAACAGCCGCCGCCGCTCCCGACCGCCGCTCGCATGATGGCGAAAGAGGATGCCACCCCTCCCCTGCGGCAAGCGCGCCGCGCCCTTCAGCAGTGCCGCCGTCGAAACCCGTTCGTCGGTCACCAGCCAGGTCGAAGGCACATTTTTTGCGTAGCGGGCTCTCATTGCCCTCGCCTATAGCAGCCACCATGACGACCGACAGCATCGAAGCCACAGAACGGTTGAACGCCGTGCGCGAAACCATG
This sequence comes from Sphingobium tyrosinilyticum, assembly GCF_042654265.1. Classification (NCBI taxonomy): domain Bacteria; kingdom Pseudomonadati; phylum Pseudomonadota; class Alphaproteobacteria; order Sphingomonadales; family Sphingobiaceae; genus Sphingobium; species Sphingobium tyrosinilyticum. The sequence goes on along the minus strand of NZ_JBHSFZ010000030.1, from coordinate 192,380 downwards.
GGCCGCGCCGCGCGCCTCACCGGCCGCACCGCCGCAGACATCACCCTGATCGCCGTCTCGAAAACGCAGGAGGCTGCCGCCATTCGTCCCCTGATCGCCGCAGGCCAGCGAAGCTTCGGCGAAAACCGCGTTCAGGAAGCGCAGGGCAAATGGCCAGAACTGCGCGCCGAAACCCCGGACATCGCACTGCATCTCGTCGGCCAGCTTCAATCCAACAAAGCCGCAGACGCCGTCGCGCTGTTCGACGTCATCCATTCGCTCGACCGCCCTTCGCTGCTCACAGCCCTCGCCAAGGCAATGGATGCGGCGGGCAAGCGCATTCCTTGCTTCATTCAGGTCAATATCGGTGCGGAAGAGCAAAAGGGCGGCTGCGCCATTGCCGACACCCCTGCCCTGCTGCGCGCTGCGCGCGACGCCGATCTTCCCGTGGCGGGCCTCATGTGCGTGCCCCCCGCCGATGTGGAGCCCGCGCCCTATTTCGCCCTGCTGGCGAAGATGGCGCGGGAAGAAGGCGTCGATCGCCTCTCCATGGGCATGTCAGGCGATTTCGAAACGGCGATCATGCTCGGCGCGACCGATATCCGCGTCGGCACCGCCCTTTTTGGAGAACGCCCTGCGCCCGCCCGCTCCCTTCCGGGAAGCGGGCGGGGCATGATCAGAAACTCCCGCGCAACGTGATGCCGTAAGTGCGGGGTTCGGCCAGATAGGCCGAAATCAGCTGGTTCGCCATCGGCGCGCCCCGCGCGAACTGACCGGTCGTCGATGTGCTTGGGCTGCTGGACTGCAGCGGGGCGCTGAAGGCGACCTGCGTATAATCCTGGTTGAAGATATTCTGGCCCCAGAATTCCACTGCCCAGCGCTGTTCCGGTCCGCGAAGACCAACACGCGCGTTGAACACCGCATAGCCGTCCTGCCGCTTTTCGGGGAACAGATCGGACCCTGTGTTAAAGTCGCTCGTCATGCGCCCATCGACATAGAAGAGCGCTGACAGCCCGCTGGAACCCAGCTCGGGTGTCCAAGACGCGCTGACCGTGGTCACCACCTCCGGCGCCTGCGAGTTAATCGATCCGGGCAGCAGGAACAGCGCCTGGTCTAGCGGCACAGAGCCATTGCCGCTGCCGACCAGCCGGTTGGCGAACTTGGCCTGAACATAGGTCAACCCGCCAGCGAATCGCACATTACGCACGGGCGTCGCCGCCAGCTCCAGCTCCACGCCCTGACTGATCAGGCCAGGCCCGACATCATCGCTGTCACAGGTACGGCTCGCCGAAAGCGCCCCGTCACAGCCATTGATATTCTGGACGACGAAGCTGGTGCCGTTGAAGGTGTTCAACTGGAAATTCTTGAACTCCTGCCGGAATGCCGCAATGTTCGCGCTCCATTTGGGCTGGGTGTATTTCAGCCCCACTTCGAACGCATCGACCTTCTCCGCTGCAAAGCGCAGGCTGGTAACATCGGCGTTGCTCCGGGGCGAAAAAACGGCCGGAACAGGGTTTAGCCCTGTCGATCCCAGCTGGAAACGATCAAGATTAAAACCGCCCGCCTTATAGCCCTTCGAATAGCTGCCATAGACCAGCAGTTCATCCACCGGCTTCCACGACAGCACGGCCGTTCCGGAAAACTGGCCATCGCTGATCCTGTCATTAAGGTTCAGCGCGTTGAGCCCGGTCGAGCTATTGCCCAAACAGCCCAGCGTCAGGATGCCCTGCGCCAGCGCCGCCGCGCTACCGAGCGCCGGGGTGGTTGCGATCTCGAACAAGTCGTTGAGCGCTCCCGGATTGCGGGTCTGCAACGCCGCGCAGGTCGCATTATTATTGTTGAAATCTGCCGAGAAACGCTTGCTCTCATGGGTGTAGCGCAGCCCCAGCGTCAGATCGAGCTGCTTGGTGATGTGGATGATATTGTGCGTGAAGAGCGCCCAATTCTCGCTCTTCTGACGATATACGGAAGCGAGATCGCCCGTACCGCTGGGGATCGCCGCCAACGCACGCAGCCCATTGCCCAGACCCGTTGACAGCGCACCAGCCGCACCGGCTCCCAGGGCAGGAGTCAAGGCGGCGTTGAGCTGCGCCTGCGTGCCGGTGATCAGCGCTTGTGTCGCCAATCCGCTGCCGCACGCCGCCAGCTGCTGCGCCGTCAGGTTGCTGTTGACGCCCGCACCCGCCATCAAACGGCAGGCTGTAAACCGGCCATAATCCGCGCCGAAGCGGATATTGTCCTCCAGCGTCAGCTTCTCATGCGCGTAGTAGCCGCCGACCAGCCAGTCCAGCACCTCGCCAAAGGCCGAACCCTGCGCCCTCAGCTCCTGCGTGAAGGTGCGGAACTGGCGATAGGTGTTGGGGTCGCGATAGAGCAGATCCGCGCCGCTATAGTCATAATCGCCATAATCCTGGCTCTTATAATCGCGGTAGGCGGTGATGCTCGTCAGTTTCGCGTCGCCCAGGTCGTAATTGACCTCGCCCGACACGCCCCAATCCTTGACCTTGCTGCCATAATTGCGGCCCGCCGTGATGGTCAGGTCTCTGTCATAGGGATCCGTCGGGAACACGCTGCCCTGCCCGGACAGGATCGCCGCTATGCGGTTGAAGGGCGCAGTCGAATAACCCCCACCCGCGACCGGCCGCCGCTCGCGTGTTTCGATATAGGCCGCGCCGCAGCAGCTTTCGTCGCGATGGGTATAATCGCCGATCAACCGGATCGACAGCGAGTCGTTCGGTTCGAACAGCGCCTGCCCGCGCACGAAATAGCGATCGCGATCGT
>NZ_JBHSFZ010000030.1:94118-189500 GCF_042654265.1 Sphingobium tyrosinilyticum | reverse complement strand
CGCCAGCTTGAACTCGGGTGCCTTGCTGATCACGTTGATGAGGCCCGCCGAAGCGTTGCGGCCGAACAGCGTGCCCTGCGGCCCGCGCAGCACTTCGACCCGCTCGATTTCGCCCAGTTCGTTAAGCCCCGCGCCCGTGCGCGACCGATAGACGCCATCGATGAACACGGCGACCGAGCTTTCGAGGCCCGGATTGTCGCCCACTGTGCCGATGCCGCGGACGCGGGCCGACGCATTGGCTTCCGACCCCGTCGATGACACAAGCAGCGACGGCGCAAGCTGGTTCAGCGTACGAATGTCGCTGGCGCCGCTATTCTGCATCGCCTGGGCGGTGACCGCCGACACGGCGATCGGTACGTCGGACAAGGGGCTGGCGCGGCGCGTCGCGGTGACGATGATGACGCTGCCATCCTCCTCTGCTGCCTGTTGCGGCGGCGCTTCCTGCGCCTGAACGTGGGACACGGATCCGGCCAGCGCGACCACACCGGCAGACAAAAGCCAAAGATTTTTCTTATTCATGGGACCCTTCCTCTCCTGCAGCGCCTGGTTTTCCAAGTCGGCCTTAGGAGTGCGATTATGCGGACACAGCGGATCAAAGGCAAGCTAACCAAGCCTTTACAACCCTTTGCGCCCAGTTGTTGCCGTATTCTAGCGCCATGTGGTCTAGCAGCAACAGCTTAACGCCGCGTTTCCGTAGCGTCTCTACCCCAACGGGAAACGCAGCATCCGGTCCGCGACGGGCACCAGCGCCATTGCCCCCGGACCCACCGCACGGCGAATTTCCCCATGCCCCGCGTCCAGCCCGCCGGTCAGCGCGCCCAACGCTGGCAGGATCAGTTTGGATGAGGATCCGACGAAGCAGCGCCGCGACACATGCCGTCCGCGCAAAGAAAGGCGGAATTTGGGGTGAAAATGCCCCGAAATCTCGGGTCGCGGATCGACCGGATCGGCTTCATGCCGCAACCAGATGCCATCGACCTCGGCTTCCACCATGCGCCTGCCTCCGGGCGTTTCCGCCATGCCCACATCATGATTGCCGGTGATCCACAGCCAATCCAACCGCGCCGTCAGCGCACAAAGCCTCTCACGCACCTTGGCAGGCAAGCGCGCCGCCCCATCTGCATCGTGAAAACTGTCGCCCAGGGACCAGACGGCGCGCGCGCGCGTCCGTTCCACCAGCATCTCGATCATGTCGAGCGTCGCCTGGCTGTCATGCGGGGGCAGGAACTGACCGAACCGACCGAACCAACTCGCCTTTTCGAAATGCAGGTCCGCGACCAGCAACGCCGAGTGCGCAGGCCAGAACAGCGCCGCCTCGGGCAATGCCAGAAACTCGTGACCCGCGAACGAAAAGGGAACCATGCCCCGCCTATGCGCGCTCGCGCCCGGCCTTTCAAGAGGGCGATGAAGCCGCTATGGGCGCGGCATGGCTCCGCCCTTCACCATCGCCGCGCTCTATCGCTTCGCGTCCTTCGCCGACCCAGAGGCGATCGCGGCGGAATTGCGGACACTCTGCGCGCAGCTTGAAACCTGCGGCACGCTGATCCTCGCGCGCGAAGGGATCAACGGCACGGTCGCGGGCAGCGATCAGGCCATTGCCGCACTCCTCGGCCATATCCGCGCCCTGCCCGGCTGCGCCGATCTGGACGTCAAATACGCCACCGCTACCCAGGCCCCCTTCGGCCGCATGAAGGTGAAGGTGAAGCAGGAGATCGTGACCCTGGGCGCAGGCGATCTTGACGCTGCGGCGCAAGCAGGCCGCCATCTCGACCCGGCGGAGTGGAACGATCTGATCGCCGATCCCGACACGATCCTGATCGATACGCGCAACGCTTATGAAGTGTCGGTCGGCAGCTTCGAGGGCGCGATCGATCCGGGCACCCGCTCCTTCCGTGACTTTCCCGGCTGGTTCGACAGCTTCGCTGCAGAATTGCGCGAACAGGGACGCGAGCCGCGCATCGCGATGTTCTGCACCGGCGGCATCCGCTGTGAAAAATCGACCGCGCTGGTGCGATCGCGCGGCTTTGAAGAGGTCTATCATCTGCGCGGCGGCATCCTGCGCTATCTTGAGGAAATGCCCGAAGACCAAAGCCGCTGGCGTGGCGACTGCTATGTCTTTGATGAACGGGTCGCGGTCGGCCACGGCCTGAAGCCCGGCAACCATGTCATCTGCCGCACCTGCGGCCTGGCCCACCGCCCGGATGCGCCGCACGATTGCGCGGGTTGAACGCGCGCCAGCCGGCCGGAAGCCTAAACGATATAGCGGTGCAACGCTCCGCCATGTTCCCGCAGCCACGCCCGCGCAGGCCGCGGGTCCTCTCCCAATATCCGCGCATGCGCCGCGTGAAAGGCGGGGCTGTGGTCCATGTGCAGCAGATGGGCGAGTTCATGCGCCACCGTCGCCCGGCGTACATGCGGCGGGCACAGGATCAAGCGCCAGCTATAGCGGATCGCCCCGTTCGACGCGCAGCTCGCCCAACGGCTGCGCGGATCGCCAATGCCGACCGACGCCACGACCAGCCCATGATCGCGCGCCATCGCATGGCTTTCCATCTCCAGCACGGCCCGAGCCCGCGCCTTGAGCCAGCGCAGCACGCGCGGTCCTACTGACTCCGCCACGCCCCCCAGGATCAGCCGATCCTCGGCCAACCGGACCGAACGCGGCGCGCCCTGCGTCCAGCAGATCCGCACCTCCCGTCCCTCCAGCGGGAAAATCGCGCCATCGCCAAACATGACCAGGGCAGGCTGCGCCGCCATTTGCGTCCGGACCCATCCCTCATGCCCCTGCGCCCAACCGAGCGCGCGATGAAGGTTCGCTTTGGTCGGAAGCGATAACCTTAACTCGCCCCGCGCCCGGTCGAGCGACAGGCGATAGGCTTTCGCCCGGGCCGATCGGCGGACGCGCACCGGCACCGCCACCCCATCGACCAGGATCGCGCCTTCAGAGTTCTCGATCGACAAGATGATTTTCCCAATCGCCCGCATCTGCCTCGGCGATCGTCCAGCCGCGCACGGACTCCTGCGCCCGGTGCACCGCTTCCCGATCGCCGCTGATCAGATAATGCCATGACGGCAAAGGCTTTCCCTCGCTACGCAGCCGGTAGGCGCAGGTGCGCGGCAGCCAGCTGATCGTCTTCACCTTCTGCGGTGTCAGGCGCACGCAATCGGGCACGAAGCTGCGCCGTTCCTTATAGTTGGTGCATTGGCCGCTATGTCGGTCGAGCAGGCGGCAGGCGACGTTGGTCGGGTAGATACGCCCCGTATCTTCATCTTCCGCCTTGTGCAGGCAGCATTTGCCGCAACCGTCGCACAGCGCTTCCCACTCCGCGCGATCCAGCTTGTCGAGGGGCTTTTCCCAGAAGTTCAAACCGTCACTTGACCCATTTTTCGAGGAAGGCGAGCACCTTGTCCGGTGCGCCTTCGTCCTGGTCCGGCGTTCCCGGATCGTCCACCGGAACCAGCGCAACCGGCTGGCCATCCGGCCCGAACAGATAGGGCGTCCGGCTGTGGCTTACCAGATAGCCGCTGTCCTCCTGCGGCTTTTCCTTGTTGAAGATGACGACGAAATCCTTCGCCACCTTTGCAATCTCATCGGGCGTGCCGGTCAGGCCGATCAGGCGCGGATGGAAGGCAGCGACATAGGCCTTCAGCACCGCGGGCGTATCCCTCTCAGGGTCCAGGCTGATAAACACCGGCTGCACCTTGGCCGCGCGCCCGGCGTCGGCCTTCTCGAACTGCGTGAACGCCTGCATGATGCGTTGCAGGTCAAGCGGGCAGACATCGGGGCAATAGCTGTAGCCGAAATAGACCAGCCGGTACTTCCCCTGAAAATCTTGCCACTGCACCTTCTTGCCATCCTGGTTCGTCAGGGTGAAGGGCGCGCCGATCCGCGCTCCGGCAAGGTCGCCGGGCGCGCTCCCTGACTCGCTTGATGCATTGCCGCCCGCGCCCATATTACAGGCAGCCAGCAGGGCGGTGATCGGCAGCAGGATGGAGCAAAGCGCTTTGTTCATGGCGCCGCCAGCCATGCCCTGCTATGGGCGCTTTTGCAAATGCCAACGGGGCTTAACGACGATGACAAGAGGTTTTCCGGCTTGGATGGGCGCAGGCCGCGCCGCTGCTCTGGCTCTCGCGCTGCTGTCGCCGATGGCGGCGCATGCGCAGTTTTCGGACAGCTACAACTTCCTGAAGGCGGTCAAGGACGCTGACGGGCAGAAGGTCACCGACCTTATCCAGAAGCCCGGCTCGACGGTCATCAACAGCCGCGATGTCACCAGCGGTGAAACCGCCCTGCACATGGTCATCGCGCGCCGTGACGTCACATGGCTGTCCTTCCTCCTCGCCAAGGGCGCCAATCCCAACCTGACCGACAATCGCGGCAATACCCCGCTGATGAATGCGGTCCAGGCCCGGTTCGAGGATGGAGTCCGCACGCTGCTTGCTGGCGGCGCTCAGATCGACAAAGCGAACGGCAGTGGCGAAACGCCGCTGATCCGCGCGGTGCAACTGCGTGACGTGGGACTGGTCCGGCTGCTGATTGCGCAGGGCGCCAATGCCGACAGGCGCGACACCATCGCCGGCATGTCCGCGCGCGACTATGCAGAGCGGGAATCGCGCACCCCCGGCCTGGTCGAAGCGGTGACAGCGGCCAAAACCAAGGCAGCGCCCTCCGGCCCAGTGCAAGGTCCGGTTTTCTAGCAAGCGGTTCGTCAGGACAAAGGATCCAGGCGTCACCTTGCGCTAAACGCCTGGCCTTCCCATCTTCATTCCTGCCATCCTTCGCGAAGAGGCAGACCATGAACCGCAAGCCAATGGATATGGAGAAAGCCTGGGAACAGGCGCTCGGCAATATCTTCCAGCCCTATACGGGCACGCAGCACGGATCGACGAAGGCGATGGACGCCTTCGGCGCGGCGCTAAGCTCCAGCAGCTATGACATTCGCCGCCATCTGGCGCGAACCGCGGCGCGTCAGGGTTCCACCGCGCTCAACCAGTTCCTCGCTGAGGAATATTGGGGAAAGCGTCCCTACTAATCCCGCGCGGATCCAGCCTTTACCAGCCCAGTTCCGCTGCATGGTCCGGATCGGCGAGCGCAGTCAGCCGCCGCGCCGCGCGCCTGGCGAAGCGCAATGTCTCAGCTTTTCGCCGCGCCGCCGGAAGCGGCTCCACCGGGGCAGGCCGCAGCAATTCGGCATCATATTGATCGGCCACGATCAACCCGGTCCGTGCGGGCCATAATGCCTCGCTGTCGAACAGCGACAGGTCGAAACCGGAAGGCACCGCCCAGAAAAAGCGGTCGCAATAATCCAGATAATCGGGCCATTTCATATCGCCCAGCAGGTCTGCGCGGCTGCATTTGATCTCGACGATGGTTATCCGCCCCGCGCTGTCCAGCGCCATGATGTCCGCACGGCGGCCATTGGGAAGCGGCACTTCCAATATCCCGCTCATGTCATGGCGGAAAAACAGGCGCAACGTGCCGCGCGCAACGGCCAGGGCCGTGCCATCGGTCAGGGGCGAACAGCCTTGCGCTACGGGAGAAGAGGAACTGGCGGTCATCGCACTATGATAGAACAGGAAGGGAACAAAAGAAAAGGCCGGTTCAGCATTAACTGAACCGGCCTGCTGTTTCCTAAGTGCGACCCGAGGAATCAGCGATAGAAGATATGATTGTCGATCGCGGCCAGCTGGCGCTTGCCCCAGCTCGGCGAAACGCGGCGGGCATGGAAGAACAGCGCGCCTTCGGCCTTGCTGTCCCAGCCGTCCTGCATGGCGATCTGTGCGATCGCGACCGCCTGGCGCCAGCTTTCGGTCGCCATCGGGATCGCGGGCATGCCGCGGCCACGAACGAAGCTGAACTGGCCGGGCTGATAGACGACGCCGCACAGGCTGCTGGCGAACCGGCCGGACTTTGCTCGATTGATGATAACGCGGGCTACGGCGAGCTGGCCTTCCAGGCTCTCACCCTTGGATTCAAAATAAACTGCACCCGCGAGGCACTTCATGTCGCCATCGAGCGTTTCTGCAGCTCCCTGGGCATCAACCAGGGCGGAAAGATTGTCGGCGCGCACATCGGCGCTATCGGAAAGGGTGCCCAGCGGCTGCGCGACTTCGCGCGGCGCGGAGAAAACAACAGCAGGCTTTGCGGCCGCCGGAGCTGAATTCAGCTCTTGATGTTCCGGAAGGGAAACGACCGACGGAGCAGCTTCATTGGCGCTCGACATGTCGGCCGCTGTGACCGCCGCTGTGGCGGACAAAGCAAATGCCGCGGCAATCGCGGCCTTCAGACGAAGACTCATTACAACTCAAAAACGTGCGGTTATTGGCCGTGGACGTCGGGTCAAACCCGTAACTTACAATCGACGTCTGGCCGCCCCCCGTCTGCGTGTTTACCTCCCCCGCCCCCCACGGGCGAATTTGGCAACCTGCGCGTTAAGCGTTGCAGGGGCCGATGCCTTCCCCCGGCCGGAGAGTCAACGATCAGCAGATCGTTTCAGCGGCGAACCGTTCCGCATCCGCGATGTCGAGTTCGATAATCCACAGGTCGGGGTCCGCCCGCCGCCTGCGCGCTATATATTGAGATAGCGAATCCACGCCCTCTTCGGGGGCGGGCCCGCAACGCACCAACTGATAGTTTCCGGCAAAGTCCGGCACCCGTTCATAGAGGCCCTTTCCCTGGCCCCGTTCGGCTGCTTCAATCAGGATGGCGCCGCTGATTTCATCGCCTTTGACCAGCACGGTGGCGAAGCCGCCCGCCGCCGCAGAGCGCCTGATGAGAACGCCGACCAGCATGGCGCTGGTCAGCCGTTCAGCCTGCATAACCCGGCAATGACGATAGCGGAAATTGAGAGCGCATGAAGGTCCCGGTCCCGCGACCCACTTCTTCGCCCTCCATATCGATCAGACTCGCTTCGGCGACGAACACACGTCGCTTGCCGCTGATCCAGCGCCCTTCCGCCCGAATCCGTCCGGGGCCAATGGGCCGGGTGAACAGCAGGTTGAAGGCGGTTGTCAGCAGGAATCGGTCGCTCACCAGGCTGTTCGCCGCGTAGAAGGCGGCATCGTCCATCATCTTGAAATAGACCGTCCCATGCACCGCGCCGGCGGCGTGGAACTGTTCTTCGTCCACATCGAACTCGATGACCGACCGGCCCGCCTCGGGAATCGTCAGTTCGGACCGGAACATCCGGTTGATCGGAGCCGACCGGTACAAACCTTCCAACGCCCGGAAATGCGCCGCTTCGCCGCTTGGCGCGCTATCAGGCTGCATCACGCGCTTCGCCACCGGCCAGCAACGCGTGCAGCGCCTCGGCCGATTTTGCGCCCCTCAACCGGGCGACATGCGCATCTTCACGCAGATAACGCGACACTCGGGCCAGCGTCTTCAGATGCTCAGCCCCGCTATCCACAGGGGAGAGCAAAGCGAACACGACATCGACCGGCGCATCGTCCACCGCGTCGAAGGTCAGCGGCGGGCGGAGCAGAACCACGACCGCGCGCATCTTCTGAAGGCCCGCAATCTTTGCATGGGGAATGGCGATGCCCCCGCCAAAGCCGGTCGATCCCAGCCGCTCCCGTTCCGACAGCGCGTCCGACACCATATCGGCTTTCAGCCCATAGGCGGCTGCGGCCAGTTGCGCAATTTTCTGGAAAAGAGGCTTCTTGCCGTTCACCGACAGGCCCGTAGCGAGCGCATCCGGCGCGACGATATCGTTGAAATGAACCATGACCAACCTGGAACAGCCGAGGCGCGCCATGCCCCAAAATCGCGCGTTGCCCGGGGATATAAAGCCCGGCCCCATAGGCCGCCTGCCGCTCTAGGTCAACTGGCGCCCTGGGGCCGGAACCCTTGTCAGCCGCGCGGTTCCACCCAGCCGATCGTCCCGTCATGACGGCGATAGACCATATTATAGGCCGATGTTCCCGCATTCAGGAACAGCAGCGCATTGGTGTTGCGCAGGTCCAGCATCATCACCGCGTCGGATACGCTGGCTTCGGGAATATCTACGCGGGTTTCCGCAACGATCAGCGGCGCCTCTGCCGGTTCCTCTTCCTCCTGCGACGATGCAAAGATGGTATAGCCCGCGCCGTCCAGCCCATTCAGGTCATAGCCATTGGCACGCTGCGCCTCCGCTGCTGCGGCCTGGGGATGGCGATCTTTCAAACGGCGCAGATAGCGCCTCAGCTGCCGCTCGATCTTTTCTGCCGCCTGGTCAAAGGCCGGATGCGCTTCCTGCGCTTCGCCCGCCCCTTTTAGGATCAGGCCGGTCATCACATGGCAGACGATGTCGCAATGAAAGGCCCCGTGGGGCGCAGGTCGGAACGTGACCTGGGCGGAAATCGTGCGAGCGAAATATTTCTCGGCCATCGCCTCCAGCCGGGTCCAGACATGCTGCTTGAGCGCGTCGCCCGTGTCGACCTGATGCCCGGAAACACGAATATCCATATGCCTTCTCCTTGTTCTTGCCGGGCTGCGGGAAGCAGTCCGGGTGGCGCGAAGCATGAAGGGCAGGGCGTCAGACCAGCCTTCAAGCCTCCTCCAGCCAGAGCGGCTTTTCCAGCGTCGCGACAAACGCTGCATGCCGTTCCAGCTCCGCCGCGCTGACCGTGAAGATTCGCGCGGGACGAACAGGGCGAACCGCGGCGATGCCCGCAAGTTCCACCCGAATGGCGTCATTATCCTCCTCTTGTGCAAGACCGAGGCCGATTTGACGGCCGCCGGTCAGTTCGATGTAAAGCTGTGCCAGCAGTTCAGCGTCGAGCAATGCGCCATGCTTGATGCGATGGCTGCGATCGATGCCGTACCGGGTGCAAAGCGCGTCCAGGCTATGCTTGGCGCCCGGATGCAACTGGCGCGCGATCGCGACCGTGTCGATCATCCGCGCCATCGTCACTTCGGGCAAGCCGCAAAGCTTCAATTCATGGTTGAGGAAGCCGAAATCGAACCGTGCATTATGCGCGACCAGATGGCTGTCCTCCAGAAAGTCGAGCAATTCCGCGACCCCCGCCGAAAAAAACGGCTTGTCCTTTAGGAAGATGTCCGAAAGCCCGTGAATCGCCTCGGCCGCCGACGGCATCGCCCGCTGGGGATTATAATAAGCGTGAAAGGTTCGCCCTGTCGGGACGCGGTTCACAAGTTCAATGCAACCAATTTCCACTAGCCGATCTCCCGATGCGGGGTCGAATCCAGTCGTTTCGGTGTCGAAAATTATTTCGCGCATCGCCCTCTTCACGCCGACTCTGCCGGACTTGTCCTTATCGGCCCGTCTTTGATCCAAGGCAAGCGACCAAGCGCCGCACCTGGGCCCGCGTGACGGCGAATGTGGTGCCGGTATGGATGATATAGTCCGCCCGCCGCCGTTTTTCAGCATCAGGCGTCTGCAAGTGCAGGATTTTCCGGAATTTCCCCGCCGTCATGCCGGGCCGCCGCAGCACGCGCTTGCGCTGTTTCCACGCAGGCGCGGTAACGACGATGACCCCCGCCAGCTTGCGATGGCCATGTTTCTCATAAAGCAAGGGGATGTCGAGCACCACGAAGGCACGCGCGCGGTGGCGGCGCAGGAAAGCCATGCGCTCTTTCTTCACGGCGGGATGGACGATGGCCTCCAGCGCCTTCAGTTCCTGTGGATGACCGAACACCGCCGCCCCGAGCTTGGGCCGATCGACCCCCATCGGACCCGTCGTGCCAGGAAAGCGCGCCTCGATCGCCGGCAACAGCTTACCTTTAGGCCCCTGCAACCGATGCACCTCGGCGTCAGCGTCGAAAACCGGCACGCCTTCGCGCCGCAGCATCGTCGCGACCGCCGATTTTCCCATGCCGATGGACCCTGTGAGCCCGTAGATCTTCATGGTTACACCGCCAAGAGCAGCGCGCGCAGTTCATCATCCCGTTCGCGCGGCGCTTGCGCATCGAAGAAAATATCGAAAGCCAGCGCCGCCTGCCCGATCAGCATCTCCAGCCCATCCAGCGCCTTCAGGCCCTGCTCCCGCGCTGCCTTCAGCAGTCCGGTCTCCAGCGGCGCATAGACAATGTCATAGACGGTCGCGTCCCGCCTCAGCGGCCGGAGGTCCAAATCCAGCACCGGCTGCCCCACCATGCCGAGCGAACTGGTGTTGACAAGCAAATCGGCGGCGGGAAGCGCATCCGCCATGCCGATCACCCGCCCCTTAACCTTGGCCCGGTCAAGCAGCGCCTGACCCTTGGCCGGATCGCGCACCATGACCGTGATGTCCGGCACCCCCAGGCTGGTCAGCGCAAACAGGATCGCCCGCGCCGCACCGCCCGCGCCGACAATCACGGCGCTCTCGCCCTTCCATTTGTCGCGCAGCAACGGCTGCAGGAAACCGCCCGCATCGGTATTGGTGCCAATCAAAGGCCCACCCGTCTCGCTGGCGATAGTGTTCATCGCGCCAATCCGCTCGCGCACTCCGCCCGGATCGTCGGTATAGTCCATCACCGCGATCTTGTGCGGAATGGTGACATTGCATCCCAGCCAGTCAGGATCGGCCCGCCGTTCCAGGAAATAGGCCGCCAGCCCCTCGCTCGTCACATGCGTCTTGCGATATTCCGCTTCGATGCTCAGGCAATCGAGCCAGAAATTATGGATGAGCGGCGATTTGCTGTGCGCGATCGGATCGCCGATCACTTCGGCATAGGGGAGCGTGTCGGTCATGACGGCAGAACGCCCCGGACACGCAGAAAGTCAAGCAGCGGCAGCAGGGGAAGGCCCTGAATCGCAAACTGGCTGCCTTCCACCTTGGCGAACAGCTGAACGCCCGGCCCTTCGATCCGGTAATTGCCGACACACCAGCGGCATTGCTCCCATTCCTGGTCGAGATACTGTGCGATGAAGGCATCCGACAGCAGGCGGACCGTCATCCGCACCCGCTCGACATGGCGCCAGATCGGCTCGCCATTCATTGCGATGACCGCTGCGCTGTGGAGATGATGCACCCGCCCCGACAGCAGGCGCAAAATCCGTTCCGCGTCCGCCCGATCAACCGCCTTGTCGATCATCATGCCGTCGTCCAGGCTCAACGTCTGGTCACAGCCCAATATCAGCCCGCCCGGCACGCGCCGGGACACTCTGAGCGCCTTCAATTCCGCCAGCGCATCGGCCAGGGCCCGCGCGTCCAAGCCATCGGCCCGCAACGCTTCCTTCGCCGCCTCCTCATCGACGCCCGGCGACAGCGCCTCGAAAGGCACCCCCGCCGCGCTCAACAGCGCCCGACGGCTCGCGCTTTGCGATGCCAGCACGATCATGCGTCACTCCCCTCCGCCAGCACGCGGTCGTTGAACAGGTTGATGATGGCCGCCGCCGCTTCCTCGATCGACCGGCGGGTCATGTCGATCACCGGCCAGCCATTGTCGGCGAACATCCGCCGGGCAAAAGCCAGCTCCTCCTGCACCTTTTCCAGATCGACATAGCTCGTCTCGGGCGCCTGGTTGAGCGACAGCAGCCGGTTGCGACGAATCTGCACCAGCCGTTCGGGACTGACGGTCAGGCCCACGACCATCGGATGCTTGAGCGTGAAAAGGCTGCGCGGCGGCGGCGACTGCACGACCAGGGGGATATTCGCAGTCTTGTACCCGCGATTGGCGAGATAGATGGAGGTCGGCGTCTTGGACGCGCGCGACACGCCTGCCAGGACGATATCGGCCTCCTCCCAATTTTCATGCCCCACCCCATCATCATGGGCGATGGTGAACTGGATCGCCTCGATCCGCGCGAAATAGGCTTCGTCGAGGATATGCTTGCGGCCCGGCCGATTGCGCGTTTCCTGCCCCAATATGTTGGACAGGGCGTCCGTCACGCTGTCCAGCGCGGCGACATGCGGCAGGCCCAGCGCCCGGCAGCGCGTTTCCAGCCGCCGCCGCAACTGATGATTGGACAGGGTGAACAGCACCAGTCCCGGATTGGCCGCGATTTCCTCCATGATCCGGTCAAGATGGACATCGGACCGCACCATGGGCCAGAAATGGCGCACCGCCTCCACATTCTCGAAGGCGCCGATGGCCGCCTTTGCGACATTTTCCAGTGTCTCTCCGGTGGAGTCCGACAGCAGATGCAGATGGATACGCGACATGAGGCACATCTCTGTGAGGAGGCTGTGGATAAAGCAAGGGATAGGTTGCGGGCAAAACTACCCCTTCTGGATAGCTCCCATTAGCCGGAATCTTATCCACACACCCCCAACAGGCGGCCATTTTCATCCACAGCCTGTGGATAGCGTGGATAGAGCGACTGACTCGGATCGGAATCGATGGGCCTGGAGAGTCAAGCTGTTGGCAAATCGGGGCACAGCGCATAAACCCCGCTGCCAAGCGCCCTACTATCTCCATCATCCTTTTAAGAATCTAAATAAGAGAGTTTATGACGGGACCAGATGCCGGCCTTTCCACCGGGACTTCCAAGCCGCTGCTTTCCGTCCTGAAGGGTGAAAGCCTTGCCGTGCCGCCGATGTGGCTGATGCGCCAGGCTGGCCGTTATCTGCCTGAATATCGGGCGCTTCGGGCTGAGAAAGGCGGTTTCCTGGAACTGGTCTATGACAGTCCCGCAGCGGCTGAGGTCACGCTCCAGCCGCTCCGCCGTTTCGGCTTTGATGGCGCGATCCTCTTTTCCGACATTTTGATCGTCCCCTATGCGATGGGGCAGGATCTTTGGTTTGAAACGGGGGAGGGGCCTCGCTTGGCGCCGATCCTTAGCGAAACGGACCTGTCGGCGCTCAAACCCGATCTCAGCCGCTACGAGGCGGTCTATGAGACGGTGCGGCAGGTAAAGGTGGCACTGGACCCCGCTGTCACCTTCTTGGGCTTTGCGGGCAGTCCCTGGACCATCGCGACCTACATGGTGGCTGGGCAGGGCAGCAAGGACCAGGGCGCGGCCCGCCGCCTGGCTTATCAGGACCCCGAACGCTTTGGCGGGATCATCGACGCGATCATCGATTCCACCGTCCTTTATCTCTCCGGCCAGATTCAGGCGGGCGTCGAGGCGGTGCAGCTATTCGACAGCTGGGCAGGCAGCCTCGCACCGCTTCAGTTCGAACGCTGGGTGATCGAGCCCAACCGGCGGATCGTCGAGAAGTTGAAGGCGCTTCATCCCGGCGTTCCCGTCATCGGCTTCCCCAAGGGCGCAGGCGCGAAGCTTGCCGACTATGCCGCGGGCACCGGCGTCGATGCGATCGGCGTCGATGAAACCATCGATCCGCACTGGGCCAACCGCGTCCTCCCGCAGGGGCTGCCCGTCCAGGGCAATCTCGATCCGCTGGCGTTGATCGCCGGGGGCAGAGCGGTCGAGGAATCGGTCGATAATATCCGCGCCGCCTTCGCGGGCCGTCCGCATATCCTCAACCTTGGCCATGGCATCCTGCCCGACACGCCGATCGCGCATGTCGAGGCGCTGATCGCCTATGTGCGGCAAGGAAAGAAGAGCTGATGCCCTATCTTGGCGCCGCCTATCTGTGGGTGAAGGCCGCCCATCTGATCTTCGTCATCTTCCTGATGGCGGGCCTGTTCATGATGCCGCGCTTCTTCGTTTATCACCACCAATGCCCGGTGGGATCGGACGAGGACCGCAAATGGATCGACCGGGAAGGGCGGCTGCTCAAGATCATCCTCAATCCGTCGCTCGTTCTGGTCTGGGTCTTCGGCCTGATGCTGATGGTGGAAATTGGCGCCTGGAATTTCGGCTGGTTCCACCTAAAGCTGCTCTTCGTCCTTGGCCTCTCCGCCTATCATGGCTGGATCGCCGGCTATGCGAAGAAGCTCGCAAAGGGCCATCGCCCCATGAGCGAGAAGAAGCTGCGTCTGGTCAACGAAATCCCCGGAATCGCGGCGGCGGTTATCGTCGTGGCGGTTATCGTAAAGCCATTCTGACTCTGACTCTCGTCATCCCAGCGGAAGCTGGGATTTCGCGTCCCGACGCTGAACGTCAAAGATTCCAGCTTCCGCTGGAATAACGAACGTCAGGTAACCGGCTCAACCGCAATATTGTCAATCAACCGCGTCCGGCCCAGCTTCGCCGCGCCCAGCAGCCTTGCCGGGCGGTCCAGCACATTCATCGGCTCCAGCGTCACTGCATCGCACAGCGTCACATAGTCGATCGGATCAAATCCATGCGCCGCGAGCATCGCGATCGCCTTGGCGAGAGCGGCCTCCACGGCCACGCCCTTCTCCATCTGCCGCGCCGCTTCGCCCAAGGCGCGGGGCAGGGCCAGCGCGTCCTTGCGCTCTTCCTCGGTCAGATAGGCATTGCGCGATGACAGGGCGAGCCCATCTTCCGCCCGCTCCGTGGGCACGCCGATGATCTCGACCGGCATGTCCAGATCCCGCACCATCTGCCGGATCATCGCCAGCTGCTGATAATCCTTCTCCCCGAACAGCGCGACGTCGGCCTGCACCTGGTTGAAAAGCTTGGACACCACCGTCGCCACGCCATCGAAATGTCCCGGCCGCGCCGCGCCATCCAGTCCCTCCGTCACGCCCGAAACCGAGATATTGGTGGCATAGCCCGCCGGATACATGACCTCGGCTGTCGGCGCCCAAAGTATGTCCACGCCTGCCGTCTGCAGCATCTGCGCGTCCTTGGCTTCCCGGCGCGGATAGCTGTCCAGATCCTCATTCGCGCCAAACTGCCTGGGATTGACGAAGATCGACACCACCACATGCCCCGCATGCCGCCGCGCTTCTTCGACCAGCGCCATATGCCCTTCATGCAGCGCGCCCATGGTTGGCACCAGCGCGACGCGCCGTCCGTCGCTTTTCAACGTTTCGATGGCGGTTCGCAGGGCAGGAAGATCACGCAGCGTTTGCACGGGACGAGGGGCTCCGATATGGCAGCAGGGGACGGGGAATATCCTGCTAAGGCACGACCCGACAATAGGGTCAAGAATCGTTGCGGCAATAAACGGGGTTATCAATGGGTACGAACACCCAAACGCACCATATCGTCTTCGCCAATGAAAAGGGCGGGACCGGCAAATCGACCACGGCCGTCCATACCGCCATTGCGCTCACCGCGCTTGGCCACAGAGTGGGCATGATCGACCTCGATCCGCGCCAGCGCACCGTCACGCGCTACATGGAAAACCGCGCCGAAACCGCTCGCCGCCGCGGTATCGACCTGCCCGCGCCCGACTTCGCCGTGTTCAAGGGCGACACGGTCGAGGCGTTGGAGGAAGAGGCCGCCGCCGTGGCCGAGGGCAAGGATTTCCTGGTCGTCGATACGCCCGGCCGCGACGATGTCTTCGCCCGTCACATGGCCGCTCGCGCCCACACGCTGGTGACGCCGATGAACGACAGTTTCGTTGATTTCGACCTTATCGGCCAGGTGGACGCCGAAACCTTCAAGGTCCGCCGCCTGTCCTTCTATTCCGAACTCATCTTCGAAGCGCGCAAGACCCGCGCCAAGGCCGATGGCGTCTCCATCGACTGGGTCGTGCTGCGCAACCGCGTCCAGCATCATGACGCGCGTAACAAGAAACGCGTGGGCGATGCTCTGATGGAACTGTCGCGCCGCGTCGGCTTCCGCGTCATTCCGGGCCTTTCGGAACGCGTGATTTTCCGCGAACTCTTCCCCTCGGGCCTTACCCTGCTCGACAAGGGGCATCTCGGCGATCTGGGCGTCAGCCATATCGCCGCCCGCCAGGAACTGCGCGAGATGGTCTCGGGCCTCGCGCTTCCCGCTCGCGCCGAAACCGCACCGCTGGATCTGCTCGGCGCGGCCTGATGGGTCTCTTCGCCCTGCTGCTTATCGGCCTTGCGGGCTGGCTCATCTGGACGGGACGGTTGCAACGTATGAGCGCAAAGGATGGCATGGCGCTGGGCGCGGCGCTGGTCGGCGCCGTCATGACCGCCAAGGGCAAGCCGCTCGTCGGCGCGCCGCTGCTCATTGGCGCGACTCTCTTCTTCTTCGCGCAGGGGCAGAAGGCAAAGCCAGCCACGCCGAAGGCGCGGCCCACCCCGCTGTCCGACGATATCGTCAAAGCGCGCGCGCTGCTTGGGGTCGGAGCCGACGCCGACGCGGGGGAGATTCGCGCCGCCCATCGCCGCCTGATCGCCTCGGTTCATCCCGACCGCGGCGGGACGGAGGCGCTCGCCGCCCAGATCAACGCCGCGCGCGACCTCCTTCTGGCGCAGCAGGCGGAAAGCGGGCAATCGCCCGGCCGCTAAGGCCCGGGTAAGGAGAAGCCGCGTCATGGCGCATCATTTCCACCCTTCGCTCATGCGCGAATATGACATGCGCGGCGTCTTCGGCCGGACGCTCCGGGAGGAGGATGGCTATGCCGTGGGCCGCAGCTTCGGCACGATCGTCAGGCGCAAGGGCGGATCAAGGGTCGCGGTCGGCTATGACGGCCGGCTGAGCTCCCCGCCGCTCGAATCTGCGCTGGTTCGCGGCCTTATTGATAGCGGGGTGGATGCCGTGCGCATCGGCTTGGGGCCGACGCCCATGCTCTATCATGCCGAAACGGTGCTGGATGTGGATGGCGGCATCCAGATAACCGGCAGCCATAATCCCCGCGATCATAATGGCTTCAAGCTGGTGCTTGCGCATGAGCCCTTTTTTGGGTCGGACATTCTGCGCATGGGCGCGCTGGCGGCCGCTGGCGACTGGACGGAGGGCGCTGGCAGAATCGAAAATGCCGCCGTGCTCGACCATTATGTCGCCCGCTTGGTCGAGGGCTTCGACGGCGGAGCTTGGCGCATCGGCTGGGACGCGGGCAATGGAGCCGCCGGAACGGTCGTTGAAAAGCTCGTCAAGCTGCTTCCTGGAGAGCATCACACGCTCTTCACCCAGATAGACGGCAATTTTCCCAACCATCATCCCGATCCCACCGTTGAGCGAAATCTGCAGGATTTGCGCGCGCTTGTCCTTTCAAAAAAGCTCGATTTCGGCGTGGCTTTCGACGGCGACGCCGACCGGATCGGCGTGATCGATGGCAAGGGCCGGGTCATCTGGGGGGACCAACTGATCGCTCTTTTTGCCGAAGTGGTGCTCAAAAACAGTCCCGGCGCGACGATCGTGGCGGATGTGAAGGCTAGCCAAACGCTGTTCGACCGCATCGCTGCGCTCGGCGGTCGGCCGCTCATGTGGAAAACCGGCCACAGCCTGATCAAGTCCAAAATGAAGCAGGTCGGTAGCCCGCTGGGTGGCGAGATGACCGGCCACATCATGTTCGCTGACGATTATCCGGGCTATGACGATGGCCTCTATGCCGCCGTGCGCCTGATCAGAGCAGCGACCAGCCTGGGCCGCAGCATCACCGCCCTGCGCAACGCCATGCCCGATCTGCCCGCCACTCCCGAACTGCGATTCCCGGTTCCGGAGACCCGCAAATTCGCTTTGGTGGACGAGATTGCCAAGCGCCTCCGCGCCGTTGGAGCCCGCATCGACGAGACCGACGGCGCCCGGGTCACGACCGATGACGGCTGGTGGCTGCTGCGCGCTTCCAACACGCAGGCCGAACTGGTCGGCCGGGCGGAGGCGCGTGATCGTGCAGGGCTCGATCGCCTGCTGGACGCGCTATATTCGCAGTTGCGAGAATCAGGCGTGACGGACGCTTGATCCGCCATCAACCAGCGGCTCGAAACTCGCCGGTCCTATTTTCTCGCGCAAGTAACGGGTTCAATTCCCTTACGTAAAGCTGCGCATATCCTGACGATTGCGTCAAACGCAATCAACGGCGCTTCTTTCGCATTTGCAACAGATGCGAGTCAGCCGCAAAAGGGACGGGCCTTTCAGGCATCCTCTCCTAAAAACTTTCATAGCCGTCCTTCGGGACGGCTTTTTTTTTGTTCTCGATCGGCCACTTTCCCGAACAAGAAATTAACCATGTCGCTGCTAACCGCCATCCTCAGTATAGAAGTTTCGCGGCTTGGGGGCCGCCACGACCAGTTTGAGGGGGGATGTAAATGCCTGTTAACCGCCATGCCGCCGCTTTTCTTGTGTCTGCAGCGGTGCTTTCAGCGGTCCCTTTGCCGGCTCTTGCTGGGGGGTTCTATCTGCAGGAACAATCGCCAAAGGAAACCGGCAGGGCGCTTTCGGGCGGGGCTGCGGCTGCCGACGATCCTTCCACCGTTTATTTCAATCCCGCGGCCATGACGCAGCTGCCGGGTATCCAGACTTCGTCTGGTGGCGTCCTGCTGTTCGCATCGGCCCGCCAGCAGGATCGCGGAACCACGCGCACGGTGCCTGGCCTTCCCGGATCGGTGCCGGTTGGCGGCACCTCAGGCGGCAATCCCTTCGACAGCCTTATTCCCGTGCCCAGCTTCTATGCGACCGGCCAGCTGTCCGACCGGCTGTGGCTTGGTCTCGGGGTGACGGCGCCCTTCGGGCTCAAGCTCGACTATGCCAATGATTTTTCCGGCCGCTATGACTCGCTGCATACCGAACTCAAAACCTATAATGTCCAGCCGTCGGCCGCCTATAAGCTGATGGACAACCTGTCGATCGGCGGCGGCGTCGATGTCCAATATGCAAAGGCAAAGCTGACCAATGCGCTGCCCAATCTGTCGCCGCTCGCGGCCGATGGTCATTTTCAGGTAAAGGGCGACGATCTGTCCTTCGGCTGGAATGCCGGTCTTTTCTACACCAGCGGCAGGACCAATTGGGGCATCCACTATCGTTCGGCCATCAAACACCGGATCGAAGGCAGCGCAACCTTGTCGGGCCTGTTAGGTCCGCTGGCGGTCGTCAACGGGACCAGCGATGCCAGCACCCCGCTCAACCTGCCCGATATCGTCACCGCCAGCATGATGCACCGCTTGAGTGCGCACGCTCGCGCGATGCTGACGGCCCGCTGGTATAATTGGTCGGTCTTCCGCGACATTGCCATCACCTCCGGCGCCGGCACATCGGTCAAGGAACTTCATTATCGCGATAGCTACAGCGTCAGCGCAGGCGGCGAATATGATGTCAGTCCTGCGCTCACGCTCCGCGGCGGAGCTATGTTCGACCGCACGCCGACCAATCCGCAATTTCTGACGACGCGCGTCCCCGATGGCGACCGCGCCTGGCTGTCGGGCGGCGCGACCTGGAACATGTCACCGGCGCTGGCGCTCAATCTCAGCTACGCCCATAATTTCATCAAGCGGGTGACGATCCTGCGCGCCGACCATTATTATTCCGATCCGGCCGCCGTCACCGTAACGACGCGCTCACGGACCAGCGGCAATGTCGATCAGATCGCTGCATCGGTGACGGCGCGGTTTTAACTTCGCTGATGAATCACTATAGGGGCTCCATCAGCACGGAGCCCCTTTTTCATGTCCGACCATAATCCCGGCCTGCGTCCCTGGCGCGATATCGCCCGGCGGCAATCCCGTCAGATCATGGTCGGCAATGTGCCTGTAGGCGGCGGCGCGCCGGTCACGGTCCAAACCATGACCAATACGCCGACCTTCGACGTCAAGGCGACGATCGACCAGATTCGCCGCTGCGAGGAAGTGGGCGTGGATATCATCCGCGTCTCCTGCCCGGACGAGGAATCGACCGCGGCGCTCAAGCAGATCGTTCGCGCCGCCCGCGTGCCGATCGTCGCCGACATTCATTTCCACTATAAGCGCGCGCTGGAGGCGGCGGATGCGGGCGCGGCCTGCCTGCGCATCAACCCCGGCAATATCGGCAGCGAGGGGCGGGTGAAGGAAGTGGTCGATGCCGCCAAGGCCAATGGCTGTGCGATCCGCATCGGCGTCAATGCGGGTAGCCTCGAAAAGGACCTGCTCGAAAAATATGGCGAGCCTTGCCCCGAGGCGCTGGTCGAAAGCGCGCTCGACCATATCAAGCTGCTGCAGGACCAGGATTTCCACGAATATAAGGTGGCGGTGAAAGCAAGCGACGTCTTCCTCGCCGTCGCGGCCTATATGCAGCTTGCCGAAGCGGTTGATTGTCCGCTCCACCTCGGCATCACGGAGGCGGGCGGCCTGATCGGCGGCACGGTGAAAAGCGCGATCGGCATCGGCAACCTGCTCTGGGCCGGGGTCGGCGATACGATCCGCGTCTCCCTTTCCGCCGAACCGGAAGAGGAAGTGCGCGTCGGCTATGAGATCCTCAAATCGCTCGGCATCCGCACGCGCGGAGTCAAGGTCATCTCCTGCCCCAGCTGCGCGCGGCAGGGCTTCGACGTCATCCGCACCGTGCAGGCGCTCGAGGAACGGCTCCAGCATATCCACACGCCGCTCTCCCTTTCCGTGCTGGGCTGTGTCGTCAATGGTCCGGGCGAAGCGCGCGAAACCGATATCGGCCTGACCGGCGGCGGCGCGGGCAAGCACATGGTCTATCTCTCCGGCCTCACCGACCACACGATCCAGGACGAAGGCATGATCGACCATATCGTCAGCCTGGTCGAAGCCAAGGCGGCAGAGATCGAGGCCGCCAAGCTGGAGGCCGAGACGACTGACGCTGGGAATGCCGAGGCGGCTGAGTAGAGCAGGGGCCTTGCCCATTCGATGAGAGCGGGATCATCCATTCCCGTTCGGGTTGAGCGTGTTGAAGCCGATGCCCCGCCCTCCGTTCGCTTCGAACGAAGTCGAGAAGCCTTTGCGCATGCCTATCTCGACTTCGCTCGATATCAACGGCTGTTGACCTGAATCCGGATGCGGCCAACCGGCGGCACCCCTCCTTCCTTCGCCCTGAGCTTGCCTAACCGAAGGTCGCCTAAGCCAACGGCCTTTCTTCCCCTTCACGGTTCGATGCTTTAGCTGAAGATGATGGCGCACTCCCGAAGTCTGGCGATCCCCTTCTCCGTCTGCTGCGCGGCCGTCGCGCTCTTTGCCATTATGGACGCGACGATGAAGGGCCTCAGCCTCTCCATCGGCCTGTTCAACGCCCTTTTCTGGCGCGCGCTGACGGGCAGTCTGCTGGGGATCGCGCTCATGCTGCTCACGCGGCAGCGCTGGCCTGCGCCAGCCGTGCTGCGCCTCCATTTCCTGCGTGGCGCCGTCGTTTCGCTGATGGCCAGCCTCTTCTTCTGGGCGCTCATGCGGCTGCCCCTTGCCGAAGCCATCGCCCTTTCTTTCATCGCGCCGCTGATCGCGCTCTATCTTGCCGCCCTGCTGCTGGGGGAGCGGATCGAGCGCACGGCCATTGTGGCATCGCTGCTGGGTCTGTTGGGCGTCGCCGTCATCCTCTCCGGCCGGATGCAGGGCGGCTATGATTGGGACGCGCTGCTCGGTGCGGCGGCGGTGCTGCTGTCCGCTGTCCTTTTCGCCTGGAACCTCATCCTTCAGCGGCAGCAGGCACAGCTCGCTTCCCCGGTGGAGGTCGCCTTCTTCCAGCATATCGTCATGTTCGCGCTGTTCGGACTCTGCGCCATGACCGCGGGCCTGGTGCCGGGACTGGCGGCTTTGCGCCTCGATATGCCCACCTTTCATTCCTGGCTGCTGATCGCCATGGCGGCGGCGCTGGCCTTCACATCGCTGGCGTCATTCGCCTGGGCCTATGCGCGGGCGGAAGCGCAATATCTGATCCCGGTCGAATATACCGCCTTCATTTGGGCCGCGATCATCGGCTGGCTGGCCTTTGGCGAGCGGCTGACGCTCTCAACTTTGGCCGGGGCGGGGTTGATCGTCGCCGGTTGCCTCATCGCCGCGCGCACCAGGCGGCCGATCGAAATGCATGAAGGAATCGCATAGCTCGCCTACTGTCGCCTTCTCAAAATCCGCTCCAATTCGCTATTTCCTTCACTGTTTCGACAAGACGAGCCGAAAAGCCGGACTCTTGACGGCGACTCCTCCCTCGGCGCATTGTGCCGGAACGGAACATTTGGGGGACATTCGAGACCATGGCTGTCAGCCGCGGAGCCAAGCGCACGCCGGAATGGCGCGAAATGCTGAAACGCAGCCTGATCCGCAGCGGCGCGCTGATCAGCGCGATCGCGCTGATGCTGGCGACCCTGTTTCTCGCTCTCGCTCTCCTGAGCTTCCGCTTGAGCGACCCATCGATGATGACGGTCGCCGACGATCAGGTTCAAAACATCATGGGCTGGCCCGGCGCCTGGATCTCCGCCTTCCTCTTCACCCTGCTGGGCGTTCCTGTCGCGCTGATCCTTCCCCTTCTGGCGATCACCGCCCGCCGTCTTTGGGGCGACCAGGACATGACCGGGTGGAAATCCCAGTTCGGCAAATGCCTCGGCGGAATTGCCCTTGTCGGCATCGCGCTCGCCATGTTCCAGCCAGACTCCCTGATCGATCTACCCTCGGGCTGGGGCGGTCTGGTCGGTCTTGCGACGGCCAATGGCGTGCGCAGCCTCACGGCCCAAGCGGGCGCTGCGCAGGGCTGGATCACCGGAGGTCTCGTCGTCCTGGCGCTGATCGGCGGGCTCGCCCTCTGGTATCGTAGCCTCGCCTTGGAAAAGCCGATCCTTGCTCTCCGCCGCCCGTCCATGCCCAAGCTCGCCCTGCCACGGCCGAGTTTCGCACTGGCAGGCGCCGGCGCCTCGACCGATCTGGATGATGAGGAAGAGGTGGAGGACCGTGTCGTCAGCCCGCGGCGGACCGTGAGCAACGAACCCAAGCCGCCGATCACCATCCAGACGCCGAAGCCTGCTCCAGCCCAGCGGCAGATGGCACCGGTGTCGCAGGACGATCTGTTCGGTAACAGTTCCCTGCCATCGCCCGACCTGCTCAATCCGATCCCGGCGAGCCAGAGCCAGAAGATCGATAAGGCTGCGCTGGAACGCAACGCCCGCCTGCTCGAAAGCGTGCTCGACGATTTCCACGTCAAAGGCAATATCGTCGAAGTCCGCCCCGGCCCGGTTGTCACCATGTACGAGCTGGAGCCCGCGCCCGGCATCAAGGCAAGCCGCGTCATCGCGCTGGCCGATGATATTGCCCGCAACATGTCGGCGCTGTCAGCCCGCGTCGCGACCATTCCAGGCCGCACTGTCATCGGCATCGAACTGCCCAATGCCAACCGCGAAGGCGTTTCCTTCCGCGAACTGATCACCTCCGAACAGTTCGCGCAGGAAGCGACGCTGCCGATCATCCTGGGCAAAAATATCTCGGGCGAGCCGATCATCGCCGATCTCGCGCCCATGCCCCACCTGTTGATTGCGGGCACCACCGGATCGGGCAAGTCGGTGGGCCTCAACGCCATGATCCTGTCGCTGCTATACCGGATGACGCCGGACCAGCTGCGCCTGATCATGATCGACCCCAAGATGCTGGAACTATCGACCTACGACGATATCCCGCATCTCCTCTCGCCGGTCGTGACCGAGCCGAGCAAGGCGATCCGTGCGCTCAAATGGGCGGTCGAGCAGATGGAGGACCGCTATCGCATGATGGCGTCGATCTCCGTCCGCAACCTTGCCAACTATAATGAGAAGGTCCGCGCCGCGAAGGCTAAGGGCAAGCCCTTGGGCCGCCGCGTCCAGACCGGCTATGATCCCGAGACCGGAAAGCCGATTTACGAGGAAGAGCAGCTCGATTTCCAGCCCCTGCCGCAGATCGTGGTGGTGGTGGACGAGCTGGCGGACCTCATGATGACGGCGGGCAAGGAAGTCGAATTCCTGATCCAGCGCCTCGCCCAAAAGGCCCGCGCAGCCGGTATCCACCTGATCCTGGCGACGCAGCGCCCGTCCGTCGATGTCATCACCGGCGTCATCAAGGCGAACCTGCCGACCCGTATCAGCTTCTTCGTAACGTCGAAGATCGATAGCCGCACCATATTGGGCGAGCAGGGCGCAGAACAGCTGCTCGGCAAGGGCGACATGCTCTATATGCACGGTGGCAAGGGCCTGATGCGCGTTCACGGTCCCTTCGTGTCGGATGACGAAGTCCGCGTAGTCGCCGATCACTGGCGCGCTCAGGGTCAGCCCGACTATATCTCCGCTGTGACCGAGGAACCGGAAGAGGGCAGCTTCGCCCTTGACGGTGTGGACCTTGGCGACGACAGCCCCGACGCCCAGCTATTCCGCAAAGCATGCCAACTGGTCTTTGAAAATCAGAAGGCGTCCACCAGTTGGCTGCAGCGCCAGCTCCGCGTCGGCTACAACAGCGCTGCACGCCTGATCGAACGAATGGAAGAGGAAGGGCTGGTCGGACCGCCCAATCATGTGGGCCGCCGCGAGGTGCTGCGTGATGAGAATGGCAATCCGCTTTGATCACGATTGCGTCAAATGCAATCACTTGCCCGCTCTATGCATTTGTCAAAAGGACCGGCACCGTTCAATGAGGGCGTGCCTTTCAGGCATCCTCTCCTAAAAACTTTTCAGGCTGGTCTTCGGACCGGCCTTTTTTTTGTTCTTGCCAGCCCTTACACCCCGGACGCGCGCTTTAGCCGCTGCTGAGCGTCTGCGTGTTCAGGAACGCATTCAGTTCACTATGGGTTCAATGGGTCATCCCTATTCCTGACCCTCAACAAAAAGCGGAGAAGAATGCATGAAGCGCTCGGTTGCGCCCCTCCTCCTGGCCCTCGCTGCCGCGCCACTGGCGAATCTTGCTGCCCCTGTCCAAGCGCAGCAGACACAGGCCGGTCTGGAGCAGGTGAACGCCTATATCCGTGGGGTCACGACCATGACCGCCGACTTTACTCAGACTGACCGGAACGGCCAGACACTGACCGGCAAGCTCATCATCAAGCAGCCGGGTAAGGTCCGCTTCCAATATCAGAAGGGCGTACCGCTGCTCATCGTCGGCGACGGGAAGGCGCTGACGATGATCGACTATGAAGTCCGCCAAGTGCAGCGCTGGCCGATAGGCAGTTCGCCCCTCGGCGCTCTGCTCGATCCTAAAAAGGACCTGTCGCGTTTCGGCAAGCTGATCCAGACCGGCGACCCCAAGGTGCTGAGCGTCCAGGCGCGCGATCCGAAACGCCCTGAATTCGGCACCATCACCATGATCTTCCAGCGCGATGCGTCTGGTCCGGCAGGCCTGCAGCTTTACGGATGGGTCGCACTGGATTCGCAAAATAACCGCACCACCGTCCGCCTTTCCAACCAGCGGTACGGCGTCGCGGTGGCAGATTCGGCCTTCCGCTGGAACGACCCGCGGCCCAAGGGGCGCGCTGCTGGGGGGTGAAACGGGTTTGGCATGAGATGGACGGATTCGTCATTAATCCTGTTCATCTTGGGCTCATATCCGAAGCCCTAAAAAGAACTCCACGGCGCGAGACGAAGACCGGGATTTCCCCCCTGTTACCCGGAACCCCGCTCTCGCCGCAAAGCGCTTAAAGGGCGCGATCGAGACCCCCGTTCCATGCCCCCGGAGCGGGGGTCTTTCTTTGTGGTCACGCGAAATCGATCATCCCGGCTAACATGGTCGGGCGCTCCAATGCCCGCCAATCACCGATCTTGGGTGGGACTGGGCGTCATCTCGACTGGGCACGGCTCGCTCCTTTCATCTACTGCCCTTGCACGCCCCGCCGCACGGTCTTAGGGGATCAGCATGCCGCAGACACTCAGTATCGCCTCCTGGAACATCAACAGCGTCCGTGCCCGGATAGACATTGTAGAGCGGTTCCTGACCGAAGAAGCGCCTGACATTTTATGCCTGCAGGAAACAAAGGTGGTGAATGAGACATTCCCCACCGACATGTTCCGCCGGATGGGCTACGTGCATCAGGTGTTGAACGGCCAGCGCATGCACCACGGCGTGGCCATTATGAGCAAGGTGCCGATCCATGAAGACGACCGGTTCGACTGGCAGGCCAATGGCGAAGCGCGTCATGTCGGCATCCGGCTCGACAATGGGGTGCGGATCGAGAATGTCTATGTCCCTGCGGGCGGGGATGTGCCCGACCGCGCGATCAATCCCAAGTTCGGGCAGAAGCTCGACTTTCTCGAGCGCATGATCCAATGGTCCTCGGAACTGGAGGACAAGCCGACGATCCTGACCGGCGATTTCAACATCGCGCCCATGGAATGCGATGTCTGGAGCCACAAGCAGTTATTGAACGTCGTCAGCCATACCGCAATCGAATGCGAACTGCTGGGACGCTTGCAGGACTCCAATAATTGGGTGGATATTGGCCGCAAATTCTTTCCGGCGCCGCAGCGGCTCTACACTTGGTGGAGCTACCGCGCGCGGGATTGGGCGGAATCGGATCGTGGCCGGCGGCTGGACCATATGTGGATGACGCAGGATGTAGCGGATAAGGCGATCGGCCATCGCGTCGTCGAACCCGCGCGCAGTTGGACCAAGCCGTCGGATCACATCCCCATCGTCACGGAGTTCGCCTTCTGATGGGCCTCAGGTCATGAAAGGGCGCGCCGCCGCCCGCGCCATCGATGCGCTGCGCCGGGGCTGGGCGGTGACCGTTCATGCCCCTGACGGCGCGCTGCGCATCATGGCTGTCGAAGGGGCCGACGCGGTGACGCTGGCCGACTTCGATCCACTGGGCAAAGCCGACATATTGGTGGCGGCCGCACGTGGCGAAACGCTGAAGCTTGCCAACCAGCTTGCGGCGGCCGATCCGGACATGCCGGTGTTGATTGCCCGTGCGCCGTGGATCGACGGCGATGTCGCCATGGCCATCGCCGATCCGGTACTCGATCTGGCCTCGCCCCTGAAAGGGCCGTTCGCCGCTAAGCCTGTAACAGCCCCGCAAGCCGCCAAGACTGCGTTGAAGCTCGCCCGGCTCGCTGGCATCTTGCCGGCCTTCTTCGTGACGATAGATGGCGACAGCGAAGCAAGGGTCAGCGCGGATGAGGTGGAGGCTTATGATGACGCCGCCCATCTGGCCATCGCGACGCGGGCGCGGTTGCCCGTCTCCGCCAGCGAAACCGCCGAGATCGTGGCTTTCCGCAGCCCAGACGAGCCGCGCGAACATGTCGCGCTGATCATTGGCAAGCGCGATTCTTCGCCGCCCGTCGTCAGGCTGCATAGCGAGTGCTTAACCGGCGATGTGCTGGGCAGTCTCAAATGCGATTGCGGGCCGCAACTGCACGAGGCTTTGCATCAGATCGCAGGTTCGGCCTGGGGCGTACTCCTTTATTTGCGGCAGGAAGGGCGAGGCATCGGCCTCATCAACAAGCTGCGCGCCTATGCCCTGCAGGATCAAGGGTTCGACACGGTCGATGCCAATGTCCGGCTCGGCTTCGCCATCGATGCGCGGGATTTCTCGGTAGCGGCTCGCATGCTGGACCTGCTCGGGATCGGCGGCGTGCGTCTGCTCACGAACAATCCTAAAAAGGTGGAGGGGCTAGAGAAGGCAGGCATCAAGGTGGCGGAGCGGCTGCCGATCATCCTGCCCGCCAATCCGCATAATGAACAATATCTGGCGACTAAGCGCGACCGCACGGGTCATCAGCTATGACGGTCATCCGTGTCGATAGCGCCGCCGGGCGGCTGCGCTTCGGCGGGATCAACATGGCCTGCACGCTGGGCCGAGGCGGGCCTTGCGCAGCGGATGGCAAGCGGGAGGGCGATGGCTGCACGCCGCTGGGTACATGGCCCTTGCGTGGCGTTTTGCTGCGGCCCGGCCGGATAGAAGCAAAAGGCATACGTCTGCCCTGGCGTTGGGTGAGGGAAGGCGACGGCTGGTCGGACGACCCCGCCGATCCATCCTACAATCGCCCGGTGCATTTGCCGCGGCCCTTCTCTGCCGAAGCGCTGCTGCGCGACGATGATGCCTATGACGTTATCGTCGTCCTGGGGCATAATGATGCGCCGCCGGTGCCGGGACGGGGAAGCGCTATCTTCCTTCACCTGTCCGAAGGCCGCCCGACCGCAGGTTGCGTCGCGGTTGATCGCCAGGACATGCTGAAGCTGCTGCCGCTGCTGTCGCCCGGCGATGTCATGGAAATCGCGTAGGAGCCGGCCCTTACGCCTGCTCCAGCGCATCCCCCACTTCGCCGCCTGCTGCCTCGCGCAGCCGCCTTTCCAGCGTCTGGATCCGCGCCTTGCTTTCGATCTTCCCGCCCAGCAGGTCCGTCACATAAAAGGTATCGACTGCCCGCTCGCCATAAGTGGCGACATGAGCGCTGTGCACCGTGACCTTGGACTGGAACAGCGCGTTGGCCAGGCTGAACAGCAGGGCAGGGCGGTCCCGGGCGTTGACCTCGATCACCGTGAAGCGGTTGGACGCCTTGTTGTCGATCAGAACATTGGGCTCGATCCGGAATGCCTCGGCGCGGGTGCGGGGCAGCGGCCGTGCCTCCAGCTTGGTGATCATGCGGTGCCGATTGGCGAGTGAATCCTCGATCGCGTTGCGAATGCGGGTCAGCTGCTCCGGGCTGTGGAATGCGCCGCCCAATGGATCCTGCACGAGGAAATTGTCGATCGCCACGCCGTCACGCGTCGTATGGATGCGGGCGTCGATAATGTTGCCGCCCGCCAAGTGGATGGCGCCGGCGATGCGATAGAAGAGACCCGGATGGTCCGCCGCATAGACGGTTACGAGCGTCGCCCCGCGCTGAGGATAATATTGCGCCGCGATCGACAGCGGGGAATCGCCGGACTCCAGAATATGCTGGGCATTGTGGATCAAGATATCCTCCGGCTCCGCAATCCAGTAGGATTCCGGCAAGCGCTTGCTCAGCTTCTGGAAATCGGCAGCGGACACGCCCAGCGCCTGGCGCAGCGTCTCCTGCTTGGCGGTGACCCGCTCGCTTCTGCCCTTCTGCTTGTGGCCAAGCCTAAGCACCTCCTCGGCCGCCTCATAGAGGTCGCCCAGCAATTGGCGTTTCCAGCTGTTCCAGACCCCCGGGCCGACCGCACGGATATCGACCACTGTAAGGCAGAGAAGCAGCCGCAGCCGTTCGGGGCTTTGCACCACTTCGACAAAGTCCAGGATCGTTTTGTAATCGGCCAAGTCGCGCTTGAATGCGGTCGCCGACATTAGCAGATGGTGCCGCACCAGCCAGGCCACAGTCTCGGTTTCAGCCGCACTGAGGCCGAGCCGGGGACAGAGATGCTCCGCTACCTCCGCGCCGAGCAGGCTATGATCGCCGCCCCGCCCCTTGGCGATGTCATGCAGCAGAACGGCGATGTAGAGTACGCGGCGGGACAGCAGCCTTCCCATGATCTCGGTCGAAAGCGGATGATCCTCCTTCAATTCTCCCTTTTCGATCCGCGCCAACAGGCCGACGGCGCGAATGGTATGCTCGTCCACCGTATAATGATGGTACATGTCGAACTGCATCTGGGCGACGACGCGGCGGAAATCGGGGATGAAGCGGCCGAACACCGACGATTCATTCATCCAGCGCAGCACCGTCTCCGGATCGCGCTGCGATGTGAGGACATCCAGAAAGGCTGTGTTGGCACGCGGATCACGGCGGATCTTCGCGGTGATGAGACCCGCGTCCCGGCTCGCCGTACGCATTGCGCTCGGATGAATGGCGAGCTCATGGCGATCGGCCACCGCGAAAATCTCCAGCAGCCGAACCGGGTCTTCCTGGAAAAAATCATCGCTCGGCAGCGCCAGGCGCCCGCGGTCCAGCACAAATCCGTCCAGCTTCTTAGGCCTGCGGAAGATGGACGGAATATAACGCCGCCCTTTGGGACCTAGCTGATCATCCAGATGCGCCAGGAAAACGGCGGTAAGATCGCCAACTGCCTTCGCGTTCAGGAAATAATAGCGCATAAAGCGCTCGACCCCCGACCGGCCCTGCCGTCCGGTAAAGTGCATCCGCGTGGCGGTTTCCAGCTGCAGGTCGAAGGTTAGGCGGTCCTCCGCCCGTCCTGTGATCATATGCAGGTGGCAGCGCACCGCCCACAGAAAATCCTCCGCCTTCTGGAATTGGCGCAGCTCCAGCTCAGTCAGCAGGCCGACATCGACCAGTTCGGCGACCGATCTTACCCGATTTACATATTTACCGATCCAGAAGAGCGTGTGGAGGTCGCGCAGCCCGCCCTTGCCTTCCTTCACATTGGGCTCGACGACATAGCGGCTGTCGCCCATCCGTTTGTGCCGCTCGTCGCGTTCCTCAAGCTTTTCAGTGACAAAGGCGCGCGCGGTGCCCTGCATCACTTCCGCGTCGAAGCGCTTGGCCGTGTCTTCGTAAAGAGCGCGATCGCCCCAGACATAGCGGGCCTCCAGCAGCGCGGTGCGCACCGTCAGGTCCGCCTTCGCCATGCGCATGGTCTCATCGACGGAACGGCTGGAATGGCCCACCTTCAGCCCCAAGTCCCAGAGCGAATAGAGCATCGATTCGATGACCTGTTCGGTCCAGCCTGTCGGCTTCCAGGGCGTGATGAAGGCAATGTCCACATCGCTATGTGGGGCCATTTCTCCTCGCCCATAGCCGCCCACCGCCATCAAGGTGATGCGCTCTCCCGTGCTGCGGTTGCTCGCGGGATACAGATGATGCGTCGTCGCGTCATAGAGTAGGCGCAATATCTGATCGATCAGGAAGGCGAAGGCGGTGACCGCCTCCCGGCCCCGTGTCGGCTTCGCATCCAGGCGACGAGCGACGTCAATGCGTCCAGCGTCCAGTGCAGCCTTCAACTCCTTCACGATCATTCCGCGCAGCTTGGCCGGATCGCTCCGATATTCCTGCGCCAAGGCATTGATGCTGTCGGAAATCGCGCGCCGATCAATGATCGAGCGGCGCGATCCCAGGGAGGGGAACTGCATGACCATGGGTTTAATCTAGTCTTCGCTACTGGCTGCGGCCAGTTGTTTCAGGTGATAAAGCTGCTCCAAAGCCTCGCGTGGCGACAGAGCGTCGGCATCGATCGCGTCGAGGGCTGCGCGCAAAGGATCGACTTTGTCCTCCTCATGCGCCGCTGCCGCCGCGAACAGCGGAAGGTCGTCTAGACCAGCGGCGATGCCCCCGGTCTTGGCCTTGCCCGCCTCCAGACGCGTCAGCACATCCTTGGCGCGTTTAAGCACCGCCGGCGGCAAACCCGCAAGCCGTGCAACGGCGAGGCCATAGCTGCGATCGGCGGGGCCCTGTGCCAGTTCGTGGAGCAGGACAAGGTCGCCCTTCCACTCGCGCGCCCGTACATGGTGGAGCGAGAGCGCCGAGAGCGTCTCCGCGAGCCGCGTCAGCTCATGATAGTGGGTCGCGAACAGGCAGCGGCAGCGATTGACCTCATGCACCGCTTCGACCACCGCCCATGCCAGCGCCAGCCCGTCATAGGTGGATGTGCCACGCCCGACTTCATCCAGGATGACGAAGCTGCGCTCCGTCGCTTGGGCAAGGATAGCCGCGGTCTCGACCATCTCGACCATGAAGGTCGAACGCCCGCGCGCCAGATTGTCCGACGCGCCGACGCGACTGAACAACCGATCGACCAGGGTGAGCGTTGCCGATTGCGCAGGCACATAGGCGCCAGCCTGGGCTAAGATGACGATCAAGGCGTTTTGCCGGAGGAAAGTCGATTTACCGCCCATATTGGGGCCGGTGACCAGCCAAAGCCGGTCGCTCGCCCCCAGGCGGCAATCATTGGCGACAAAGGGCTGGCCTTCCCGCCGCAGCGCATCCTCGACCACCGGATGGCGGCCGCCGATGATTTCAAGGCAGGGACCTTCGCCATCCTGCGGCAGGAAGTGCGGCCGCTGCCACCCGCCCTCGGCCGCTCTTTCGGCCAACGCGGCCGCCACGTCGAGCCTGGCGAGCGCGTCGGCGGCCAGCGCGATCTCGGACTTGCGGGTGAGGGCGGACTCGATCAAATCCTCCAGATGCGCCGCTTCCGCCGCCAGCGCATGAGCGCCTGCTTGGGCGACCCGGCCTGCCTGTTCATGCAGATCGACCGAATTGAAGCGCACCACCCCGGCCAGCGTCTGACGATGCGTGAAGCCGCTATCCGGCTGCATCAGCGGATCGGCTGCACGCGCTGGCACCTCTACATGATAGCCAAGCACGCCATTATGCCGGATCTTGAGCGAACCGATTCCGCTCTGCTCGCGATATTTCGCCTCCAGCGCTGCGATGGCGCGGCGCCCGTCGCCCGCCATGCGCCGCAGTTCGTCCAGCGCCGGGTCATAGCCATCGGCGATATAGCCGCCGTTTGCCGTTTCCGTAGGCGGGCTCGGCACCAGCGCCCGTGAAAGGCTATCCACCAGCGCGCCATGGCCATCCAGCGCCGGAAGCAGTTGCAGCAGCAGCGGCGGTTGGTCTGGCAGCCTCCCCAGCCTTTCGCGCAGCATTCGTGCTTCGTTCAGCCCGTCCCGCAACTGCCCCAGGTCGCGCGGACTGCCCCGGCCCACTGCAATACGACCCAACGCTCGGCCAATATCCGGGAGCGCCCGCAGCGCGGCGCGGAGCTGGTCGCGAAGCAGCGGGTCATCGTGGAAAAGTTGGACCAGGCCCAGCCGTGCCTCGATCAGTCCTTGATCCATCAGCGGCGCAGACAGGTCCTGAGCCAGCAGCCGTGCGCCTGCGCCCGTGACGGTGCGATCCACCGCTCCCAGCAGGCTGCCCGGCCGCGCGCCGTTCATCGTGGTGGTGATCTCCAAGCTTTCCCGTGTCGCTGCGTCGATGGCGACATGCGCACCGCTCGTCTTGCGCACCGGCGGAGCGAGAAAGGGCAGGGTGCCTTTGCCCGCATGGTCAAGATAGCCGATCAGCCCGCCCATCGCCGCCAGTTCAGCGCGTCCGAACTGGCCGAAGCCATCCAGTGTCGCAACTCCGAACAACCGCTTCAGCGCCGCCTCGGCCCTGTTGCTGGAAAAGGCTGCCCGATCGAAAGGGTGCGAGTCTGCCAGATCAAGCGCCAAGCCATCGGGCACCACGACCTCGCTCGGCCGCAGTCGCGCGAGTTCGGCGGGCAGATCGGCAGGGCGCAACGTCAATGTCTCGAACCGCCCTGTCGAAATATCGGCCGCCGCGATCCCGATTTCACCAGCGCCGTCGCCTCCTGTCTGCGCCAAGGCGACGAGCATGTTGTCGCGCCGGGAGTCGAGCAGCGTCTCCTCGGTCAGCGTGCCCGCCGTCACATAGCGGACGATCGCCCGGGCAACGAGCGCCTTGCTCCCCCGCGCCTTTGCCTCGGCCGGGGTTTCGGTCTGTTCGGCAATGGCGACACGGTGTCCCGCCTTGATCAGCCGGGCGAGATAGCTTTCTGCGCTGTGCACCGGCACGCCGCACATCGGGATCGGCGCGCCGCCATGTTCGCCCCGGCTGGTAAGCGCAATGTCCAGGGTGGCCGCCGCCGCCTTCGCATCGTCAAAGAACAACTCGAAGAAATCGCCCATGCGATAGAAGAGGAGGCAGTCCTGCGCCTCGGCCTTCAGCGCCAGATATTGCGCCATCATCGGCGTTGGTTGGTTTGCAGCAAGGTCCTTGG
Organism: Sphingobium tyrosinilyticum; assembly: GCF_042654265.1. NCBI lineage: Bacteria > Pseudomonadati > Pseudomonadota > Alphaproteobacteria > Sphingomonadales > Sphingobiaceae > Sphingobium > Sphingobium tyrosinilyticum. Next base: position 156,325 of record NZ_JBHSFZ010000030.1, on the reverse strand, counting down.
GGCTATGCATGGTCGTCAGGCGATAGCCGCAAGCGGCACATCAGGAAAGAGCGCGAAAAAACGTGTTTCTCGCGCTTGCCGACAGGTCACGCTTGCCGCTAGGGCCATTGTAGGAAAAAGTGGGGACGGATGTGTCATGGCCGATAAGTCGAATGTGGAATTTTCTGAGCGCGAGGCGCTGTTTTTCCATTCGACGGGTAGGCCCGGCAAGATCGAGATCATCGCGTCGAAGCCCATGGCCACGCAGCGTGATTTGTCGCTCGCTTACTCGCCCGGCGTCGCCGTTCCGGTGCGCGCCATCGCCGAAGATCCCGCAACCGCCTATGACTATACCGCCAAAGGCAATCTGGTCGCCGTCATCTCCAACGGCACGGCGATCCTGGGTCTCGGCAATCTCGGCGCGCTCGCGTCCAAGCCGGTGATGGAAGGCAAGGCGGTGCTGTTCAAGCGCTTCGCCGACGTCGATTCCATCGATATCGAACTTAAGACCGAGGATGTCGATAAATTCATCGACGCGGTCGAACTGATGGAGCCGACCTTCGGTGGCATCAATCTTGAAGATATCAAGGCACCCGAATGTTTCATCATCGAACAGACGCTGAAAGAGCGGATGAACATCCCGGTCTTCCATGATGACCAGCATGGCACCGCGATCATCGCGGCGGCGGGCGTCATCAATGCGGCGATGCTGACTGGCCGTGACCTCAAGGACATGAAGGTCGTCGTGAACGGCGCGGGCGCGGCGTCCATATCCTGCACGGAGCTGATCAAGGCGATCGGCGTGCAGAATGACAATGTCATCATGTGCGACTCCAAGGGCGTCATCTACCAGGGCCGCTCCGAGGGCATGAACCAGTGGAAGTCGGCGCATGCGGTGAAGACCGACGCACGCACGCTTGCCGAGGCGATCAAGGGTGCCGATGTGTTCCTTGGGCTGTCGGTCGCTGGCGCAGTGTCGCAGGACATGGTGAAGGAGATGGCTGGCAAGCCGATCATCTTTGCCATGGCCAATCCAGATCCCGAGATCACGCCCCCCGACGTGCTGGAGGTGCGCCCCGACGCCATCGTCGCGACCGGCCGTTCGGACTATCCCAACCAAGTCAACAATGTGCTTGGCTTCCCCTTCATTTTCCGTGGCGCGCTCGATGTGCGGGCCACCGGGATCAATGAGGCGATGAAGGTGGCGGCCGCGCAGGCGATTGCCGAACTGGCGCGCGAGCAAGTGCCCGAGGAAGTCGCGAAAGCCTATGGCCGCTCGCACAGCTTCGGCCCGGATTATATCATCCCCGCGCCTTTCGATCCGCGCCTGATGGAAGTCGTGCCCGCCGCCGTTGCGCAGGCTGCGATGGAAACCGGCGTCGCGCAGAAGCCGATCGCCGACATGGCGGCCTACCGCCAGTCGCTTAAAGGGCGGCTAAATCCCACGACTTCCGTGCTGACCACCGCCTATGAGGTGGCCAAGGCCAATCCTAAGCGCGTCGTTTTTGCCGAAGCGGAAGAGGAAGTGGTGCTGCGCGCTGCGATCCAGTTCCGTGACCTTGGCTATGGCATCCCTGTCCTGGTTGGCCGTCACGAGGTTTATGACAAGCTGCAGGCGCTCGGTGTCCGCGATCCGCAAAGCTTCGAACTGCACAACAGCGTCAATTCGCCGCTGGTGCCGGACATGGCCGATCGCCTTTATGAACGGCTGCAGCGGCGGGGCCATCTGCGCCGCGATTGTGAGCGCATGGTCAACCGGGATCGCAATATCTTCGGTGCGTTGCTCGTCAGCATGGGTCATGCCGACGCGATGATCACGGGCGTGACGCGCCCCTTCGCCCAGACGCTGCGCGAGGTGAAGCGCGTGATGGACCCGGCGGTCGATCGCACACCGTTCGGCATCCATATCATGGTATCGAAGGACAAGACGGTGTTCCTCGCAGATACGACCGTCAATGAACGGCCCTCCGCCCATGAACTGGCCGACATCGCCGAAGGCACTGTCGCGGTCGCGCGCCGCATGGGCCATGATCCGCGCGTCGCCTTCCTGTCCTATTCCAATTTCGGCAATCCGCCCGGCGGCCATCTGGAAAATGTTCGGGACGCCCTCAAGGTGCTCGACAGCCGGGATGTCGATTTCGAATATGAAGGCGAAATGACCGCCGACGCGGCGCTCAACCCAACGGTGATGAAGAATTATCCTTTCAGCCGCCTGTCCGGTCCCGCGAACGTGCTCGTCATGCCAGGACTCCAGTCCGCGAATATCTCGGCCAAGCTACTGCGCGAATTGGGCGGCACGACGATGATCGGGCCGATGCTGGTCGGAATGGAAAAATCGGTGCAGATCGCCACCATGGCCTCGAATGCGTCCGAGTTGCTGACGCTTGCGGTACTCGCTTCGGCAGGCGTCGCTATCTGATCCGGTCAGCGGGGCGTTCAGCCCTGCCGCCAGAGCGCCACTTCGTCGGGCCCGTCGATGTCCAGGCCCAGGCCGGGCCGGTCGATGGTCAGGAATGGAAGGCGAAGCCGCGCGGCCTCGGCCCGGTGCGCGGCAAAGCTCCCTTCGCCGTAACGGAAACGGAATTGCGATGCGGCGGGCAGGGGCAGGGACAATGCATTGGTGCCCTTCCCCGCGCGGTCAGGCCCGCCAGCAACAGCGTCCGCAGCTACATCAAGCAACGCCGCCACATCTTCGGGTTCGATCGTCGGCAGATCCGCAGATAGCAGGAGCAATCGTCCGATCCCCTCCCGGACGGCGGTGTCCCGCGCGCTTGTCACTGCTGCATTGAGGCCACGCCCCGGATCGGCAAGCAGGCTTATGTCCGCATCCAGCCCATGACGCGAAGGCCCAAGCAGTAGCACCTGGTCCCGCCCGGCCACAGCCTGCGCGGCAGAAACCGTCTTATGCAGCATCTCGGCCACCAAAGCCTGCCGCTCGCTATCGCCCAGCGCCGGGGAGAGCCGTGTCTTGCACGCCTCTGGAGCCTTGATCGGGATGACGATCCAGCAGCGCACGGCTCAACCTGCGATCCGGTCCGCCAGTGCCAGAGCGGCGCGCGCGACTCTCTCCCGATCCTCCAGCGTCTTCATCAGCGTGTCAGTGACGTCATGCGGGATCAAAAGGTCAGCCGCATCGTCCCGTCCGTCGATCAGCAGCCCGTCGATCACACCCGCATAATGCGCAGCAATGCTCTGGTTGGTGACGGCCAGCCCCAACTCGCCCATCAGCTTGGCGGTTGGCCCCTTCACTGCCTGCCCGCCAACGATCGGGGAGACGGCCACGACCGGAGCCTTTGCCGCCGCCAGCGCCTCGCGGATGCCCGGCACCGCCAGCACCGGATCGACGCTCAGCCAGGGATTGGACGGCGCGATCAGGATGGCCCGTGTCTCCGGATCGCTGATCGCCTCGATCACGCCGGGCGCTGGGACCGCACGCGCGGCGCCTTCAAATCGGATCGCCTGTACGGCAGGAGCGCAGCGCCGTTGGACGAAATAACGCTGGAAGGGCAGATCGCCTTCGTCAGTTGTTAGGTGGGTGGCGACCGGGTCATCGCTCATTGGCAACATGGTCAAGCCTAGCCCCCATGCCGCAGCGAAGCGGGCCGTTGTCGCACTCAACGTCTCCCCGTTCGCCAGCAGGTGTGAACGCAGCACATGCAGCGCCAGATCGCCGTCGCCCAGCAGGAACCAATTCTCGCCGCCCAGCGACTTCAGCACATCCATGAAGCTCCAGCTTTCGCCTTCACGGCCCCATCCCTGCGCCGCATTGGCCTTGCCAGCGAGCGTGTAAAGCAGGGTGTCAATGTCCGGCGAAACCGCCAGCCCCATATGGCGGAAATCGTCGCCTGTATTGACGATTGCCGTGATGTCCTTCGGCCGGCATACCCGCATCAGCCCCAAAACGAGCTTGGCTCCGCCCACCCCTCCGGTCAGCACGACGATGCGGCTCATCGGAAAAGATCCTCCTGCAGCGGGCGAACCAGCGCGGCGGCAGGCGCATCGCCATCGGGCAGCGGCAAGCCGCGGATCAGCACCGCCGGTATGCCTTCCGCACCCTCGCCAGTGGCCAGCGCCGCTGCCGTCGCGATCTGGTCTGCAAGTGCGATCTGCGTCACCTCCAGCCGGCGGCCGTCTCTGTCTTGCTCGCCTCGGCGATCAACCAACGCGGGCAGTCCCGCTGCGCCGATCGCAACGCCGACCACACCATGCCGCCATGGCCGCCCGAAACTGTCGGATATGACCACCGCTGGCGCGATCCCGCTTTCACCGGCAAGCGCACGGCTTAGCCCTGCCGCCGACCGATCAGGATCGATGGGCAGCAGCAGCGCCCGCTCCGATCCGCCGGGTCCGATGTTGGACCGATCAATGCCGCTGTTGGCCATAACATGCCCCAGCCGGTGGCGGGTGATCAGCACATGGGGCACGGCGCGCACGACCGCGCTGCTTTCGCGCAGCACCAGTTCGACCAGCCGAGCATCCTTGCGCGTCGTCTCTGCCAGCGCCAGCGCCTCGGGGCTGGGCTCCACCTCGTCCAGATCGACCATGCGGCCTTCCGCCTTGGACAGAATCTTCTGGGTCACGACCAGCACGTCATTTGCCTGCACCGGCCATAGTCCGGGAGCCTCCAGCCCCTCTCGCAGCAGCGTCGCCAGGTCGTCACCGGCGTTGATTTCCGGCATGCCGGTCAGCGGATGAATCGCAATCATAGCGCGCTGTAACGCGCCCGCGCGCTGGTGGGTAGCCGCTCCATGGCGCGAATCGGCGGCGCCTGCCGATCGACAGCGTGGTTTTCCTTGCCAGCCTTATAGCAAGGCGCGAACAATCCAGGCTGAACGCCCTCTCAATCCCGACTCTCGGAAAGACCAGCCATGACCGACGCCGTAGAATTTGACAGCACTACCTTCCGGCGCGTGCTGGGCCATTATCCGACAGGCGTTTGCGTCGTGACCGCGGTGGATCAGGATGGTCCCACCGGCATGGTGGTTGGCTCCTTCACTTCCGTTTCCCTCGACCCGCCGCTGGTGGCCTTCTTTCCGGCGAAATCCTCCAGCAGTTGGCCGCGGATCGAACAGGCAGGACGCTTTTGCGTGAATGTGCTGGCGAGCGACCAGCAACTGCTCTGCCGCCAGTTCTCGGCCAAGGGCGCCGACAAGTTCGCGGGTGTGGCGCATCGCGTGTCTTTCCTGGGCTCGCCAATCTTGGACGGCGTCGTCGCGTGGATCGACTGCACGCTGGAGGCGGTGCATGAGGCAGGCGACCATTATATCGTCCTCGGCAGGGTCAAGGCGCTGGAAGTCGATCGGCCGGACAAGCCGCTGCTTTTCTTCCAAGGAGCCTATGGCGAATTCGCGCATCTCCCCTGACATGGGCGGCTGCGTTACCGCTCCTTAACACGGGTTGGTTAAGGCGGTCGGATCATGACCGACTTGCTGATCACCATTGACACGGAGTTGTCGGCCCTACTGCACGAGCGCGGCGTCGGCTTGGACGACAATGTCCGCTCTTCGATATGGGGTGTATGCGCGCAGGGCCGCGCCTATGGTATCGGTTGGCAGATGGACGAGCTGGAACGGCATGGCCTTAGAGGAGTGTTCTTTCTCGACCCCATGCCCGCGCTTGTCCATGGAACCGAATTTCTAAAGCCTATCGTCGCCGCGATCGCTAGGCGCGGACATGAGGTGCAGCTTCATATCCATAGCGAATGGCTGCGTTGGGCCTCTGGGTCTCCTCTTGGAGGGCGGCAGGGCCGCAATATCGGCGATTTCGCCCTGGATGATCAGGTGACGTTGCTGACGTTGGGGCAACGCTTGCTGGAACAGGGAGGCGCGCCCGCCGTCACGGCCTTCCGCGCGGGCAATTTTGGCGCCAATGATGATACGCTGCGGGCGCTGGCGCGGGTCGGCATCAATTGGGACAGCAGCGTCAATCCCGCTTATCGCCGCTATGGCTGCCGCATCAGCGGCGCGGGCGACCAGATCGGCCCTTCGCACAGGTTCGCCGTCTCCGAACTGCCTGTGTCGGGCATTATCGATCGTCCGGGCGGCTTTCGTCCCGCTCAGATCTGCGCCATGTCGGCTGGAGAGATGCGCATGGGGCTGCGTCACGCCGTACAGGAGCGCCATCCGGCCTTCGTCGTCGTCACGCACAGCTTCGAAATGCTCTCGCGCGACCGGCAGCGTCCCAATCATGCGGTGATGCGCCGTTTCACCGCCCTATGCCGGCAGGCCGCGGAGATCGCGAACTTGCGCGTCTGTGGCTTTCGCGACCTTCCCCCCAGCCTTGCCGATGAGAAGAAGCCGCTCCAGACCCGCGTGCCGCCCAACCGCCTGCGCACCGCCGGCCGCATGGCGCAACAGCTATGGGCAAGCTGGTGTTATGAAAGGCGGCTGATCCCGGCCTGACGCCGGCAGCAGCGGCCGAAGCCGGATCGACGATGGAAAGGTGGCGGAGACGGAGGGATTCGAACCCTCGGTACCGTATTCACAGTACGACGGTTTAGCAAACCGTTGGTTTCAGCCACTCACCCACGTCTCCAAACATGGCCTGAACGCCCGCTTGGGGCGGGACAGCGGCTAGGCGAGAAGCGCTATAACGGCGGCTTTCGCGCAAGGCAACGGGTCTATGCCACGAAATTCTCGCAATTCTGCCTATCGGATTCGTTCCAGCCCGGAATCGACTCGGATCGCCGTTCGTTCATTGTCGTTTCAGCTTGCTATCCGATAATCTAACAGATGGTTGAAGAGCGGGAATTCGGGGAGTTGCGGGCATGATCGGGATGGTAAAGCGGATTACGGCCCGCGTCGCGCGTGGCGGCACATGGGTCTTGGCGACTGCTGGCATGGCGGTGACGCCGCTCGCTGCGCAGGCGCAGGTGCGCACCGTCGATCCCAACACCGCGATTGATGCAGACCTCGCCCCTGTTCCGCCATCGAACGGCGCGCCTACCGACCCGGGCGTCGATAGCAGCGTGCCGCCTTCAAGCGCGGCCACGCAGGATTCGGTCCCTCCTGCTACGGGCAGCAGCACTGCGACGGGCGCGCCCGTCACAGCTAACTCGCCGCCCGCCGCCCTCACTCCAGCTGAGTCCTACCAGGAAGATGATCTGATCGGCGCGGCCGAGGGCGTGTTCGGCAAGGGCGCCGAGGGGCTTGCCGGCATGATCGAAAAGATCCTGAAGGATCAGGGGCGTCCCAACGCCTATATCGCCGGGCGCGAAGCCTCGGGCGCGTTCGTTGTTGGCCTGCGCTACGGATCGGGCACTCTCAACCATAAGGTCGAAGGGCGGCGACAGGTCTATTGGACTGGCCCATCCATCGGTTTTGATGTGGGCGGCAATGCCGCCAACACCTTCGTCCTCGTATATAATCTCTACGACACGCAGGACCTTTACCATCGCTTCCCAGCGGCCGAAGGCACGGCTTATCTGGTGGGTGGGTTCACCGCCAGCTATCTGCGCTGGGGCAGCGTCGTGCTAATTCCGATCCGGCTGGGTGTCGGTTATCGGCTGGGCGTCAACGCCGGTTACATGAAGTTCACGGAAAAGCGGAACTGGCTGCCCTTCTGATGCCGGTTCAGAGCGGGAAGCTGAGTTGCTGTCCCGCCTCTGCGCCCTCCTCCTGGTCGAGATTGTGCACGCCGAGGCCCAGCAGCCGTGCTCCCATGCGGAGCGGCAACTGAGCGACCAGCAAGGCGCGCCCGGTCTCGGCCAGCAGTTCCGCCGAGCGAACCGGCGCGCCCATGCTTTTTGACCGGGTGATGATCCGAAAATCCGCAAATTTGATCTTCAGTACCACAGTCCTGCCATAGGCGCCGCTTTTCTCGATCCTGCTCCACAGACTCTTCGCAATCCGATCGATTTCGGCGACCAGCGCCTCCTCCGTCAGGAGATCGTCGACAAAAGTGTCCTCGACGCTGACCGACTTTCTTTCCTGCCGTTCATGCACCGGCCGGTCGTCTTCACCCCGCGCAGCCCGGTAATAAAAGGGTGCGGCGCTGCCGAAATGCTGCTGCAGGAAGGGAAGGTCTCGCGCTCGCAGGTCCGCCCCGGTTTCTATGCCCAGGACATGCATCCGCTGCGCCGTCACAGGTCCCACGCCATGGATGCGCCGCACCGGCATCTTCGCCATGAAGTCTGCACCTTCGCCGGGCCGGACGACGCAAATGCCGTCCGGCTTGTTCTGGTCCGAAGCGAGCTTGGCGATCAGCTTGTTGTAGGAGACGCCTGCAGAAGCGGTGAGGCCGGTCTCCTCTCGGATCATCCGCCTGATCTCTTCGGCGATCATCGTTGCGGATGACATGCCCAGCTTGTCCGTCGTCACGTCGAGATACGCCTCGTCCAGCGACAGGGGCTGGATGATGTCGGTAAAGCGGGCGAAAATCTCCCGCACCTGCGCCGAGACCGCGCGATATGCCTCGAAACGAGGCTTCACGAACAGCAGGTCGGGGCAAAGCCGCCGCGCCCGCGCGCGCGGCATGGCCGACTTTACGCCAAAGACGCGCGCTTCGTAGCTCGCCGTGGCGACCACGCCGCGGGGCCCGCCGCCGCCAACCGCGATCGGTTTTCCCCGCAGTTCGGGGGCGTCGCGCTGTTCGACCGACGCATAAAAGGCATCCATGTCGATATGGATGATCTTGCGCGGCGGGCTCTCCATAGCGCGGCTTTATGCCACAGCAGGAACGAAAGGGAAACGCGAAGCCTTCAGCTCAGGGCTTCTTGTCCTTGAGCGACAGCAGGGCGGCAAAGGGGCTCGCCTGCTCCTCGCTTAGCACACCTGCTTCGCGAAGATAGGTGTCGGCATCGAGCGAGCGCGGATAGGGCGTCATCGCCAAAACCACTGTTTCGGCTACCGCTTCACCCATGTCGATCATCTGGCCATCAAAGCCGATGACATCGCAATCTTCCGAATCGATCTCCAATTCTTCCCCTTCCGCCGCCTCGCCGCTCTCGGCTACGAAGCGCAGCAGGAAATCAGTATCGATCTTCTCCGGCACCGCGACGCCCGTAGCGACGCATGGCTGGGCCAGCTCAGCCCGCACCCGCCCGCGCGCCACGATCGCGCCATTTTCCTCGCTCATCGCATAGTCGGCTTCCAACCGGTCGAGCGCCAACAGGTTGAAGCGCCGCGCCAATGCCTCGCGTTCACTGGCGTCGGCGGCAATGGTGACGCCTTGCGCGTGCCGGGCGATTTGATCGATGCGGACGGGCCGCGAAAATTCAGGTGCCGGGCTGCTCATCCGAGGTCTCCCGTCAGCAGCGCGTCGCGCGACAGCGCGGCGAGCCGAATCCAGCGCGCGCGCAGACAAGATTCGACATGGGTGATCGCCTCCCCCGCAGGCACCTCCCCGCGGTAGAGGTTGCGTACCAGCGCCTCCCGCAGTTCCGCTTCGCCCGAAAGCGCCGCGCGGTAGGCGGCCGAACGACCGCCCAAGGCGCTCACCATCCGGCCGATATGCTTGCCGACCACCACATCGCCAATGCCCTCCTGCCGGAGCTGCCCGTCCATGTCATCGACGAACAACTCGGTCAGCCATACGCTTTCTTGGCTGGCGCCCAGCGCCTCCAGCCGCATCAGCACCTGCGCCAATATGGCGACGATCATGTCGAACCGGCCGTCGATCGTATCGGGCACCTTGCCTTCCAGATACCAATGCGGCTGACGTCCTTCATGAACGGTAGCCTGATAGAGCGGCTGCATCGCGTCCTTTGGGTCGCTGCGCGCAAACAGGCGCTGGAAGAGGTTGGGCATGATGAAGCGGTTTCCTGGCTGAACGAAGCGGAGGCCCCCTTGCCGGGGCTCGCGCATTTCCATATTGATCGCTGGGCCGCGCGATGCAATGGCGGCTTTGGTTTTCGCGTTTTCCGGGCTCGTCCCGGCAGGAGAAGTTCATGCGTCTGTTCAGCCGACATCTGTTGCTTGCCGTCGGCCTCGGCGCGCTTGTCCTGGGCGCATCGGGCTGCACGCGCATCCGGACCCATCAGGGATATCAGGTGGACAAGCTGCTGGTCGATTCGATCCAGCCCGGCGTCGATAACCGCGCATCGGTCGAAGGCACGTTGGGCCGTCCCAGCTTCACGGCGCAGTTTGGCGATCAGGACTGGTATTATGTGTCGCGCGACATGCGCGCCCTGGCTTTCTCCAATCCCAAGCCCGCGGCGCAGACCATTCTGCATGTCCGCTTCGACGCGGCGGGCAATGTGGTCGCTGTTGATCGTATGGGCTTGGAGCAGGTCGCGAAAATCTCGCCCTCCGGCGACAAGACCCCCACGCTGGGCCGTCATCGCAGCCTGTTCGATGAGATTTTCGGAAATATCGGCGCGGTGGGCGCCGGTGGTATGGGCGGGGCTGGCGGCGGCAGCAATACTGGCGGCGGCGGCGGTCCCAACGGCAGCTAAGCGTTGGGCAAGTACCTGACCCTTTTTCTCCGTTCATTACCGAACCGCAACGATGGACGCATGTAAATAGCGACTGTTGCTTAGAATCCACCATCTCCCGAGTCCCCCGAGCCTAATGCAGCGCGACTGGCGCGGACATGGTTATTGGATGCGATCCAAGTCTTTGTTCTGGTTAAGAAAGCCAATTAATCTTGGCTATTAATAAATAGAGACTCGCAACCTTGCCGGGTGAGGCATATGCTTCCATCATGTCCTCTGCAGTAAGCCAAAAGTAGTATTTCAGGCGCTGCATCTATGACATAGTCAAAAGGGTTAGGATAAAATTTCCAAGCCTTAACAAACTGTTAGCGGATATTGTCACTAACTCGAAATTTCCGCTCGCAGGTCAGGACTCTGACGGCACAAATGTGCTAGTCATAAGTTGTTGAAAGAAAAAGAAAGGGTCGCACTGCAGGCATTTAGTCACTGGTCTTTCATGCTTCGTTTGGGGCCTGCTAACGAACGTGAAAGGGATCATGAGGGGACTACCCAATGGCTTACCCAGTCAATGTGCGTCTGTTGTGCGGTAATGCAATCGTTCGAGAAGGTTTGAGCCGGATCCTTATGGATAGGGATTTCCGGGTCTGCCAATATCCAAATATTGCCACTGCGCTCCAAAAGGTGGAGGTCCCGGAAGAAGACACCGGGCCATCCTTGCTACTGATAGATAATGGCACTGAGGAGCTGGACGCGGACAGCGTTGAAGTCCTTCAGCGGCGATTCCCTTGCTCCTACCTGGTTGTCTTGTCCGACCGGTTTGACTTCCAGACTATGCTCAAGGCGTTCCGGCTGGGCGCGATGGGTTATATCATTAAGGAAATCAGCTGCGATCGCTTGGTTGCGACGCTGCAGCTGGTCGCGATGGGCGAACGGGTACTCCCGCCGCAACTCGCCGACGAATTGCAGTCACGGCCGACGTTGACGGATGCGCTGGAAATAGAACGTCCAGTGGATGCGGCCAGCCTGTCGGATCGCGAGCTTGAAATCCTGCGCTGGCTCATCATGGGATGCCCCAACAAGGTCATCTCCAAGCGGATGGACATCAGCGAGGCGACGGTGAAGGTTCATGTGAAGGCCGTGCTGCGTAAGCTGCGCGTCAAGAACCGGACCCAGGCCGCGATCTGGGCGGCGAACCATGGTATGCGCGGCCGTGTGTCGGAAATCGAACCGGCTATCCCGGTGGAGGTCACCATCCCCCATCCGGCTCAGCTTCCGCCGCTCGAAAGGCTCGCGGCCCCCCTCAGCCGCGTCTGATATCGCCCGCGGCCCATAAAGGGCCGCGGCGCTGCCCTCATGGTTAGAACTTACTTCAGATCGGCCGTCTCGGTTGAGGGGCGGCCGGCATCTCTGTGCCTGCCTGGCGCAGGGTTGCGGAGCTGGCCGACGCCACACTCTGGCACGGCCGCTCCGTAACCACATGGCGGCGAAAGATTGGGCGGCCTGTTGATCGGTTTGCAAAACTGCTATGCTTCCGCCGTCCAAGACTCACGGCAAAGGGAGAGGTCCCATGGCCACGCGCTGGACCATCAAGGGCAAGGAATTCGTGCACTGCAACTGTTCCTACGGTTGCCCGTGCCAGTTCAATGCATTGCCCACACATGGTCATTGTCAGGCTATCGCTGCAATAGATATCGAGCAGGGGCATCATGACGAAACTGATCTATCCGGGCTGCGCATTGGCCTGATCGTCGCTTGGCCAGGGCCGATCCATGAAGGCAATGGCCAGGCCGTGCCGATCGTCGATGAACGCGCCGATCTGCCTCAGCGCGAGGCGTTACTGCGCATCATGAGCGGCCTCGACACCGTGCCTGGCGCCACTTTCTTCCAAGTTTTCTCCACCACCTTCACCAAGGTGCATGAACCTGTCTTTGCCCCTATTGACCTGCGGGTCGATATAGACCGCCGATCCGCGCGGCTGGACATTCCAGGCTGGATCGACGCGCGTGGAGAACCGATCGTCAACCCGGTGACGGGGGAGGAGCATCGCGCGCGCATCAACCTGCCTCAGGGATTCGAATATGACGTCTGCGAAGTCGGCCGCGGCTGGGCGCGGACGCAGGGGCCGGTCGATGTGCAACTCAGCGATTCCCATGCCCAATTTGCGCAACTGCACCTGACCGAGAGCGGCGTTGTCCACTAGGCAGGCTTCCCCGCCCGGCCGGGCGGGGCTTGCCCTCAATCACCTGCTCTCCCGCCACAGCCTGATCGTCGGAGCCGCCTTGCTGGCGCTGGGGCTGATGGCCTGGGCATGGCTTCTGTCCCACCCCCATGCGCTCATGGCTGACATGCCTGCGATGCCGGGCAGGGACATGGCTGGAATGGAGATGGGCGGCATGACCATGAGTGCCGATCCCTGGTCCTTCGCCTATCTGGCCACGGCCTTCGCCATGTGGTCGGCCATGATGGTTGCGATGATGCTTCCCTCCGCCGCGCCGATGATCCTGCTCCATGCGCGGATCGACAGGTCCGACAGCGAGAGCATGCGGCTGCTGCACAGTCTTTTGTTCGTCGCTGCCTATGTCGCCCTGTGGACCGGATTCTCGGCCCTTGCCGCAGTCGCGCAGGCATTGCTGCTGCACAACGGGCTCTTGTCCGCCGCCACGCTTGCGCTCGACCAAAGAGGAGCTGCCTCGGCGCTTCTGCTGCTGGCAACCGCCTATGAGTTGACACCCGCCAAGCATCGTTGCCTCGAAAAATGCCAGTCGCCGCTCATCTTCATCCATCGCTATTGGAAGGCCGGCGCTGCGGGCGCATTCAGCCTCGGTATGCGGCATGGACTTTATTGCGTGGGCTGCTGCTGGGCCTTGATGCTGCTGCTGTTCGCAGGCGGCGTCATGAACCTTGCCTGGATCGCTCCGCTCACCATCCTGGCCGCCATTCAAAAGGTAGCGCCACCGCGCTGGCGGCTGCACCGCTGGACCGCGGCGCTGCTGCTCCTGCTCGCGGGCCTCCTCGCCATCCTGTGACGCTTAAGAACTGGCCGGTAGACGCCTGCCGCCTCCACCCCAGGTCTCGCGGGACTATGCCATCTGCACTCACTCACGCCAAAAACCGGATCGGCGAAAGCCGCACCGGATGAGGTTTGAGGGTCTTATCGTCAGGCGACGGGAGATCGGATAATGAAAGCAGATTGCTGATCGCTGCCAGCGTGATCCCGATCATGGGCTCATCCGATCTACGACCCGCCCGGACCTGGTGTACGCGTCGCTCATCACCGATCCGGAGAGCCATCTGATTGAGGTCTTGTCACGCCTGAACCGATCCCAGAGGCACCCCTTGGAGCCTCGTCCGGCGAAGCGGCGAGTTCTTCCAATTCCGTGTTGGAAAACAGCATCTGCCGATAGGCATCACGCGGCACCTGCCAAATCTCGATGTCGGATTCGTTGAAGATTACTTGTGTGGCATCCGGATCGATGGAGAAATTGAACCCGATTTCGTCCGGCTGCGGGAGCGGGTTGGCAATGCCTTCATGCTCGCTGCCTTCAATCCCAGATGAGCTTAAAGTGCTGGCCAATCTGCGTTCCACAAGCCATGCGAGAGCCAGTTCGGTCAATCCCGCGCCCGGTGCATAGAAAAGCGGTTCGCTAACGTCGGTGCGCATAGCTTCCCGCACGATGGCTGACGAGGCAGGGCTGGGGGTCCATGACGTGCGTGACCGCATTGCCGCGTCAGCACCGGCTATTGGCTTATGTTTTCCATTAAGGTTCATGACCGTGAGCAGTTCGCGCGCCCGCGCGGCGCCATCGCTTGAGTCACGCCCGCTACTGAAATTGGCCGGGAGGTGAGAGCTGATTATCAGCGGAATATTCACGGATGACAAAGGTTATGGTGCGCCAGCTGCAACAAGCCATCTGGATCGCCCGCGAAATCATTGTCTAGGATGACGGGTGCAACTTTGCGTCCCTCATCAGTCCTAGCAGAGAAGCATGGTACCGAAGCTAGCGGCGAGAGCGAAGACTGAGCCGACAAAGCCCTGCGATGCACTTCAACCACCTTCGTCTCCCCTGAAGTCTATGACGAATGCTGATGGCGAAAAAGTCGGAGGAGGCATAATATGGATTTTTAAAAGGGTATAGCTCTGCGCTATGCGTTGGCTAAATATATGAAGCAGCCCAATGCTTTATCTAAATGGCCAACCCACCGAACGCCCAGGAGGCACTTGTCATTTTGAGCTGCGGCCGGTCCGCTTTTGCATGCCATGCGCAAATTAGTGGCTTGATGTAGTTGTCCTTCGAATGGGTCGAAAGCCAACAGTCTTGATAGCAATCGACTTGGCTCGGACATGGAGGGTTTCGTAGATCAGCAGCGACCCTGCCGCAATGTGTGCGTCCGCCTTCGGCAAGATCTTCAGCAGATCGCACGGCGTTCAGCGAAATTGAAGGTGGAGTACCGCTCGGCCGGTTGACCTACCACTTGTATGAGTATATTTGCTTGTATGAGTAAATCAGCTCCTGAGCCTTCATGGTGAACGGAGCCGAACGACCGTGGCGATCTTCATGGCCATATTCGTCCAACATTGATGCCATTCTGCCGCTGACATCATTGCCAAGGGGCGGTGGCCCGCCTCGGAATTGCTGAAATAATCTGGAGATTCACTTTTGATCGATGGTAGCATCCTGATCGGCGGCGAAAGCCGTCAGCGCGAGCCAAGATTTCAGGGCTTCGATGCGGCAAGCGGCGTGGCACGCGCCCAAAGTTTTTCCAGCGCGGGGAAGGAGGATCTGGCCGACGCCTGCAGGCTGGCTGCAAACGCTGCGGAAAGCTTCGCCATGCTCAGTCCCGAAACTCGTGCCGGCTTTATGGAGGCGGTCGCGCAGGAGATCGAAGCGATTGGCGACGATCTGATCCTCAACGCCATGGGTGAGAGCGGCCTGCCGCGTGCGCGACTGGAAGGCGAGCGCGCGCGTACTATCAACCAGCTCCGCCTTTTCGCGTCCGAAGTTCGCGTGGGCCTGTGGCTCGACATAACGATCGATTCCGCGCTTCCTGATCGCGTCCCGCCACGGCCTGACCTGCGCCGTATGAATGTGCCGCTCGGCCCCGTCGCGGTTTTCGGCGCATCGAATTTCCCCCTCGCCTTTTCCGTTGCCGGCGGCGACACCGCCTCCGCCTTCGCGGCTGGGTGTCCAGTAGTCGTGAAGGGCCACCCTGCGCATCCGGCCACCGGGGAGCTTGTCGCGCGGGCTATCGTGCGAGCGGTTCTCGGGTGCGGCCTTCATCCCGGAACCTTCTCCTACTTGCCGGGCGCATCTCACGAACTGGGCAGTGCGCTTGTGGCTGATTCGCGCATCAAGGCGGTTGGTTTCACCGGCTCGCGTTCTGGCGGACTGGCGCTCGCGGCTATAGCGGCAAAGCGGCAGGAGCCCATTCCAGTCTACGCGGAAATGAGCTCCATCAACCCTGTCATACTCATGCCCCACGCCCTTAAGACGCGCGGCGAAGCTCTCGCTGCAGCCTTTGTGGGATCACTGACCCTCGGTGCGGGTCAGTTCTGCACAAATCCTGGAATCGTGATCGCTCTTGAAGGACCTGATCTCAACCGCTTCCTCGCCGCCGCGAAAGCCGCTGTCACATCCGCATCACCCCAAGTGATGCTGACGCCCGCTATTCGCACCGCCTATTCGAAAGGGGTCGCCGCATTGCGCGACAATCCTGGCGCCGATTTGCTGGCAGTCGGACCCGACGATGCAACTTGCGGCAGCGCCGCTTTGTTCGCCACCAGCGCCGAAGCTTTCGTCAGCGACGCCGCCCTGCGCGAGGAGGTGTTCGGCGCATCGTCGGTGGTGATCCGGTGCAAGGATGCCGATGCGATGGCGCAGGCGATCAAGGGGCTAGAAGGACAGCTGACAGCCACGATCCACCTCGACGCGGAAGATGAGGCAGCCGCTTTGCGCGTCCTGCCCCTCCTCCAGGCGAAGGCTGGTCGTGTGCTTGCCAATGGATGGCCGACCGGCGTCGAGGTAAGCTGGGCAATGGTCCATGGCGGTCCCTACCCTGCGACCACGGATGGGCGCACCACGTCCGTCGGCACCTTGGCGATGGCGCGCTTCCTGCGGCCGGTCTGCTATCAGGACATGGCTGACGCGCTGCTGCCGCCCCCGCTGCAAGAGGCCAATCCGTGGAAACTACCCCGTCGTCTCAATGGTGCGAAGGAGGCCGCATGATACGCTCGCTGATACAATTCACCGATGGCGCGGGGCGGGGGGTGGCCGCGCTCAATGCGGACGGCGAGACGCATCGGCTGGTCGCGGTCTCATCCATCCGCAGCCTGGCGCTTGATGCCATCGCGGCGGGCGTCACGCTGCTGGAACGCGCCAATGCCTGCCGCGGGAATCGGATTTCACTTGAAGGAGTGACCATCCTGCCACCGATTGATCATCCGGACCCAGCGCATCTGATGATAAGCGGCACGGGCCTGACGCATCTGGGGTCGGCCGAAGGGCGCGATAAGATGCACAAGGCCGCTGCGGCAGGACATGCCACCGACAGCATGCGCATGTTCCTGATGGGCGAAGAAGGCGGAAAGCCCGATCCCGATCAGGAAGGGGTGCAGCCGGAATGGTTCTACAAGGGTGACGGATCGATTCTCGTCTTGCCAGGCAATCCTTTCGCCATGCCGTCCTTTGCAGGTGACGGCGGGGAAGAGCCGGAGATTGCGGGCATTTACCTGAACGGTCCTGACGGTACGCCCTTCCGCCTCGGCTTCGCTCTGGGAAATGAATTTTCCGACCATGTGACGGAGAGGGTTAATTATCTGTGGCTTGCCCATAGTAAGCTTCGGCAGGCGGCACTGGGCCCGGAACTGCTGCTGGGCGAATTGCCCGCGGACATTCGTGGCTCCAGCCGCATACTGCGCGATGGCGCAACGCTGTGGGAGCGGCCGTTCCTGTCAGGCGAAGCGAACATGTCGCACAGCATCGCAAATCTCGAGCATCATCATTTTAAATATCAGCAATTCCGGCGGCCAGGCGATGTCCACGTGCATTTCTTCGGAACCGCCACACTCTCCTTCACCGACAAGGTAGAGACGCAGCCGGGAGATGTGTTCGAAGTCATGGCCGATTGCTTCACCTTGCCCGCCCGGAATCCGCTGATCCGTGCAGCGGACGAAGGCTTGGCAAGGGTGAGGGCGCTTTGACCGGTTCATTGCAGAGGGGCTGAGCGCATGAAATCGCGCGAGCATCATGAGCAAGACAGGAGTCTGCGGATTCATCAGTCCGTCGCGCGCCAATTGGGCATTGCCATCCTCTCAGGCGAATATCTGCCAGGTCATGTGCTAGGCGGAGAAATCGGAGCATCGGAAGCCTTGAGGGTCTCGCGCACCGCATATCGCGAAGGCATTCGGCTGCTCACAGCAAAGGGTCTGCTGGAGAGCCGTCCGAAGGCCGGCACGCATGTGACCCCGCGCTCGCGGTGGAACATGCTGGATCCTGACCTGTTGGCCTGGATGTTCCTGTCGGGACGGCCGGATCCACGCTTCGTGCGCGAGTTGTTCGAACTGCGCGGCCTCATCGAGCCTCCCGCTGCCGCCATGGCCGCCGCACGCCGCACGGACGATCATGTGCGGCAACTGCGCGCAGCGTTGGACATCATGCGTGAGGAAGGCCTTGCCACAGCAGAGGGCCGCGCGGCTGACCAGCGTTTCCACAGCACCATCCTCGAGGCGGCGGATAACGAATTGCTCGCATCACTGTCCAGTTCGGTAGGTTCGGCAGTCACCTGGACCACACGCTTCAAACAGGAACGCAGCATCGACCCCCGTCCATCCTTCGCCGATCACCTGGCCGTTTTCGACGGAATTGCGGCCGCTGATCCGGTACGCGCCCGCGCCGCTATGGAAGAACTGCTGCGGCTTGCGCTTGAAGATATGGGAATAACTGGCGAACCTGAAGCGGGTGCCGCCAACGCTTCGCCTAACCCCGGGGCTTGAACTGAAAGGCGTCCAGCGCACTCAAGAATGAAAGGAAGACGAATGATCGCCAACGAGTTTGGAGCCAGAGGTATCCGCGCCAACAGCATCGCGGCAGGCGGCGTGGCGGACGCACCCATGTCCGGCGGCGGGATGGCCATTCCTGCGATGCGCCAGCTCTACATGCGGGAGATCCCGCTTCAGCGGTCAGGCATGTCGGTGGACGTCGCCAATGCAGCGCTCTGGCTGGCAAGCGAGGAATTGAGCTTCGTGACAGGTCAGGTGATCCATGTCAGCCCATAGATCAGCGTCGTCGATGTCGAAGCGCAGAAGCGCGAGATTGGGATCGGTTTTCCCGCCGGGAAACCAGGCTTCGGCAGGTTTTGACCAAAGCTTGTCGATCATAGCAAAATGCAAAAATTTCGGACTCCAACTTGACGCGGCGGATATCCAATTTCGTGCAGCCAATAGGGCAGCGCTGCGCATTCAATCTGCGGGCTAAGCAACAGTTAATCTTGCGTTCTTGAGGTTCGCAGAACTGTTGCCTGCGAAGATTGTGAACTCACCCGGCTCCACGCGCCAATTCATTCCCTTGTCCCAGAAAGCAAACGCATCGGGGGTGAGATCAAAGCTGACGGTGCGCCGCTCCCCCTTGCGCAATGTCACGCGGCGGAAGGCCTTGAGCTCAAGTACGGGGCGGGGCACTGACGCCACCATGTCGCGAACATAGATCTGCACCACTTCGTCCCCGTCGCGACCGCCACTATTGGTCACGTCCACCTCGACCCGCACGGTCTCCATCTGGCCGATGCTCGATTTCGCCAAACGAGGCTCCGATATGTCGAAGCTGGTGTAGCTGAGGCCGAAGCCGAACGGGAACGCCGGGGTCCGCTTGCCCTCGATATAGGGCACTTTGTCCGCCGAAGGCTGGTGGTTATACCAGTCCGGCAGTTCACCGACGGATGCGGGAAAGGTGACGGGCAGCTTGCCGCCGGGGTTCACCCGTCCGAACAGTCCGTCCGCAATGGCCTGACCGCCCTGCTCGCCTGGATACCAGGCGACCATCAGCGCGCTCGCCCCTTTCGCCAGTTCGTCGACGATGAGCGGACGACCGTTGATGAGTATTCCGACGACCGGCTTGCCGCAGTCCAGCACCGCCTTCACCAGCGCATCCTGATCGCCGAAGAGGTTGAGCGTTCTGCGGTCACCCGGCAGCATAGGCACGACCGCCTCTCGCGTGGTCGCCTCGGTATCGCCGACGCACAGGATGACGATGTCGGACCGGCGGGCGAGCGCCACCGCCTCCGCGATGCGGCGCTGGTTGTCGGCGGCGGGGACAGGCCGGATGGGCACGGTTTCGGGCGCGCCGACGCCCGGCATGTTGATCCACACGCCGTCGGTCTGTTCGATCACGACGCTCTTGCCCGCGCCGGCGCGCAGCCCCTCGAGGATGCCGACTGCATGGGTGGGTTCGCCGGAATATCCGCCGCGCAGCGCCTCGCGCGAATTGGGACCGATCAGGGCGATGCGCGTCGCGCGCTTCGGGTCGAGCGGCAATATCCCGTCATTCTTGAGGAGGACGAGGCTTCGCTCGGCCAGCCGGCGCGCCAGCACCGGACCCGCCGGGTCGTTGAGCACCCGGGCGGCCCTGGCTGGATCAGCATAGGGATGCTCGAACAACCCTGCCTCGAACTTGAGGGTGAGGACGCGCGATACCGCCGCGTCGATGGTCGCCTCATCCACCTTGCCCTCGCGCAGCATCGCAGGAAGACGGGCATAGCTGGCGCCTTCCGGCAGGTCGACATCGACGTCGGACCGGATCGCCAGCACCGCCGCTTCACCAGTGTTCGCCGCCATCTTGTGCACGGTCGCGTTCCGACACGCCGTTATAGTCGCTGAAATAGGCCCCGCTGAAACCGAGCAGCCCCTGCCCCGTCCGCTGGAGAAGGTCCGCATTGCCATGCGCCGGGACGCCGGCAACCTCGTTATAGGACGGCATTACGATGGCGGCGTGGGCGTCGCGGACCGCGCGCTGAAAGGGCGGCAGATAGACTTGACGCAGCGTTCGCTCCGACATGTCGGATGGGCCGACGTTCAGGCCATTTTGCGGCGTGCCATGGACGAAATGCTTGAGCACGGCGAAGACGCGGTCCGGCGCGATCGGCCGGCTCGGCCCCTGAAGGCCGCGGACGGCGGCCGCGCCCATCTCCCCGACATGAAACGGGTCTTCCCCAAAAAACTCCTCGCTGCGACCCCAGCGCGGATCACGCAGCAGGTCGAGCACCGGACTAAGACCGACGGTGATGCCGCGGAGCCGCGCCTGCCGCCCAACGAGCGCAAAGCCCTGCTCCACCAGATCCGGGTCCCAGGTACTGCCCAGCCCCGTGGGCGTCGGCAACATGGTCGCGCCCTTGACCGCAAGGCCGTGGGCCGTCTCCTCGTGAAACAGCAACGGAATTCCGAGACGGGTCTGTTCCACCGCGAAGCGCTGCATGTCGTTGATGAGGGCGACGGCGTCGTCAGGGTTCCGGAAGCGCTCGGTGGCGAACTTGTTCGTGCCGGCCTTGTCGGAGGGGCGCCCGATCTGGCCGATGCCATTGGGAAGCGCGATCTTCGCCTTCTCGGCTGAGAATTTGCCCGTTGCGGGATCCAGCAGCTTGCCTTTGCCGAACCAGGCGCACTGGAGCTGCGCGACTTTCTCCTCCAGCGTCATGCGGGAGAGGAGGTCCTTGACGCGCCGATCGGTCGCAAGGCGGGGATTCTTATAATCCGGCTGGGATGCGGCCATAACCGGGGTTGCCATCAGGGCGCTGGCGGTCGCCGATCCCAGCAATGTTCGCCGCGAAACTTTCATGCAGGCCTCTCCATTCCAGATCGTTAATTCATACGCGCCCGTTCAAAGCTGATGAGGTTGTACCGTGGGGGGCCTCAGCTTCTCACAAGCAAAGAGTAGTTCGCGATAACTTGTATCGCGGGCGATGCTTCACTTGCGATGAAGTTGTGAATTATGGCCGCCACCTCGAGCAGAATCCATGCGACGGTATGGTTACGTGGATATCATGTCCAGCGACAGCATCGCGGGCTTCAAGCCTTCGCTTTCGATCCTGACCAGGGTTCGTCCCGCTTCGCCAGTGGGCCGCAGGATCAGCAGCGCGCGCCCATGCCAGCTTTTGGCGACAGGCTGCTGGAAACTGGCGACCCCGCGCGGATTGGCGTTGCCGAAGCCCACCAGTTCCGCCGGACCCTTGCACTGGCTGGTCAGGACATGGGCAGCGTCGGGCACCAGCCGCCCGGCCGCATCCACGACCTCCACCGTTACAAAGGCCAGGTCGTTGCGATCCGCACGCAGCTTCATGCGATCCGCTTTCAGTCGCAGCGCGTTGGGCGCGCCTACCGTTTCCAGCGCCCGTTCGCCGATCTTGCGACCGTTCCGGAAAGCGCGGGCGACAAGGCGTCCCGGCGCAAATGGCACATCGAATTGCGCGACCGATCCGTCGTTCTCGGTCAATGCCTTCTCTGCCACCCGCCTGCCGTTCAGCAGGAGTTCGACTCTGTCGCCGCGGGTGTAGATCGACACGTTCACCGGCCGCCCTTCCGCGCCGGGCCATGTCCAACTTTGCAGCTCATCGCGCCAGCCCCACGGCGTTATCTTTTCCCTGGCATCTGCTTGGAGCGGGCGCTGCACCGTCATTTCAACCGTGCTGAGGCCCCAGATCACGTCGCGCAGCAGTGACTGTGGCTTTTGCTGGCCGATAAGGTCGATGTCGCCGCAATTGGCGCCGAACCACGGATATTTGGCGCCGGAGAAATCGGGGGTGGACAATTCACCCCGTCCGATGCCTGCTTCGCCGAGATAGTCCATCGCGGTCCACACGAAGTCGCCGATCAGCCAGGGGTGGCGTTCGGTCCTCCGCCAGATCGCATCGATATCCTTGGGGAAGCTTTCCGTGCCGACGAACACCCGATGCGGGAAACGCGCATGGTCCGGTTCATAGCTTTTCGGCCTGTAATTATAGCCGGCGACATCGAGGAACTGGGTCCCGGCCTGATCGGGCTTGCCATCCGCCCGCACCACATCGGGTCCGTTCGGCGTGTTGATCGCCTGCGTGATCGGCCTTGTATTGTCCAGGCGGCGCAATTCTGTGGTCAGCATCCGGGCGGTCTTGACGCCTTCGGGCGATCCGGTTTCGGGGATCTCGTTGCCGATGCTCCACATGATGATGCTGGGGTGATTGCCGTCGCGCGCGACCGTCGCACGGAGGTCTTCCCGCCAATGATCCTTGAAATACAGCGCATAATCATCGGGGTTCTTGCCCACGTTCCAGCAATCGAAGGGCTCTGACATCACCAGCATGCCCAGCCGGTCGCACGCGTCAAGGAAAGCGGGGGATGGCGGATTGTGGGACGTACGCACCGCATTATAGCCGCGCGCCAGCATCAACTCGACCTTGCGCTCCTCTGCCCGGTCGATCGCGGCCGCGCCCAGATGGCCATTGTCATGATGGACACATCCGCCACGCAATTTGACCGCAACCCCGTTGATCCGTAGGCCATGCTCGGCATCGACCTCGACAGACCGGATGCCGAACGGCACTGCCAACTTGTCCATCTGCTGGCCGTTAATGTCCAGCCTGCATTCGGCGCTGTAAAGACTGGGATTTTCCGGCGACCACAGGGCAGGGCGGGGAAGCTCGATCGTCAGCTGGCTTTCGGCGGCTGCCGCCACTTCCTGCCGCGCGACGCTGCGGCCCCGCGCATCCTTGATCTCGACCTGCAACATCGCGCCGGGCGCCACGCCTTCGACACGCGCGCGGACCTGCATGGTGGCAGAGGACGCGGAAACTCGCGGCGTCGCAACCGCAATGCCCCAGAGCGCAAAGCGCAGGCTGCGCGTCACGTTCAACCTGACATGCCGGTGAATGCCCGATCCTGAATACCAGCGGCTGTTGTGGCCCAAATTGGCGACCCGCACCGCCAAGACATTATTACCCGACGGATCGAGGTGCGGCGTGAGGTCGAAGGAAAAGGGCGTGTAACCATGAATGTGCCGGCCCAGGCTGACACCATTCAGCCAGACCTCCGCATCCATATAAACGCCGTCGAACATCAATTCGACGCGCGCATCCTGTGGCAAGGCGGGCAGGCGCAGGCTCTTGCGATACCAGCCGACGCCACCGACGGTGAACCCCGTGTCGCGCGCGCCGCCCGACCGGCTCGTCGCGCCCATGAGGGCGCGTCCGCCGTCGAACGGCCCCACCGACTTGGGCACGCCCTTTGCGGATTCCCACAAGGGCGCTGTATCGAAAGGCAATATGGTCGAACTGACCTTTATGTCTGAGGAATCGAGGTCCTCGATGCTCCAATCATGGGGCAGATCGACTGTTCGCCACTTGGCGTCGTCGAAGGATTTGGACGCGTAGTCGCTGCCGTCGCCGCGATAAAAGCGCCAGCCGAGCGACAGCGGCTGATCACGTCGATCAGCCAATGCTGTCTCCGGAACTGCCGCGATCGCGCGCACCGGGGCCATCGCCCACAAGGTCATGGCACTGCCGATCTTGAGCGACGTCCGCCGCGAAAATGTCTTTTCCAGGACCAAAGCCTCTCTCCCGATCATCCAGGGTCTGCCACCTGTACTTATTGACCGGCGGCCGAATTAACTCCTACAATAACGAACGACGCCGTGCAATTAGGGAATTATTGCAGTAGCAATAAGCGTCTAGGCCAACCTGAAAGCGGCAAGCCGATCAACAATGCATTCATCGAGGTGTTCACTAGCAAACTGTGCAGCGAATGCGTGAACATGGTGATCAGGAACATCCAACGACAATGCATGCAAACCCAAGCAGGGCAACCAGCCTGTTGGACCCGCTCCAGGCAGAAACTCTTGGCCCGAGCGGTCCAAACTCGGTTGGCAGCGCACCTGCGCCGCAGTTTGCTTGAGCGGACCCGCCGCCGTCACCGACGCATCACAGGCTGAGGTCTGAGTTCTTGGGATCAAGATAGGCTCGCAACGTGAGGGCCTGAGGCATAGATTCCTGCTGCGGCAATCGCCTTGGCCGCCCGGCGACCCGAATAGATGCAGTCGGCGAAGCTGAGACCGCTGACGTAGAGGTTGGAGCAGATGCCGACCGCGCTGCGCCCCGCAGCATAGAGGCCGGGAACGGGTCCGCCAGACAGCCCTTTGACCGCGCCGGTCGCCTCGTCCACGAGCAGGCCGCCGACCGTCATGCAGGAGAGCGGGAACAGGCGCGCGTCGGTGGAGGCATCGACTGCGTAGAACGGACCGGTGGTCAGTTCGGCCATCTCGTCGGGCGCCTTGTGGAATGGGTCTGCGATGTCCCCGCGCGCGGCGCGATTGTACTTGTCCAGCGAACTTGCGAATACCTCCCGCGAGAAGCCCATCTTGGCCGCGAGGTCCGCCGGCGTGGCCGCCTTGGTCGCGCCGACCAGGCAATTCACCAAGGTGATGTCGCGTTGGAAGCTCAGCACGCCTTCGCCGAAGGCGTCCTTCAAGGCTTGCCGCCATAGCTTACGGTCCATGATGATATAGGCCCGGCCATCATGCCGCTCGAGCATCTCGTCACCGATGCGGGCGCCGTACCAGGTCTCGTTGAGGTAGCGCCGGCCTTCTCCGTCCACCACCATGGCCCGGCCCCAGGCGTGCGGCGGCGAGAGAAAGCGCCATCCGGACACGCGCTCCATCAGGCCGGTCTGCCCGCCGGCCGAGACGCCCAGCATGATGCCGCTGCCATTGTCACCCAGAGTGCCGTTGGGCAGGCCGGCCGAGCAATGCGGGGCGAAGTGCCGGACCATCTCGGGGTTGCAGATGAAGCCCCCCGCGCTCAGGACGACCCCCTTTCGGGCACGCAGCCACAGGCTGGTGCGCGCGTCGGCCGCGAGCGCTTCTGCCTTGGCGAGGTAGCGATAGCCGATCGCGACGGTCAGCTGCGCGCCGGGCAGAGTCGAGGGTAGCATGGTCATCCACTTGTTCGCCTTGGCGATGAGCCGCGAGTGGCGCTCGCGAACGACGGGATCGGCGAGCCGCTCGGCCCGGACGCCGATGACCCGGCCGTCGGCATCGACCGCCACTTGGCGAACGTCGGAATGCGTATGAAATTTCAGACCTCGCGCCAGCGCCGCTGCTTTCAGCGGTGCGTAGATGCCCACGCCGAGACCGAACGGGTTCTTGCCGTTGCGGTGGACCGTCCGATGCCCCCGGGCCGCCGGCCGGGTGAGATCGCGGAACGGGCCGGCCAAGCTGCTGTCGGGGTGGTAGAGGAACTTGTCGAGCGGCGGGTAGCTGGTTTTCTTGGCATAGAGCGTGGCGCTGAACGGCGCGCCGTGCTGCCGGAGCCATTCGAAGGTCTCGGCGCTGGACTGGCAGAAATCGCGCAAGGTCTCGGCCGAGACCACATTGCCGACTTCGAAGCGCAGGTACTCTTCCATGCTCGCCGGATCGTCCTCCACGCCAGCTTCCTGCTGGATCGATGTGCCCCCTCCGGCATAATAGACGCCGCCATTGGCCGCGGTGGAGCCACCGCCTTCATACAAGTCGAGCGCGATGACGGACAGGCCTCGTCCAAGGCCGTCGAGCGCGGCCGCGACCCCCGCGCCGCCCAGGCCCACGACGATCATGTCGGCTTCGTCGTCCCAGGCATGCCGCTCCGGGTCGTCGAGCCGAAGCGGCGCATCGATGGCGAGGCCCCACTGGCTGATCGGCTGACCGGCAAGGGGAACCGGAGCAGGCGGGCGCAGGTGCCACGGATCAACCGGCAAGTGTGTCGCTGCCGTTTTCTCGGTGTAGTCCAATGCATGTCTCCCATGTGGATCAGGGCTGTCGATCCGCGCCTCTCGCTGCTTCGTAAACTTAAACTTGACGTATGGTCAAGTTGTTGTTTGTCCGCTATCGCACGGCGAGCGAAAGTGACATGAGGCGCAGCCCGGACAATGAGAAGCGGTGAAAATCCATGAGGTCTCGAAGGGGGGGGCGGCCGGAAGCCGCGGAAACGGCGAGATTGGGGGGTACTATCCTCGCTGCTGCCGAGGCGGCTTTCCTTAAGTTCGGCTTCAGCAAGGCGAGCATTCAAGCGATCGCGGCAGCCGCTGGCACAAGCAAGCAAACCGTGTTCGCGCGCTTCGGCAGCAAGGAGCGGCTGTTCATCGAGGTGAGCAACGCCCTGCTTAGGGAGCGCTTCTCAGCCGAACCGAGCCGAGGCGCGCCGGTGCGAGACAAGCTGATCGAGGTGGCCGCGCAAGCCTTGGATGCCATGCTCGATCCCAAGATGGTGATGATGTTCAGCATCATCATGGGCGAGGCCAAGCGATTTCCCGAGCTTGCGCGCTTGGCCGATGAAGATTCGACTTTCCCCGGACGAGAACGGATGCTGGCGATCATCGCCGAGGCCGCCGCAGCGGGCGAAGTGCGGTGCACCGATCCGCGCCGGGCGATGCTGATGTTGCAGGACATGGTTCTGAGTTCTCCACTCCGGGCGGCCATCGCCGGCGCGGACGACATGCCGGCGGACGCGCGGCGCAACTGGGTGACCGACGCGGTCGATATCTTCATGGACGGTTTGCGGTCTTCCAATTGACCTAATTTGCGCTCGTCGAGAGCTGCAACGCTGAGTTGGCGGCGATTCCCTCCAGGGCGGGTTCTGGTCGCCTTGCCATGTTCGCTAAGCGCCCCTGATCTGCGCCGTCGCGATTGCGGACTCCAAGCAAGGAGAAGTTTCCCAAAGAACTTTCCCTGTCGTGATCGCCGCTTATCAGGGCATGCGATTGAATGTCCAGCTGCTCCTCGCTCTTCAACTCGACGAACCGCATCGTTGGTCGGGTCGCGGCTTCCGGGATTGCCTCCGCGTCACGGTCGTCGTTCTTCTGCGCTTTGACGTAAGGGCGCACATACTCGGGCGGCATGAGCTTGACCGTGTGACCTTGGGCGAGCAACAGGCGGCCGAGATAATGGGCGCCACAGCACGCCTCCATTGCGACCGCGCATGGCGCATATTTCGACGCAAAACTCACGATACCCGCCGATCGCATTCGTCGACGCAGCACCACCGCGCCCCGTTCGTCCAACGCCGCGACGCTGCAGCTGTTCTTGCCTAAGTCGATGCCGATCATCACAATGGTCATGGCTCGCTCCTCTCTGTTAGCACCGGCATCCTATCAGATGCCGGAGAGGTGGGGCGGGCCATTCCATAAACGATCAGCTCTCGATCAGGGCAACCCCTTCTGCTGGGAGATCGAACTGCAACTCGCGCTTCGGCCCGAGGCGTACTGTCTGGGCGGGAGCGATTTCGCTCGCCCGGCGCAGGGTCGCAATCTGTGCAAGCGTGGGTAACTTGGGAGACCCCATGGCGTGCCATGCCGACACAAAGGAACCGCGTTCCTGATCGACATATCGCACCTTGATGGCCTGTCCAGGCTTCAAATCGGGTAGGCTGACGACCATGCGTTTCGCAGAGCCGACGACCGTACGGGCGGGATTGGCGCCTGGAATACCTGCAGGTTGTGATGTTTCCGCGAGATTCCACACCAGTGCCGCCAAGCGGCCGTCTCGGCGCCGTGAGGCGAGCGTCGGTCCGTTCGCGACGAGCCGCTGGTCGCCGAGCGCATGCAATAGCCGGTAGGTGTTGTAATTGGGTCGGGGGATACCGCGGTTCATCATCCCGAACCCCATCGCACCATCCTGCAGAAGATAATCGGTCGGTCCGAGTTCCTCGTACGTGCCGCTGAGCGTCCAGTGCGACATCATGTCTGCCTCGCCCAGAACGTTCGCCAGCACATGAGCGATCATCGCCGGGGAGTCCGATGCCCATTCGTCAATATAGAGTGGCAAGTTGGGAAAGGCGCTGGCTCGAACCTTCGCTCGGGCGCGCCGCACAGCCTCCGGCACTACGTCGTTAACCGACAGTTTCAGGTCTGACCCGAAAAGTTCTTTCTGTGCGTCGCCCGGATAGACGTGAGTGGAGACAAAATCGACCGGCGCATTCTCCGCCTTGCAGAAGGCGAGGAACTCAGGAATCCAGGATGTCGCTGAGGTCGCCGGGCCGCCCACCTGCAGCCTCTGGTCGATGCCCTTCACTGCGACGGCAGCCGACTTGTAAAGCTTGAAATAGTCGGCCTGCGTGCCCGACCAGAACCAGGGTGCTAAATTTGGCTCGTTCCAGACCTCGATCGGCCATCGAGCGACTTTCTCGATCCCATAGCGTTCCACCAGGAAGCGGGCGAAATCACCAATGAATTTGCCCCAATCTTCGTAGCTGGTGGGCGGTGTGTTGATGCCACGGTAGTAGCCGAAAACGCTCGACCCCGCGGCTAGCTTTTTCGGCATAAAGCTCAGCTCGATGATTGGGGACAGGTCACGTTCTACCAGCCCGTCGTACACCTCGGCGACATTCTTGAAATTGGGAGTACGGGCGCTGCTCCGCTGTAGCGTCGAGACATATACGCCGAGTTCGTCGTTTAAGATCCCATGGAAACGAACATAGTTTAGATCAATTTCTTTGCGAGCCTGATCGATGTCTCGGCGCCAGCTTTCTCGCATCGTTATGGCCGCACGATCGCTACCAACCGCATTCCAAATGTGCTTCAGCGGGCCGGCAATAGCGGAGCCTATGGTGACGCGGAGAATTTCAGGCGCGGCCACGGCCTGCGCGATCCCACGCGTGGCTGTACCCAGAGTTAGGGCGGCGCCAGCTCCTGCCACGAAATCCCTGCGGTTCATATTTAGCCTTCTCTAGCTGTGTCGGGGATTACAGAGAGATATGCACGGCTAATTGCCGCCTGCATCTCGTTCACTGACAATTTTCTCATGATAAAGCGGTCGATTGCCGACACTAAGACGCCCCCCTCCGCGCAAACTTTAATGATACTATATCGTTCGATAGTAGCAGGGCTGGCGAGACAAACAAGCGGCTTCGCGCCGCAGTATGAGGATAGCTGGCTGTCGGTATGAAATGGTCCGCACTGGGTGCCTCGCTGTCTGGCAGCTGCCAGACTCTCGAACGACCGGTTGTAGCGTTGCCGCCATTCCCACAATGGCACCGGAACGGCGGAAGCTGGTCGAGAGCCGACGCCGGGCGACCGGCAGCTTTCCTCAAATCCCGCCTCCGAACCGGACATTCGCCTCCGGCCAACTCTTGTCGTTTTCTGTCTGTGTCCGACGGTCCCATTTGGGCCATTTGCTCGCCACCGGTATATGTTCTGTGTCGGGAAACAAGATCGATGGTTTGACCCCCGGTGGAGCCGCAGCTACCGCCGAAGCTATGATCGTTCTGCTATCTCCAGCGAAGACGCTCGACTTCGAGCGTGCGTTGCCGCCCCTGACGGTTACTGCGCCGCATTTTGCGGAGGAGGCGTGCAGCCTCGCCCGTTCGGCGGCAAATCTGTCGCAGAAGCGGCTTGCAGAGCTGATGCATATTTCGCCGCGCCTCGCGAAACTCAATGCCGACCGCTTTCGTGATTTCTCCGATTTACCTCAAAGGCAGGCGCTCTATGCTTTTGCCGGTGACGTATATACCGGCTTCGAGGTTGACACGCTCGACGAGGCCGGCGTCGCTTTTGCACAGGATCATGTGCGGATGCTATCGGGGCTGTATGGGTTACTCCGGCCTCTTGACGTCATTCGACCCTATCGTCTGGAAATGGGAACCCGGTGGGCGCCCCGCCACAGAAAGCTGACCGACTGGTGGGGCGATCGAATTGCCGCGCTGCTGCGGGCGCAGGTCGCGGAAGAGGGAGCGGGTGTCGTGCTCAATCTGGCCAGCCAAGAATATTTCGCGGCTGTCGAAGGCAGGCTCGAGGGCCTGCGCGTGATCCACGTTGATTTTCGCGAGCCGGGTGCCAACGGGCCTCGTTTCGTGAGCTTCAATGCGAAGAAGGCGCGGGGCATGATGGCGCGGTGGATGTGTGAACACCACATAACCGACGTTGAGGCCATGCGCGGCTTCGACAGTGACGAATATCGGTTCGACCCGGCTGAGAGCGACGCTGTGCATTGGCGTTTCATCCGGTCCTGAGCAGTGTACGAACTGACTACCTGCACCTCGGTGCCGAAATTCGATCAGCCTCGGGAATGAAGCCTTTGACGGCTACTGCCGGGCTGCGTCATCTTCTCCCATCCGTCGCCCGTAAACCGGTGACACATCACCGCTGGTGCGTCCATGGAGCGCCTCGATCTCAGCCTTGCGCTGCTCCAGATACAAGTCGCGATAGGCAGCATAGGGATCATCTTCCTTGCGGATCTGCTGGACGGTGTCGTCAAAGGCGGCACGCTCGCCAAGCTGGTTGAGGATCGTCGCCGGAATGACATAGGCTGGTTTAGTGAATGGCTTTCCGATCAGGAAAGGCACTGCCATCTTGTCCACGGTGTCGCCGATGATATCCCGCAAAGTAGTCGGTCCAACGATCGGCAGATACATGTAGGGACCTGGTCCAACGCCATAATAGCCCAGCACATTGGCCAGACCGTTGGGACGATAGCGCAGGAAAAAGGGCTTGCGCTTTGCCATTTCGAACAGCCCAGCGACGCCTAGCGTCGAGTTGATGGTGAAGCGCCCGGCTGTTTCCATTGCCTTGCCGGGCTTCAGCTGCAGCATATAAGCCGCGAAGACCACCGGTTCCTGCAAGTTGGCGAAGAAGTTGCGAAAGCTTTTGCGGACTGGCTTGGGCAGGCCCTTATTATAGGCTTTCGCCACTGGCTCGACCACTGCTCTGTCCACGGACTGAACCGCCTCGAAGCTTTTCGCATTAAGATTTTCAAACGGGTCTCCAGGCGGAGCCCGTTCTGCGCCGGTCACGACGATGTCATGGATCTGGTCGTCCGCGCCGTTCGCCGAAGGAGGAGCTACGGCTATACCCAAAGCGGCTCTGGCGCTTGCCACATCCACCAGTGGCGAAAGTTCGGGTGCCGGTGCATCCAGCCTCGCCGCCTGCGCACCCATCATCAACATTCCCGCGGCCAGGCCCGGTAGCAGCATAGTCCCGTCCTTTTGCAACGGCCAATCGCCACACGCGGCCAGGCCTTCACGTTCAAATTGCATTTCGGACCTACTCTTCAAGTGGTCTGCGCCTGCGCCGCTAAATGCGACGTCGCGCCCCGTCAATAGAGCTGATTTTCCGTTAGGACCGGGCTTGCTGATGCTTCAAATCATGACGGTGAGGTGCGCAGCGGACGGTACCGGCTGGTCACTCATCTTCAGAGGTTAAGTGCGATATCGCCTTGGGCGTCACATTCCCGTCTGCTCCAGTGCCAGCCAACCCTCTCAACAGCATCGGCAACCATCAACCATCAACTTTGTACGGCTATGCTCTTCAGGCTTAAGTACGTGGGTTGCGGGCTAGGTCATCGAGATAATCGGACCATGCTTGCATCATCGCTACACGTTCTTCGCAATACTCTCCCCGGGGCATAGGCCCGCCGAACCGCGTCGGCTTCAGCATGTGCTAATCGGCGTTCAACAGCGTCCGGATGCCATTTACCCATTCGTTGAGCAGGGTGCTCGCCCTGGCTCGAAAGCTGTGACTTGTCATCTCGTCGCCAGAGTGGCCCAGTCTACGCAGCGCTCCGTTCAAAGCGTTCTCGGACATCGGGCGCTTCATAGACTGGAAGCCGGGAAATACAAACTTCCCTGCCCCAGTGACCTTCTGAATGGAAGCAAGGATTGCCAGCGACTGCCTCGACAACGGTACGCGATGGGGTCGGCGCATTTTTCATCTTTTCCGCCGGGATGCACCACAACGCCTTGTCGAAATCGATCTTGGCCCATTCGGCGTGACGTAGCTCGCCGGGGCGGACGAAAACATGAGGCGCAAGTCGCAGAGCTGCCCGTGGGACCGCATGGCCGTCAAAGGCCTCGATCGCCCGCATGAGCGGTCCGACCTGCTGACTGTTGGTGATGGCGGCCAAATGCTTGCCCTTAGGGGTAGTCAGCGCATCTCGCAGCTTGGCCGATAGGTCATGCTCTACCCGCCCGGTGGCGATTGCGTAGCGAAACACCCTGCCACAGACGCTTCTCAACCGTCTCGCGCTCTCGTTTTGCCAGCCACTCTTCGGCCACCGTACGAAAACCGGTGGTTGCTTCAAACGGTTCGCGCGCCTCAGCCTCCTTGCGCGTTGCTGTCGGGTCCGAGCCGGCCGCCAGCAGCTTGCGGGTTGCTTCTCGTTTCTCTCGCGCTACCGCTAGGGTGATCAATGGGAACACTCCCATCGCCATTGTCGTGGCCTTGCCCTCGAAACGGTAATTCATGCGCCAGTAGCGCCCCCCCTTGAGGAGTAATCAGAAGATAGAGTCCGTGCCCCCTCTGCGAGCGTGTAGGGCTTCTCGCGAGGCTTCGCTTTTTGAGCGCAAGGGATGAAAGTGCCAGGAGGGTATCTCCTGTGGCCATGCCGGCCGATACCCGCGAAGATACCCTCAGGTACCCCGAATTCTCAAATTCACGAGCGGAAACCAGCGCACACGAGATATAAAAAAACCGCTGAATTCAGCGGTTTTTTCGAGCTCTGCGGATTTCGCCGGAAGAACAAATGGTGCCCAGAAGAGGACTCGAACCTCCACGACCTTGCGATCGCCAGCACCTGAAGCTGGTGCGTCTACCAATTCCGCCATCTGGGCACGGGGTAGGACGGCGCGATTAGCCTTTGCCCTTCACCCTGTCAATCTCGCCCATACCATTATTTTGCTTCCTTTCTGGTTTTCTGCGAACCAGCTTCTATTGGCGCGAAGCAGGACGCATCCTTCTTCCAATGGAGAAAAGCCATGGCCCCTTTCCAAGCCGCGCCGCCCGCGCTGTTCGCCCGTCCCGATGGCGTCCGGCTCGCCTATCGCCACCGCGCGGGCGCGGGGCCGACGATCGTCTTTCTGCCCGGATATATGTCCGACATGGAAGGTGGGAAGGCGGTGGCTATCGATGCCTGGGCGGCGAAGACCGGCCGGGCCATGCTGCGCCTCGACTATGCAGGCAACGGCGCCAGCGAGGGCCGGTTCGAAGATGGCACGCTCGCCAGTTGGCGCGACGACGCGCTGCTGCTGATAGATGCGCTGACGCAAGGGCCCTTGCTGCTTGTCGGATCGTCCATGGGCGGCTGGCTTGCCTTGCTGATTGCGCGCGCCAGGCCCGATCGCGTGGCGGGGGTCGTCGGCATCGCCGCTGCGCCGGATTTCACGGAATGGGGCTTCAGCGACGCGGACAAGGCGCTGCTTGCGACGGAGGGACGGCTCCTGGAGCCCACGCCCTATGGCGACGATCCTTTGGTGACGACGCTCGCCTTCTGGCAGTCCGGCCAATCGCTGCGCCTGCTCGGCGGCGAGATTGCGATCGACTGCCCCGTGCGCCTGCTTCAGGGGCAGGAGGATCGCGACGTCCCCTGGCAGACCGCGCTGCGGCTGGCCCAGCGGCTGCGTTCATATGATGTGCAGACACTGCTGATTAAGGACGGCGACCACCGCCTGTCTCGCGACGGGGATATTGCGCTGCTGATCGGCACGCTCGGCAGCCTTTTGGACACGCTCTGATGCCTTTCTTCCTCTCGCTCCTCCTCCTGACCCCGCAAGCCTACGATCCGGAAACGGAAGCAGTCCTGAACCGCCCGAAAAGGGCGAGAGCCGCGCCCGTCGCGCCCTCCACTCCGCCATCCGCGCAGCCTGCCGCCGCGGACGGCCGTATTCCTGTCCCGGAAAAATTCGCCAAGCCGTTTCAGGCGTGCCTTGACCAAGCGCTGGAATCTCCCGACCAGGGCATCGCTTTCGCGCAAAAATGGCGGCTGGAGGGGGGCGGCTTCTACGCCCGCCATTGCATGGGCTTCGCCTATGCCCGTGCCGAGCGGTGGGCGCCCGCTATCGTCGCCTTCGAACAGGCTGCGGATGAAGCCGAACGGGGCGGGGAGATGGCCCAGAGCGCACGCCTTTGGGCACAGGCCGGTAACGCCGCCCTGGCGGCTGGCGACCCGGCGAAGGCGCGCAGCGGCTTCGACGCGGCGCTGGCGCGAGGTCTGCCCGATGGCATTGAAAAGGGCGAGACCCATCTTGATCGCGCCCGCGCCTTGGTCGCCCTCGGCGACGCCAAGGCCGCTCGCGAATCCCTTGATGTCGCGCTGACGCAAGCGCCGCAGGACCCGCTTGCCTGGCTCTTGTCCGCCACGCTGGCCCGCCGATCGGGAGAATTGAAGCTTGCCCAGGCGCACATCGCGCGCGCGGTGCAGTTGTCGCCCGATGACGCATCCGTCGCGCTGGAGGAGGGCAATATCGCCGTCCTCACCGATCATGCCGATATCGCCCGTTCGGCCTGGCAGCGCGCCGTGAAGCTGGCGCCCCAGTCCTCTGCGGGGAAGGCGGCTGCCGACAATCTCACCCGCCTGCCTGCCGCAACCCCGCCGCCGAGGTGATGGCGGTCAGTTCAGGTAGAAATCGACCGTCGTGACCACCCGCACCTTTTTGTAGGGCGTGTCGCTCGACCCATCGGCCTCGCCGTCGCGCGGGTCGATCGAGAAATAGCCCTGCGTAGCACTCTTGATCCCGCCGACACTCGCCCCGCTGTCGCGTGCGAACTGTTCAGCCGCCGCTCGCGCGTCCTTGGTCGCGGCCGCAACCATCGGCGGTTTGACGTCATTGAGCTTGGTGAAGCTATACCGCATGCCCGACCCTTCCTGCAGCGTCACGCCGCGCCGAACCAGATCGAACTGCTGCGCCACGGCCCGCTGTGCGCGTGCGATGTCGGTCGTGCGCAGCAACATGCGTTGCGTGATGGTGATCGTGTTCACGCCATTGTTGATGTATTGATTGACCCCTGCGCCGGTCGGCGTCAGCGCCTCGGGCTTGAAGCCGAGGCTCGTGAAATAGGCTTTCAACTCCTTGGTATTATTGTCGATCTCCGCCCGCACCGCAGGCAGGTCGAAGCCCGTCGCTGCATAGCTGATCGACCAGGTCGCGAGGTCGGCCGTCACATTGCGTTCGGCCAATCCCCGAACGGTGACGGAGCGATCCGCTGCCTTCGCCCGCTTCAGCCCGTCGCCCAGCAAATAGCCGCCGCTCATGAGCCCAAGCGCCAGCAATCCGGCACAGCCCAGTAGCACCTTGTCGCGATACTCCAGCCCCATCTGCCTCTCCTCTTTCATCCCAGCCCGCGCCGCCCTATCTTGGGAACATTCCTGCCTTACCCGAGATGAACCGTTGCTTTATGGCGACGAACGGAGCGACCCTTGACCAAATATCTGCACACGATGATCCGTGTAACCGACATCGACCGCACGGTCGCCTTCTTCAACCTGCTCGGCCTTCAGGAGCAAAAACGCTTCGACAGTGAGCAGGGCCGCTACACGCTCGTTTTCCTCGCCGCGCCGGGAGATGAGGAGGCGCAGGTCGAACTTACCTATAATTGGCCCCCGGAAGATGGCAGCGCAGGCGAAACCTATGGCGAAGGGCGCAATTTCGGACATCTCGCCTACCGGGTCGATAATATCTACGACGTCTGCCAGCGGCTGATGGACGCAGGCGTCACGATCAACCGCCCCCCGCGCGACGGCCACATGGCTTTTGTCCGCACGCCGGACAATATTTCGATCGAGCTGCTGCAGGATGGTTATCTCGAACCCGCCGAGCCGTGGGCCTCCATGCCAACTAGCGGTCATTGGTGAGCGCCATGCTGCAGGTCGTTCGCGTCCCCGTCCTCTCCGACAATTATGTCTGGCTGCTGCATGACGACGCCAGCGGCGAGACCGTTGCCGTCGATCCCGCCGTCGCTGACCCGGTGCTGGTCGCAGCAGCCGAGCGGGGCTGGACGATCGGTCAGATATGGAACACCCATTGGCATGGCGATCATGTCGGCGGCAACGCGGCGATCAAGGCAGCGACGGGCTGCCGGATCACCGGACCCGCTGCGGAAGCGGGGAAGATCGGCACGCTTGACCGGCAGGTGGGGGAGGAGGATCAGGTCCGCATTGGCGGTCATGTGGCGACCGTCATGGAGGTGCCGGCTCACACTGCGGGGCACATCGCCTATCATCTTGCGGACGACCGGATCATCTTCGTCGGCGACACGCTCTTCGCCATGGGCTGCGGCCGGCTGTTCGAAGGGACGGCGGAGCAGATGTTCGCCAATATGGCGCGGTTCGCAGCGCTCCCGGACGAGACGACCGTCTATTGCGCACACGAATATACGCAGGGTAACGGTCGCTTCGCCCTTACGGTTGAGCCTGACAATCAGGCCCTGGCCGCCCGGATGAAGGAAGTGGATGCCGCGCGCGCTCGGGGCGAAGCCACCGTGCCGACCACCATAGGACAGGAGCGGGCTACCAATATCTTCATGCGGGCTGGCGATGTCGCGGAACTCGCGCGGCGCCGCACTGCCAAGGATACGGCCTGACGGTTCCGGCGTTACTCCACCGTCTCCTTAAAAGGAGAAAAGCTGGAGAAGTGCCATGCGGAAATGCATATATTTGGCGCCGCTGATATTGGCCGCCTGCGCGGGCGGGAACGAGCCTTCGCGCCTAACCGAAAGGCAGGCCGCTCGGCTCGAAACGGCGCTTCAGGGCAAGGTGGCGGGTGAACCGGTCAGCTGCGTCAATCGCAACTCCGCCGCCAGTCTGACGGCGATCAGCGACAGTGTGCTGCTCTACAGGGTCAGCGGACGGTTGATCTATCGCAACGACCTGATCGGCGCCTGCACCGGACTGGCGCGCGGCGACACGCTCATTGTCAAGACCTACGGCACGCAATATTGCCGCGGCGACATGGCGCGGAGCGCGGATCTTGTGACAGGATCGATCACCGGAGGCTGCGCGCTGGGGTCTTTCACCCCCTACCGTACGCCGGGCCGCTGACGGTCAGCCCTTATACAGCGCGTCCAGCCGTTCCTGATAGCGCGCCCGGATGACATGGCGGCGGATCTTCATCGACGGCGTCATCTCGCCATTTTCGATGGTGAAAGGCTCGTCCGCCAGGATGATGCGCCGTACCCTTTCGGTGACCGACAGGTCGTCATTGACCCGATCGACCGCCGCGCGCAGCGCCGCCTGATAGGCTGCGTCCGCCTCGATCCCCTCAACGCCACGGCCCTGCGTCGCCGCCCATTCGCGCGTCCATTCGGGGTCCGGCACGAGCAGCCCGACCAGATGCGGACGCCGGTCGCCATAAACCATCGCCTGGCCAATCTCAGGCTGCAGCGTCAACATGCCCTCGACCTTTTGCGGGGACACATTGTCGCCCTTGTCATTGACGATCAGGTCCTTCTTGCGATCGGTGATGCGGATACGCCCCTTGCCGTCGATCTCGCCGATGTCGCCGGTATGCAGCCAGCCATCCTTCAGCGCCTTCTCAGTCTCCGCCGCGTTGCGCCAATAGCCCTGCATCACCAGTTCGCCGCGCACCAATATCTCGCCATCCTCGGCGATCTTCACCTCAACGCCATTCAGCGGTGGGCCGACCGTATCCATCGCGATGCCCGTACGCGGCCGGTTGCAGCTGACCACCGGCCCCGCCTCGGTCTGGCCATAGCCCTGCAGCAGGGTCAGCCCCATCGCATCGAAGAACAACCCAACATCGGGATTGAGCGGCGCGCCGCCCGACACCAGCGCCTTCATCCGCCCGCCGAAGCGTTTCGCGATCTTGGGCCTCAATGTCCGGTCGAGCAGCAGCTTCATCGGCAGGTCGGCGACCGACTTGCCGCCCCTTTGCTCCTTCGCCGCGATCCGCAGCGCCTGGGACAGCAACCAGACGGGGAATTTCCCCTGCTTCTCGATCGACTTGATGATGCGGGCGCGCAGCACCTCAAATAGGCGCGGCACCACCACCATGATCGTCGGTCGCGCTTCCTCGATATTGCTGGCGAGCTTTTCCAGCCCTTCGGCATAATAGATTTGCGCCGCCAGCATGATCGGCAGGAATTGCCCGCCGCTATGTTCATAGGCGTGGGACAGCGGCAGGAAGGACAGGAAAACCTCGTCATCCCAGCCGAAATCCTCCGATACCAGGCGTCCCGCGCCCTCGATATTGCACAGGATCGCGCCATGATGCTGCATCACCCCGCGCGGCGCGCCGCCCGTGCCGCTGGTATAAATGATGCAGGCCAGGTCCTCGCGTCCCGCCGTCTGCTCGGCCGCGCAGGCGTCCGGATCGGCGATGTGGGAGGCTATCAGGTCAGTCCACACATGGCAGGACACATGGCCCTGTGCCCCTCTCAACGGCTCCATGCCCACGACGAAGCTCGCCTGCGACCGCAGCACGGCGGGCATCAGCGCCTGGGCCAGCTTGGCCGTCGATACGATCACC
Organism: Sphingobium tyrosinilyticum; assembly: GCF_042654265.1. Taxonomy (NCBI): domain Bacteria; kingdom Pseudomonadati; phylum Pseudomonadota; class Alphaproteobacteria; order Sphingomonadales; family Sphingobiaceae; genus Sphingobium; species Sphingobium tyrosinilyticum. The sequence goes on along the minus strand of NZ_JBHSFZ010000030.1, from coordinate 117,738 downwards.
GCCCGCGCGCCACTGTCGGTCAAGATATGCTGATGATCGCGCGTCGTGTTGGTAGTGTAAGTGGGAACGGTGACGCATCCCGCCGCCATGATGGCAAGGTCCGCGATACAGAATTCAGGCCGGTTCTCGCTCACCAGCATCACCGGATCGCCCGGCTTCAGACCTTGCGCCTTGAGCGCTGCGGCAAGGCTCGCGACCTGCTGCGCCACCTCGGTCCAGCTCAGCGATCGCCAGCCGCCAGCCGCCTTGCGCCACAGAAATGGCAGGTCGCCCATCTCCCTCGCGCGGGCGAAGAACATCGTTACCAGATTGGGATATCGTTCGATCGCCCGCAAGCCGCGCAACTCCTGAATATCAGCGCGTCACCTGCGCGCATCCGCTCCGTCGCCGCTATAGCCGCGCCGAGCCGTAACGGTCACGCATTTTCAATCGAATAGCCCGTCCTGCAGCCCGGTGGGGGGATTAAGCCCCAGATGCTTCCATCCCGGCCCGTTGAGGCAGCGCCCGCGCGCGGTGCGGGCGATCAGGCCAAGCTGGATCAAATAGGGTTCGATCACTTCCTCGATCGTGTCGCGCGGTTCGGACAGGCCAGCCGCCAGCGTTTCCACCCCAACCGGCCCGCCGCGATAAATATCGGCGATCATCATCAGGTAGCGCCGGTCCATCAGGTCGAGGCCCAGCTGATCCACCTCCAACCGGCTCAGCGCCGCATCCGCCGCTTTGGCGTCCACGGCCTCAACGCCTGCAACATTGGCGAAGTCGCGTACCCGTCGCAGCAACCGCCCGGCAATGCGGGGCGTTCCCCGCGACCGCCGCGCGATCTCGATCGCGCCGTCCGATGTAATGCCCAGGTCCAGCAGCCGCGCCGCGCGCCGCACCACCAGTTCCAGTTCCTCGACCGTATAGAATTGCAACCGCACTGGAATGCCGAAGCGGTCACGCAGCGGCGTCGTCAGCAATCCTTGCCGCGTCGTCGCGCCCACCAGCGTGAAGCGCGGCAGGTCGATCCGCACCGATCGCGCCGAAGGCCCCTCGCCGATCATCAGGTCCAGCGCACGGTCCTCCATCGCTGGATAGAGCACTTCCTCGACCGCCGGATTGAGCCTGTGGATCTCGTCCACGAACAGCACATCGCCCTCGTCCAGATTAGTGAGCAGCGCCGCGAGATCGCCCGACTTGGCGATCACCGGGCCCGATGTGGCGCGGAACCCAACGCCCATTTCCTTGGCGACAATCTGCGCCAGCGTCGTCTTGCCAAGGCCAGGCGGGCCGAAGAACAGCACATGGTCCAGCGCGTCGCCGCGCTGCCTCGCCGCCTCGATAAACACGCGCAAATTCTCGCGCGCCGCTTGCTGGCCGATAAATTCCGTCAGCGATTTCGGGCGCAGCGCCGCATCCACATCCTCCACACGGCGGGTGGAGGCGACCAGCCGATCCTCACTCATGCGCGCCTGCCCCCGTGGCTGCCTCTATGCCGACCCCCCTCACTTCGCGGCCTTCCGCAGCGCAAGCCGCACCAGCGCATCCAGTGTGGCGCCTTCGCCCAGTTCCTCTTCCGCCAACGCCACGGCACTGCTTGCCTCGGCCGGTTTGAATCCGAGATTCTGGAGCGCAGAAATTGCGTCTGCGCCAAATCCTTGAGCGGCGACCAGGCCGATGCCTCCGCCCAGCACCGCGCCTGCTCCCGGCGCCGCGCCGATCTTGTCCTTTAGTTCGTTGACGATCCGCAGCGCCAGTTTGGGGCCCACGCCATTGGCTCGCGCGACCATCGCCTTGTCGCCGGTCGCGACCGCTCGATGCAGCTCCGCTGGCTCCAGCGCCGACAAGATCGCCAGCGCCACGCGCGATCCCACGCCCTGCACCCCGGTCAGCAGCCGGAACCAGTCTCGCTCCTCCCCGCGCGCAAAGCCGACCAGCCGGATCGAATCGTCCGACACCAGCATTTCAGTATGCACCGTGACCGCTTCGCCCACCGGCCCCAGCGCCGCCAAGGTCCGTGACGACGCGCCGACCAGATAGCCCACGCCCCCCACATCGATGATGGCGTGGTCCAGCCCCGTGCTGTCCAGCCGCCCCTTGAGCTTAGCGATCATGCCCCGCACCCTTTGGTCATGATCTGTTCTTTACAGCGTCTTGGGCCGCGCGCCAGTCAAAAGCGTTCACACCTCGGCACCATTTGCCGCGCCGGGCGTAATGCAGCGCGATCCGTTGAAGACAAAGGACTTGCCACGCCCATGCCAGCGCCGCTGCTTTCTCCCCAGGACTTCGCCTGCCCGGCCATCCGCCTGTCCGGCCCGGTCGATCAATCCATGTATCTGCACTTCAAGGACGGCCTGGCGAGCGCGCCGGGGGACGGGCTGGTCGTCATCGAAATCTCCACCTTGGGCGGCGACCCGGAAATTGCGCGGATGATGGGGGAGGATGTCCGCTTTCATTCGGAAATCAGGCCAGCGCAGCGCCTCGTATTCCTCGGCAAGACCGCCGTCTATTCGGCAGGCGTGACCTTCATGGGCTTTTTCGCGCGGGAGAACCGCTATCTGACCCGCGGCACGCGCGTCATGATCCATGAACGGATCATCACTCGCGACATTCACCTGCAGGGCCCGCTCTCCACCTGCATCGCGCCGTTGAAGGCTGCACTCAACGAGATTGAATCGTCGATTGCGATCCAGAATGAAGGCTTTTCCAACCTGGTCCTCGGCTCCACCATCTCGCTGGAAGAGGTGCTGCAGCGCGCGCCGGAAAACTGGTATCTGGAAGCGAATGAGGCTGCCGATCTCGGCCTGGTCGCCGCGATACTCTGACGCCGCTTGCCTTCGCGCTGCTTTTGCGGCTTGTTGCGCGATATGCAGCGCAGCTCTTCCCGATCGCCGGTCTTTCCCTGGCGGTACGGCATGTTCCTGGTGCTGCTCCTATCCGCCTTGCCGCTGGCCTGGCTGATGCCCTGGCACGAAGCCGTCATGGCCGGGTTCGATTGCGCGGCGCTGGCCTTCCTGATCGCAGCCCTTCCGCTCGTCCATGCCGATCCCGACGACATGCGCCGGACCGCGCAGGTGAACGACGCCAATCGCCGCCTGATGCTGCTCCTGACCGGCATCGTCTCGCTGGTGGTGCTTGTGGCGGTAGGCGCGGCGGTCGGCCAGCACGGCGGGCCGGACTCGGCGATCATCGCCCTGCTGCTCGCCACATTGGCCCTCGCCTGGCTGTTTTCCAATTTCGTCTATGCCATGCATTACGCCCATATCTTCTACCTGGCCGATGGCGCTGGCAAGGATCGGCGGGGGCTGGAATTTCCCGGCACGGAAGAACCGGATTATAGTGACTTCCTCTATTTCGCCTTCACCTTGGGCATGACCTTCCAGACTTCGGATGTGTCCATCACCGCCAGCCCCATGCGCCGGGTGGTCACGGCGCAATGCCTCGCCGCCTTCCTGTTCAACCTCGGCATATTGGCCTTCACCATCAACGTGCTGGGCGGCGCATGAGCAGGGTTCACCGCTTGCTTACCATTTCCCGGCATAAGCGCCGCATGACCGCTTCGGCCGATCCCTGCCCCCGCTCCGCCGTCAGCCATGGCGTCGGCCTCGCCGGCTTGGCGGGGCTTGGCCTATGGGCGCTCGTCGCCCGGCATTTCGGCATGAACGGACCCAATGCAGGCTTTACGGCGGTGATCGCCTGCGGCCTGCCGATGGTGCTGTGGTCGCTGCTGGTGGACAAGGTTCACCGCAACGCCTCCACCAACATAGACTGGCAGGCACCGCCGCGCAGCTGGCGCGCCATTCTCGACATCAGCTTGGTCAAGATCGCCGGTCTTTGGGCGACATGGCTCGCCATCGCGATCTTCTACTGCCTCGCCCGCTGGTATTGGAGCGGCAATTATCGCTATTCCATGGACCTGTTCATGGGTGCAGCGCCCTGGCTGCTCGCCTTCTCGCTACCTTATGTAGCCTGGCTCGACCGGCGACTGACGGAGCCAAAGGACGCCACCTATGCCTTCGGCCAATGGGTGATCGGCGGCGCGGCGGGCAAGCCCGATATGAGTCAGGTCGCCAATCATGCCCGCGCCTGGGCGGTAAAGGGCTTCTTCCTCGCCTTCATGCTCTCGATCGTGCCGGGCAATTTCGCCAGCGTCGTCGATTGGCGGCTGGATCATGCCCTCGCCAATCCGGTCAACCTCGCCGCCTTCCTCATCGCCGTCATGTTCATGATCGACGTCTGCATGGCGACGGTTGGCTATCTGCTGACGATGAAACCGCTCGATTCGCACATCCGCTCGGCCAATCCGTCACTGGCCGGCTGGCTCGCGGCGCTGATCTGCTACCCGCCCTTCGTGCTGATGGGAGGCGGCGGCCCGCTCGACTATCATGCGGGCGGCGCCGAATGGGATGTTTGGACACAAGGTCATAGCGCGTTGCAATGGCTGCTCGGCGGCTGGCTGGTGCTGCTGACGGCCCTTTATGCCTGGGCTACGGTGGTGTTCGGCATTCGCTTTTCCAACCTCACCCATCGCGGCATATTGACGCACGGCCCCTATCGCTGGACCCGCCACCCGGCTTACCTTTCCAAAAATCTCTTCTGGTGGTTCTCAGCGCTGCCTTTCCTTACCGTTTCGGGCAGCCTCACCGACATGGTGCGCAACTGCGCCATGCTGGCGGTAACCAACGCCGTCTATTATTGGCGCGCAAAGACGGAGGAGGCTCACCTGTCCACCGATCCAAAATATCGCGCCTATAGCCAATGGATGGAGCGCAACGGCCCCGTGCCGCGCTTCTTCGCTTGGGTCACAGGCCGTGGCCGCGCCACTGCGGCGGTTGTGCCCGCCGAATAAAGGCTAATAGCTTTCCTCGGCATAGACCCGCGAAAGGTCGCCTTTCCATTCGCCATGATAGCGGTCGAGCAGAAGCTCGGCATGGGTGCGCCCCGTTGCGGCGATCTCGTCCAGCGGCGCCAGATAGCCGGTCTCATTGTCGCCAGCGCCATTCAGCTGTGCCCGCGCCTTCAGCCCGCTGCGGCTGATATCCAGCACTTCCCCGGCAATATCGCGCAGCTTCCGCCCGCCCGGCACCGGCGCGTCCAGCGCAAGCTTGGGAGCAGCATCGCGCAGCGTCTGCCGCTCGTCCATGGTCCAGTCCTTCACCAGGTCCCACGCCGCATCCAGCGCACCCTGATCATAAAGCAGCCCGACCCAGAAAGCCGGGAGCGCCGTGATCCGGTCCGCCGGACCCCCGTCAGCCCCGCGCATCTCCAGGAAACTCTTCAGCCGCACCTCGGGGAAGGCGGTGGACAGATGGTCCTCCCAATCCTTCTCGGTCGGCTTCTCGCCCGGCAGGACCGATAGATTGCCATCCAGAAAGTCCCGGAAACTCAAGCCCGCAGCGTCGATGTAGCGGCCGTTTCTGTAAACGAAATACATCGGCACATCGAGCGCATAGTCCGCATAACGCTCATAACCGAAGCCATCCTCGAACACGAAAGGCAGCATGCCGGTGCGATGCGGATCGGTGTCCGACCAGATATGGCTGCGATAAGACAGCATGCCGTTGGGCTTGCCCTCGGTGAAGGGCGAATTGGCGAACAGCGCGGTCGCCAGCGGTTGCAGCGCCAGCGATACGCGGAACTTCTGCACCATGTCCGCCTCGCTACCATAGTCGAGGTTGGTCTGGATGGTGCAGGTGCGCAGCATCATGTCCAGGCCCATCGACCCCACGCGCGGCATGTGGCGCAGCATGATGTCGTAACGGCCCTTGGGCATGATCGGCAGCTCGTCACGCCGCTTGTCGGGCCACATGCCCAGGCTCAAAAAGCCCAGCCCCAGCATGTCGCCGACATATTTGACCTGTTCCAGATGCCGCTCGGTCTCCATGCAGGTCTGGTGAAGAGTCTCCAGCGGCGCGCCTGACAGTTCCAGCTGCCCCGCGGGCTCCAGGCTGACGGTGCCATCCCTGCCGGACAGGGCGATGATATTCTCACCCTCGAACACCGGGCTCCAGCCATAGCGGGTCAGGCCGATCAGCAGCGTGTGGATGCCGCCCTGCTCGTCATAGGAGGGCGCATGATGATCCGCCTTCGCATAGACGAACTTCTCATGCTCGGTGCCGATGCGCCAGCGTTCCTTGGGCTTGGCGCCCTTCGAGAAGGCCGCGATCAACTGCTCGCGGGTCTCGATGACGGGATCAATTCCACCTGAATCGGTTCTGGTACTCATGCCCCGCCTTAGCCTGTCCCCCCGGCGCGTCAATCAGAGCGCGCGGGGCACAAATAGGTTGCACCGCAGGGCGCTGCAATCCCATTTCGGTTTGAAACTATTGCCAGTCGCCATTCAGCGTCATCCAGGCAGAGGTCGCGGCGATCGCCGCTGTCTCTGCCCGCAATATGCGCGGCCCCAGCGAAACCGGCACCGCCTTCGCCACAGCCCGGATCGCTTCCCGTTCCGCCGGATCAAAGCCGCCCTCCGGGCCGATCAGGAATGCCGCAGGCCCTTGATGCGCCCGCAACGTCTCGACCAGCGGTTCGCCGCCCGTCTCATCGGCAAAGAATAGCCAGCGCTCCTCCGGCCACTCCCGCAGCAGCGCGTCCAGCTTCACCATCCCGCCAAGCTCCGGCAGCGCGGTGCGCCCGCATTGCTCCGCCGCCTCGACCAGATGGGCGTGCAGCCGGTCGAGGTTGAGCTTGTCCACCACCGCCCGCCGGGTCAGCACCGGCTGCAGCTTCGCCACCCCCAACTCGCATGCCTTTTCCGCGATCAGATCGATCCGCGCCTTCTTGACCGGGGCGCAGCACAGCCAGAAATCAGGCACATCCTCCAGCGGCTTCGTCTGGCTCACACATTCCAGCACCAGGTCGCGTTTGCGCACGTCCCTTACCCGCGCCGCCCATTCGCCGGACCGCCCGTCGAACAGCAGCACGATATCGTCCGGCTTCACCCGCATGACGCTGATCAGATAATGGGCGGGGTTGCCATCCACCGGCACGGCGACGCCTTCGTCCAGCTGCGTCTCAACATGCAGGCGGGGCGCGCTCTGCGGTGGCCATGCGGGGGTTGCGGTCATCGAAGAATCCATCCATCCGTTCGGGCTGAGCCTGTCGAAGCCTCTCTCTCCCCTAAAGAGCAAAGGGAGCCCTTCGACAAGCTCAGGGCGAACGGAGATGTATCTTGAGCGACACCATAGTCCCGGACAGCCAGGCGCGCGGCCTGCTATCCCGCTTGCCCGGAACGCCCCGCGCCCTCGCGCTGCTCGCCCGTTTCGACCGCCCGATCGGCTGGTGGCTTCTGTTCTGGCCCGGCGCCTGGGCGGTCGTATTGGCGGGAGGAGCAGGGGATCGATGGCCGCTCGTCCTCTGGCTCCTCCTCGGCAGCATCGCGATGCGCGGCGCGGGCTGCGTCTTCAACGACATTGTCGATCGCGATCTCGACCGGAAAGTCGCGCGCACCGCCGCCCGCCCGCTCGCCAGTGGCGCGATGTCGGTAAGGACTGCCTGGGCCTGGCTGATCATGCTGTGCCTCGTCGGGCTCATCGTCCTGCTCCAGCTTCGCCCCTATGCGCAGCTCGTGTCGCTCGGCAGCCTCGCCCTTGTCGCAGCATACCCCTTCATGAAGCGGATCACCGGCTGGCCGCAGGTCTGGCTTGGCTTGGTATTTTCGTGGGCCGCACTGGTCGGCTGGAGCGAAGTCATGGGCGCGCTCACAGCGCCTGGCCTGCTGCTATACGGCGGCACCATCTTCTGGGTCGTCGGTTATGATACCATCTATGCACTGCAGGATCGGGAGGATGATGCATTGATCGGTATCGGCTCGAGCGCCTTGTCGATGGGTCGGCATGTCCGCGCGGGCGTCACAATCTGTTACCTGATTGCCCTGTCGCTCTGGGCCGCGGCGATCTGGCAGGTCCGTCCCCAACTGCTGGCGCTCGCCGCGCTGTTGCCCATGGCGGCCCACCTCTTCTGGCAAGTCGCGACACTCAAGGAGGATGGCATCGATCCGCTCACGAAGTTCCGCTCCAACCGCTTCGCCGGGCTGCTGATGTTCCTCGGCTGCCTTGTGGTGGGCAGCGCATGAGCGGTCCGCAAGAGGGCGAAGATTGCTGGCGCATTGCCCGCGCCGCCAAGGCCAGCGTCATCATCGATGCCGACTGCTATTTCCGCCACGCCCGCGCCGCGATGCTCAAGGCGAAACAGCGCATCATGTTGATCGGCTGGGATTTCGACGCCGCCATCAGTCTGATCCGGGAGGATGAGGCAAAGGACGGCGCCCCTGTCATCATCGGCGATTTCATCAGCTGGCTGGTGGAGCAGAAGCCGGAGCTCGAAATCTTCCTGCTGCGCTGGGACATCGGCGCCATGAAGTCGATGGTGCAGCCGTCTAACCTGTTCACGACGGTCAAATGGATGGCGCATAAGCGCATCCATGTGAAGCTCGACAGCCACCACCCGCCCGCCGCCTCGCACCATCAGAAGATCGTGGTAATCGACGATTGCTTCGCTTTTTGCGGCGGTATCGACATGACGAGCGACCGATGGGATACGCGTCATCATCGCGATGGCGATCCCGGCCGCTATCATCCGGACGGCTCGCCCTATGGTCCTTGGCATGACGCCACGACCGCGCTGCAGGGGGATGTGGCGATGGCGCTCGGCCACCATGCCCGTGCCCGTTGGAAGGGGGCGGGCGGCGGCGATTTGGAACCGATCCTGGGCGAACATGATTGCTGGCCGGACGCGCTGCCGGTGGAGTTCGAACAAGTCGATATCGCCATCTCCCGCTCCGCGCCCGACATGGACGATCAGAACCCGCTTATCGAGATCGAACGGCTCTACATCAACCAGATCGCCTCAGCGAAGCGCTGCATCTACGCCGAAAGCCAATATTTCGCCTCCCGCCGCATAGCCGAGGCCATTGCGGCGCGGCTGGGCGGTCCCGACGGCCCGGACATCGTCATCATCAACCCCGAACAGGCCGATGGCTGGCTCGAACAGCAGGCGATGGACACCGCCCGGGCCCGCCTGGTCGAAGCCCTTCGGGCGCGCGACACTTATGGCAAGCTGCGCGTCTATCACCCCTTCACCGTCCGCGGCGAACCCATTTATGTCCACGCCAAGATATTGATTGTCGATGACCGCGCGATCCGCGTCGGTTCTTCCAACATGAACAATCGTTCGATGCGGCTCGACACCGAATGCGATGTCACGATCGACACCAGCCTGCCCGCAAACAGCGGCCATGAAGACCAGATCCGCAAGATTCGTGACGACCTCATCGCCGAACATCTCGACCTGCCGCTCGAACGCGTGGCCGCCGTCATCGCCGAACGCGGCCTTATCGCCGGCATAGAGGAACTGCGCGACAAGCCCGGCCGCACCCTGCGCCCCTATGTTACGCCCAACCTCAACGATGTGCAGGCATGGCTGGCGGACAATGAAGTGCTGGACCCGGAAGGCCCCGCCGAAATGCTGGAACCGATGACCGCTAAGGGCCTGTTCCGTCGGATGAAGGCAGTGCGCTAACCCCACCTCCGATTTCCGCGTTGCTAAGCCCCGTTCGCTTCGAGCGAAGTCGAGAAGCTGTTGCGCAAGGCTTCCCGATAAGGCTCGAAGCGAACGGAAGCCGCTTACTCAGCCGCCAGCAAAGCCTCCGCCCCGCCCAGATTGACCGACACCAGCCGGCTCACCCCGCGCTCCACCATCGTCACGCCGAACAGGCGGTGCATCCGCGCCATCGTCACCGCATTATGGCTGACGATCAGGTATCGCGTATCCGTCTGCCCGACCATCACGTCCAGCAGATCACAGAATCGCTCGACATTGGCGTCATCCAGCGGCGCGTCCACTTCGTCCAGCACGCAGATCGGCGCGGGATTGGTCAGGAACAGCCCGAAGATCAGCGCCACCGCCGTCAGCGCCTGCTCCCCGCCCGACAGCAGCGTCAGCGCCGCCAGCTTCTTCCCCGGCGGCTGCGCCATGATCTCCAGCCCAGCCTCCAGCGGATCGTCGCTGTCGATCAGTTCCAGATGTGCCTGCCCGCCGTTGAACAATGTCGTGAACAGCCGCCGGAAATGCCCATCCACTGCCTCGAACGCCGCGAGCAGGCGCTGCCGCCCTTCGCGATTGAGGCTGCCGATCGACCCGCGCAGCCGATTGATCGCTTGGGTCAACTCCTCGCTCTCCGCGCGGCTGGTCGCCTGCGTCGTTTCCAGCTCTTCCAGTTCCTGCGCCGCGACCAGATTGACCGGCCCGATCCGCTCCCGCTCGGCGGCAAGCCGGTCATGTTCAGCCTGCTCGCTCTGCGCGATTCGGATCTCCGCACTCGCGAAACCCAATTTTTCGGGCAGCACGGGGGGTGGGCATTCAAATCGCTCGCCCGACAGCCGGTTGGTCTCGACCCGCTTCTCGTCCGCCGCCTCGGCCCGCGCCGCAGCGGTCGCGCGGCGCTCCCGCGCCTGCGCCAGCATCTCTCCGGCCTCGCTCGCCCGCCCCTCGGCAACCCGCAAGGCGGCCTCAGCCTCGCTCTCGGCCTTCCGCGCCGCTTCAGCCGCCTCGGCCAACCCAGCGCTCTGCTCGGACAAGGCCGTGATCGCCCCCGCCAGCCTGTTCGGCTGCTCCGCCAGTTGGGCCCGTTCCGCCGCAATCGCCTCGCCGCGTTCGACCATGGCCGCGATCCGCTTGGCCGCCTCGCCAGCCCGCGCGCGCCAGCCCTTGGCCTCCGCGTCGGCAGCCGCCATCCGTTCACGGTCGCTCGCCAAGGCGCGGTCAGCGAGCGCCTGATCCGCCTGCGATTGGCTGACCGCCAGCCGCGCCTTCTCGCTCGCCTGGGAAAGCGAAGCGACCAGCGCCCGCGTCTCCGCGCCATCGGGCACGGCGGCGCGCGCGGCCTGCGCCTTGTCATGCTCGCCCCGCGCGCCTTCCAGGTCGGCTCGCGCCTCCGCAATCCGTTCCTCGATCGCTTCGCGCCGCCCGGAAAGCCGCTCCAGCGCCGTCGCGGCCTCATCCGCCGCGCGCAAAGCGGTGCGCAGCTGCTGGTCCGCTCCGCCTAGCTCCGTCCGGGCCTCCGCCAAGGCCGTCGCCGCCACGCGCTCGCGCCCAGCCGCACCATCCTGCGCCGCGCGCGCGGCTTCGACCTCCGCCTCCGCAGCCGGCCGTGCCGCCGCAATCGCCTCCAGCCGGTTGAGCCGGATCAGCCGCTCCGCCGCCGCCGCGCCGCCTTCCGCCGCGGCATAGCCGTCCCAGCGCCGCAACTGCCCATCCGTCGTCACCAGTCGCTGTCCCACGGCGAGCGCCTGCCCCTCATCCGTTTCGACCACCGCAACCTGCGCCAGCCGCCGCGCCAGTTCCGCAGGCGCGGTCACGAAGGCCGCCAGCGCCGCGCACCCCTCGGGCAAGGCGGGGTCGCTCTTCAGCGCCGCCGCGCCACCCCAGCGCCGGGTGCCCTGCACCCCGATCGGCGCTTCCAGATCATCCCCCAGCGCTGCCGCCAGCGCCCTTTCATAGCCCGGTGCCGCCTTCAGCTGGTCGAGCGCCCGCTCCCGCCCGGAGCCGCCTTCCACCGCCCGCTTGAGCGCCGCCGCCTCGCTATCCAGCGCCGCCAGCCCGGCGCGGGCCGAAGCCAGCGCCGCCTCCGCCAGGGCCCGCTCGTCAGCCGCCGCCTGCCGCGCCGACTCCGCGTAACGAATGGCGGCCTCTGCCGCATCCCGATCCGCGCCCGCCTGCGCCTGCGCCGCCAGCGCTTCCGACCGCTTCGCCTCCAGCGGCTCGGCATCCGGCAAAGCGCCAGCTTCGCCCTCCAGCCGCGCCACTTCGCGCTCCGCCCGCTCGAGCCGGCTCCGTGCCGCCATCAGCGCCGCCTCGGCCACGCGCAACTCGGCTTGCTCGCCCGCTTGCCGCGCCATCGCCTTGGCCAGTTCCAGCTCGGCATCGCGCGCCGCATCCTCGGCCCGCGCGATCCGCCCGGCAAAGTCCGGCCGCATTGCCTCCGTTTCGGCGATCCGTCCTTTCAGCGCCGCAATCTCGTCGTCTAGCCGCGCAATCGCCTCGGCAGCATCATTGGCCAGCGTCCCCTCACGGGCCCGGTCCTCCTCCAGCCGCTCGGCCTGCTGCGCCAGATCATGCAGCCGCCGCACCACGCCATCCCGCTCGGTCCGCAGAGCCGCGAGCCTGTGTCCCGCCTCATTCTCCTCGTCCCGCGCCGCCTGCGCTGCCGCCCGCCGTGCAGCAAGCGCGTCCACCGCCGCATTGGCATGGACGGCCGCCGCGGCCTGCGCCTCCTGCGCGCCGCTGACGGCGCTCTCCGCTTCCGCGGCTTCCTTGCGCGCCGCGTCCGCGCTCGCCGCCGCCTCGCGCCAGCGGGCGAAGATCACGCGGCCCTCGGCCACCCTTATCTGCTCGGACAGCTTGATATAGCGCTCGGCCGCCTTGGCCTGCCGCCGCAGGCTGCTCGCCCGCGCTTCCATATCGGTGAGTATTTCGTCCAGCCGCACCAGATTGGCCTCGGCGGCGCGCAGCTTCTGTTCGGCATCCTTGCGCCGTACATGAAGCCCGGAAATGCCCGCCGCTTCCTCCAGCATCGCACGCCGTTCCTGCGGCCGCGCGGCGATGACGGCGGCGATCCGGCCCTGGCTCACCAGTGCCGGGCTGTGCGGGCCGGTCGCGGCGTCGGCGAAGATCAACGAGATGTCCTTCGCCCGCACATCGCGACCGTTCGCGCGATAGGCGCTGCCCGCCCCGCGCTCGATCCGGCGCGTGACCTCCAGCTCGCCGTCCGCGCCGACCTCGACCGCGTTGAACAGCTCACCCTGCTCCTGCACGGTCAGCAGCGACACTTCGGCAAAGTCCCGCTGCGGCCGCGTCGATGTGCCCGCGAAGATCACGTCGTCCATGCCCCCGCCGCGCATCGACTTGGCGCTGGACTCGCCCATCACCCATCGGATGGCTTCCAACAGGTTCGACTTGCCGCAGCCATTGGGCCCGACGATGCCGGTCAGCCCCGGCTCGATCCGCAACTCCGTCTGATCGACGAAGCTCTTGAAGCCAGACAGTTTGAGACGTTTTATCTGCATGGGCCAAAGCCCCGCGAGACGACGCCGGGGCAGCGTTCCGCCACCCCGCCTTCAGCGGGAAGCTGGCTCCAGAATGTCAGCCCCCCCTTGGCCAATCAGATACCTGCTTCCTTGAGCTTGGGCTGCAACGACGCCCAGTTGGCGACATTGTCGATCTTCACATTGTTCAGGATGAAGGTCGGCGTGCCTTCGATCTGATACTGGCTGTTCGCCGCCTCGACGCCCTTCGCCAGCTTTTCGGCTGCGGCCGTGTCTGCCAGGCACTGTTTGGCCTGATCCTCGGCTATGCCGCGCTGCTTGGCGAAATCGACCAGCCCCACCGCCTCGGCCAGATTGCCGAAACGCTGCGCGGGGGGCGCGCTCATCAGCTGCTGATATTTGGCGTCACCCAGGCTCTGCGCCTTTTCGAACATCGTATTCTGGTTGGCGAAAAACTGGTCGCTGATCGGATAGAAGACATCCTTGCCGCCGCACCGGGCGAGCAGGGCGGTCGAAATGTCGATCGGATCGCGCACGAAGTTGCGCAGCTCGTAGCTCATCTTGCCGCTATCGACGATCTTGCGGATTTCCTCCGAAGCTTCGGCCGCGAAGTCGCGGCAATGGCTGCAGGTGTAGGACGCATATTCGACCAGCTTCACCTTGGCCTGCGGATTGCCCATCACAAAGCCGCCCTCGGGCGTCTCGGTGACCGTGGTGGACCAATTGGTCCCGGCAGGCGCGGCGACAGCGGCGACGGGTTCACCCGCGACGGAATTTTCCGCATCCTTCTTTCCACAAGCGGAAAGGCTTAGCGACAGGGCGATCAGGGCAAGTCCGGTAAAGGCTTTCACTTCGGCAAGGCTCCGTTGGTCGGGCGTCAGGATCAAGGGTTTAGTTCAGCGAGCGGCCTTGGGCAATGCGTCGCGCAACGACGCCCAGCTTGATCCGCTTGCCAGCGCGCCGTTGATGGTGAAGCCCGGCGTGCCGCCGATTTTCACCTTGTTCCACGCCTCGTCGGTCATGGCCAATATCTGCTTCATCGACGCGGGATCGGCGATGCAGGCGTCTAGCTGCGCCGGCGTAAAGCCGCGCTTGCCCATCAGCGTGTAAAGCCCGGTATTGCGCCCGATATCGCGCAGCGCTGCGATCTGTTCCGACGGCTTGGCCGCGCCGCGATCATAGGCTTGCAACTGCTCCATCCAGGCGTCCTGATTGGCGAACAGCGCCTCATGATTGCCGAAGAAACGCTTTGCGCCCCCGCATCGCGCCAGCAGTGCGGCCGTCAGATCATATTTGTCGCGCACCGCGTTGCGCACCTCGACGCTGACCTTGCCGCCCTTCACATAATCGGCCTTCAACGGCGCGCTCGCCTCTCCCACGAAATGGGCGCAGTGCGAACAGGTGTAGCTTATATATTCGACCAGCTTGGTCGGCGCGGCCGGATTGCCCAGCACATGCCCGCCGATCGGCGACAGCGCCACGCGAGCGGTCCAGTTCACCGCGGGCGCGGCGATCAACGCACCGGGGAGGGCGATCAGAGCAAGGATAGCCAATCGAATTTTCGTCATGCGATAACCCAATGAAGCGCCGCCCCTGTACGGCCGTTGAATTTGTCTGCAGCCGCCTCCGAAAGGCGGGCCGTCTCACTGTTAACGGATCTTCGGCAACCCGTTTGAATTTACAAGCCCTTGCGCCAGCGACTCCAATACGGCCCGTAGCTCCGGATCGCCAATGTCGCGCAGCGAATCGCCAAGCTCCACCGGCACCGGCTTCAGGTTCCGCGGCGGTGGCCGCCGCTCGGGTGCACTTGACCGCACCTCGCCCTGCTTCATCGCCACCTTGGCGACGGCGGCATAGCCGAAGAAGCGATTCACCCGTTCGATAATGTCGGGCAGTACATGCTGGACCATCGGCGCATGGCCGCTCATCACCGTCAGCTGCAGCGTGCCGCCCGCCTTCTTCCCCACCGGGAAGCGGATCGATTCGGGGGCGGAAATCTCCGCATAATGCGATCCCACAATCTCCGCCCAGCGGGTGACGATGCTGGACTGAACAAAGCCGAACTTGCGAAAGGCCGCCGCGCCGATCTGCGGCATCAGGTCGGCGATTTGCCGGGCTCCACCCACGCGCGGACGCTCCGCCGCCTCGGCAGCTCGGCTTTTCATTTTGGGTGTCGCGGGACGTTCCGTCATGGCCCGCTTAATGGCATAGGGCGGCCATGGACGTCGAGCGGAACCTCATGAAAATCGCAGCAGATCTGCTGGCCCATTATGACGTCCATGCCCGCCGCCTGCCTTGGCGCGCCCCGCCGGGGGTCAATGCCGCCGACCCCTATCGCGTCTGGCTGTCCGAAGTGATGCTCCAGCAGACGACCGTCGCCGCCGTTGGTCCCTATTTCGCGAAATTCACGGAGCGCTGGCCGACGGTCGAGGCGCTCGCCGCAGCAGAGGACGCTGACGTCATGGCCGCTTGGGCGGGCCTTGGCTATTATGCCCGCGCCCGCAACCTCCTCGCCTGCGCGCGTGCGGTGGCGAATGACCATGGCGGCGTCTTTCCCGACACAGAGGGCGGCCTGCGGAGCCTACCCGGCGTCGGGGCCTATACAGCCGCCGCCGTTGCCGCCATCGCCTTCGGTCGCCGCGCGGTCGTGGTCGATGCCAATGTCGAGCGGGTGGTCGCCCGCCTCTTCGCCATCGACACTCCGCTGCCCGCCGCGCGGCCCGCCATCCGCGTCGCTGCCAACGGCATCACGCCCGACGCCCGTGCGGGTGACTTCGCCCAGGCGATGATGGACCTTGGCGCAACCATCTGCACCCCGCGCAATCCCGCTTGCGGCATTTGCCCGCTGCGCTCCGATTGCGCCGCCCTCCTCACCGCCGATCCAGCCGCCTTTCCCGTCAAGGCCGCCAAGAAGGCCAAGCCCCATCGCCTTGGGCATAGCTGGTGGATAGAGCGGCCGGACGGTCGTGTCTGGCTGGTCCGCCGCCCGGCCAAGGGCCTGCTCGGGGGCATGCGCGCGCTTCCATCTTCCGACTGGAGCGCCGCGCCGGACGCGACCCCGCCGCTCGCCGCAGATTGGACGTCGCTGGCGGAGCCCGTCGCCCATGTCTTCACCCATTTCTCGCTGGCCTTGACCGTTCATGTCGCCCATGTGGCGGAGGACAGCATGCCGCCGGAAGAGGGCGAATGGTGGCCACTCGCGCAGATTGGCGAGGCGGGCCTGCCGACCCTGTTCCGCCGCGCGGCGGATGCAGCGATGAAGGAGAGAGATGTCCACGTCCACTGACCAGCTTGGCTTCGCCGGGGGGCGGCTCGACCGGGCCGACCATATTCGCGTGAACCCCGATCTTGTGGCGCAGGCCCTCGCGTCGCCGGAAGCCCGCTGCCTCGTTCTGGACGGGCTCGACCCCGTCACCCAGGATGGCCATCTGCTGATGGAACCGATTTTGCCGGACGCCCGGATCGAGGACCATCTTCTCCTTGGTCTCGACGACAGTCAGCGCCCTATCTTCGCCCGTCTCACCGAGGAAAGCGGCGCGAATTTCGTGCCCAGCCCACGCAGCCGCACCATCGCCAACGAAGTCCCCGCGGACGAGGTCGCCCTATATGGCGCCGCGCGCAGCCTCGTCCACTGGCACGGCCGCCATCCTTTCTGCTCGGTCTGCGGTTCGGCAACCAAGCCGGAAAAAGCGGGCTGGGCGCGCCGTTGCGGCTCCTGCGACGCCGAACATTTCCCCCGCGTCGATCCGGTCGTCATCATGCTCGCTGAACATGACGGCCGCGTCCTGCTCGGCCGTCAGCATAGCTGGCCCGAAGGCTTCTACTCCGCCCTCGCCGGCTTCATCGAACCCGGCGAAACGATCGAGGAAGCGGTCGCGCGCGAGGTCAAGGAGGAGGCAGGTCTTGTCGTCCGCTCCATCCGCTATGTGATCAGCCAGCCTTGGCCTTTCCCCTCATCACTGATGATCGCCTGCATGGCCCAAGCAGACGACGATAAGCTGACTCTCGACGAGACGGAGATTGCGGAGGCGATCTGGTGCGACGCCGATGATGTCCGCGCGGCTCTGGCGTCTCAGCCCGGCGCGCGCTTCAACTGCCCACCGCCCATGGCGGTCGCCTATCATCTGCTCAAACATTGGGCCGATGCGCAGGTTGCCCCCGCAGGAGCAAGCGCGTAAGGCCCAATCCCCACCCTTAGCAGGAACGCCCCGCACCCATGCTCAGCCTCGAAGTAGCCCAGTCCCGCGCGCAGGATCTGGTGAGCGCTGCGCGCAGGGCAGGGGCCGATGCTGCCGACGCCATCTATGCCTGCAATGCCTCGACCACCGTCGCGGTGCGCCTGGGCGCGCTGGAAGATGTCGAGCGTTCGGAAGGCGAGGAGATCGGCCTGCGCGTCTTCATCGGCCAGCGGTCCGCCAGCATCGCCGCGTCGGACATGAACCCCGCGACCCTTGGCACGCTCGTCGATCGCTGCATCGCCATGGCGCGCGAGGCGCCGGAGGACCCCTATGCCGGGCTCGCCCCTCAGGACCGCCTGCTGCGCGGCACACTCCCCGCGCTAGACCTAGCCGACCCGAGCGATCCCGAACCCGCCTTGCTGCGCGAACGCGCCCTTGTCGTCGAGGAAGCCGCCCGCGCCATCTCCGGCGTCACCAACAGCGAAGGCGGCGGCGCATCCAATGGCCGCAGCCAGGTCGCCCTTGCCACCAGCCACGGCTTTGCGGGTGCCTATGCGGGCACCAGCCACTCTACCTGGGCCAGCGTGCTGGCGGGCAGCGGCGCGGACATGCAGCGCGACCATGCCAGCCACAGCGTCCGCCATCTCGATGATCTTGAAGACCCCGCCGCCATCGGGGCCCGCGCGGGCGAACGCGCCGTCGCGCGCCTCAATCCTGCGAAGGTCGAAAGCGGCGTCCTCCCCATCCTCTTCGACCCGCGCATCGGCTCCAGCGTGCTTGGTCATCTGATCGGCGGCATGGTCGGCCCGGCTATCGCCCGCCGTTCCAGCTTCCTGCTGGATTCGCTTGGCGAAACCCTGTTCGACAGCGCCATCACCATCATCGACGATCCGCTTCGCCCGCGCGGCATGCGCTCGCGTCCCTTCGATGGCGAAGGGCTCCCCGTCGCCCGCCGCGCCCTCATCGACAAGGGCGTGCTGACCGGTTGGCTGATGGACAGCGCCTCCGCCCGCCAGCTTGGCCTGGAACCCACCGGCCACGCCAGCCGTGGCGGCAGCGGCGCGCCCGGCGCAGGCGTCACCAACGTGCATATGGAGCCGGGCAGCGCCGCGCCCACGGAACTGATGGCCGACATCAAGCGCGGCATCTACGTCACCGAACTCATCGGCATGGGCGTCAATGGGGTCACGGGCGATTACAGCCGGGGCGCGGCCGGTTTCCTGATCGAGGATGGCGCGATCACCGGCCCTGTTTCGGAAATCACCATCGCCAGCAATCTGAAGGACATGTTCCGCGCCTTGGTGCCCGCGAACGACCTCGTCTTCCGCTATGGCATGAACGTGCCCACCATCCGCATCGACGGGATGACCGTTGCCGGGGGCTGACATCGACCTGCGCGCTCTGGTAGGCGCGGTTTCGGACGCCGCAGACCGCGCGCTCACCCTCTGGGCGGGCGGCCAGACGCAAGTGCGCCAGTGGGAAAAAGTTCCCGGCCATCCCGTCTGCGAAGCCGATCTCGAAATCGACGAGATGCTGCGCCAGAGCCTCAGCCTCATCGATCCCACCGCCGGCTGGCTGTCGGAGGAAACCGCCGACACGGTCCACCGGCTCGACCTCGCCCGCGTCTGGGTGGTTGATCCGATCGACGGCACCCGCGACTATCTGCGTGGCCGTCCAGGCTGGGCTGTCTCCGTCGCGCTGGTCGAACATGGCGCGGTGCGCATCGGCATCCTTGCAGCCCCCGCCCGCAACGAACTCTGGCTCGCCCAGTCGGGGGAGGGGGCCACCCGCAATGGCCGCACGCTGCGAGCAGGTTCCCGCGCAATCTTGCCCGGCGCGCGCGTCCCTGCCGACCAGCTCCCCCGGCACGATCGCGACCTCATCGCCGTGCACAAGCCGAACAGCATCGCTCTTCGCATGGCCATGGTCGCCGCCGATGAAGCCGACATCGTCGCCACCGTTCGCTGGGGCAATGAATGGGACGTGGCCGCCGCTGCGCTGATCGCGCAGGAAGCAGGGGCCACCGTCACCGACGCGCTCGGCGATCCTCTATCCTTCAACCGCCCGGAGCCCACCGCCTTCGGCCTACTCTGCACCGCCCCCGGCATCCATGCCGCAGCAACCGATCGCCTCGCCCCCCGCGCCCGAGAACTGCTGGGACGCGGCTAGAGCGAAAGGAAGCGGGAAAGGCCCCATGGGCCTCGCGTGCACAAAGATGCAGAGGCGACCTGCTCCGATTCTTCCCGTCGCCCGGCGCGAATGAAGCGCGTAGTGGCCGAATGTCAGAGGCTCTTAAAGCTTCCCGTACTTCGCCTCGAACCCGGCCTGATCCCCGGCGGCGAGATATTTCGCCTGATCGATCCACTGATCGCGCACGGGCCGCCCCTTGAAATTGCCGAGTTTCGCGTCGATCGCGGCCAGATCGGCATCGGTCCAGCTTGCGATCTGGGCATAGCGGGTGACGCCCAACTCGATCAGCAGCAGGTTGAGCTTGGGCCCGACGCCCTTTAGCTTCAGCAGATCGTCGCGCGCATCGGCCGACGCGGGAGCAGGAGGGGTCGGCTCCACAGCGACGGGCGCGGGCGCGGCCTCGGCGACCGGCATAATCGGCTCAGCCGCAACCGCCGCAGCGACGGCTGCTGATGGAGTGACGTCCCGCGGCTCGACTTCCACCGGCCGCTCGGCCTGAACCACATCAACGGTCTTCTTGCGGCCAGCCAGCAGGAAGACGACGCCGATCAGGATCAGCAGCGCGATCAGCAGCCACAGGCCATAATCAATGAAAAACTGCTGCATCAATCCGTCCTCCCTGTTTCGTCCCATTATCTAGGGGAGTGCCGCCTGTTCCGGCAAGAGCGTCAGCGCCCCTCCCGCTCCACTTCGCGCCAGCCAATGTCCCGGCGGCAGAAACCGCTGGGGAAATCGATCGCATCCACGGCCTGGTAGGCTGCCGCCTGCGCCTCGCCGACGCTGCTGCCGCTCGCGGTCACGTTCAGCACCCGCCCGCCATTGGCGACCAGCTTGCCGTCCTTCCCCACCGTCCCTGCGTGGAAGACTCGCGCGCCGCCCGCTTCCGCCGCCTCGATGCCGCCAATCGCGCCACCCTTTTCCGGCGTTCCCGGATAGCCCTTCGCCGCCATCACCACGGTTAGCGCCGTCCGATCGGCCAGCTGCACCGGACCCTGCTCCGCCAGCCGCCCCTCGGCCACCGCGAGCAGCAGTTCGACCAGATCGCCGTCGAAGCGCAACATCAGCACCTGGCATTCCGGGTCGCCAAAGCGCGCATTATATTCGATCAGCTTCGGGCCTTCGTCCGTCAGCATCAGCCCCGCATAAAGAACGCCTGTATAAGGCGTCCCTTCCGCCGCCAGCGTATCGACGGTCGGCCGGATGATCTTTTCGATGACTTCGGCTTCCAGTTCAGGCGTCAGCACGCGCGCGGGGCTGTATGCGCCCATGCCGCCGGTATTGGGGCCGGTGTCGCCGTCGCCCACGCGCTTATGGTCCTGCGCGGAGCCAAAGGGCAGGATCGCGCTGCCATCGGTGAGCGCGAAAAAGCTCGCTTCCTCGCCGCGCATGAATTCTTCCAGCACCACTTCTTCGCCTGCTGCGCCGAACGCACCGGAAAACATGGTGTCGAGCGCCTTCAGCGCCTCATCCCGCGTTTCCGCGATGATGACGCCCTTGCCAGCGGCCAGGCCATCGGCCTTGATCACTACCGGCAGGCCAAAATCTTCCAACGCCGCGATCGCGCCATCCTTGCTGTGAACGCGCTCATATCCTGCGGTCGGGATATTCGCCCGCTTGCACAGGTCCTTGGTGAAGCCCTTCGAGCCTTCCAACTGCGCCGCCTTCTTGCCGGGCCCGAACACCGGATAGCCCTTCACCCGAAGATTGTCGGCGAGGCCATCGACCAGCGGCGCTTCCGGCCCGATCACCACCAGCCCGATCGCATGGCGCAGGCAGAAATCCACCACGGCGCGATGATCCGTGACATCCAGATCGACCAAGGTCGCATGCTGGGCTATGCCGGGGTTGCCGGGCGCTGCATAAAGGGTCTTGAGGCTTGGCGATTGCGCCAGCTTCCAGGCCAAAGCATGTTCGCGGCCGCCGCTGCCCAACAGAAGGATGTTCATTTCGCCCATGTCCCCGGAATATGAAGCTGGTTTCGATGCGTCGGGCCGCCTGTTAGCGGAGGAAAGGGCGGGCGACAACGCGCCGCCGCTCTCGGTGAGCGAATTGTCGGCCATATTGAAGCGCACGGTCGAGGACCGCTTCGGCTATGTCCGCCTGCGCGGCGAAATCTCCGGCTTCAAGCGCGCGGCTTCCGGCCATCTTTATCTCTGCCTCAAGGACGACAATGCCGTGATCGACGGCGTGATGTGGAAGGGCGGAGCCGCGCGCCTGCCGTTCGCCCCGCAGGATGGGGTAGAGGTGATCGCGACCGGCAAGCTCACCACCTACCCCGGCCGCTCCAAATATCAGATCGTCATAGAGCGGATGGAACTGGCGGGCGAAGGCGCGCTGATGGCGTTGCTCGAAAAGTTGAAGCAGAAGCTCGCTGCCGAGGGGCTTTTCGACCGCGACCGCAAACGCCGCCTGCCCTTCATGCCGCGCACCATCGGCGTCGTGACCTCGCCCACCGGCGCGGTCATCCGCGACATATTGCATCGCCTGGAGGATCGCTGCCCCACCAACGTCCTGCTCTGGCCCGTGCTGGTGCAGGGACAGGGGGCGGCCGAACAGGTCGCCCGCGCCGTGCGCGGCTTTTCTGACATGAAGGCCGGCGGCCCGCACCCCCGGCCCGACCTCGTCATCGTCGCGCGCGGCGGCGGCTCGATTGAGGATCTGTGGAGCTTCAACGAGGAAACCGTCGTCCGCGCCGTCGCCGAATGTTCGATCCCGATCATCTCGGCGGTCGGTCATGAAACCGACACCACGCTATGCGATCATGCCGCCGACATGCGTGCGCCCACACCGACCGCCGCCGCCGAAATGGCGGTCCCGGTCCGCGCCGATCTGATCGCGATGCTGACCGAGCAGGGTCTGCGCATGAACCGCGCAGTTCGGCGCGGCGCTGCGCAGGCGCGCGAGCGGCTCGACATGCAGGCTCGCCTCATGCCCACGCCAGACACGCTGCTCGCGCCGCAGCGGCAGCGGCTCGACCAGCTCTCCGACAATCTAGGCAACTGCCTGCGCCACCGCCTCGCCGACGCGCGCGGGCATCTGGGGCAGGCCGGCGGTGCGCTTCGTCCCGCGCTCCTCCAGCAATATCTGAACCGGGCCAAGGAACGGCTCGACCGCCTCCGCCTTCGCCCGGATTATCTCACCCGCGTTTTCCATGACCGCGCCACGGCCTTTGACCGGCTCTCGCGCCTGTTCGTCTCGGTCAATCCCGACCTTCCCCTCCAGCGCGGCTTCGCGCGCGTCATGGCCGGGGATCGCCTCGTCAAGACCACCGCCGACGCCCGCGCGGCAGGGGCCGTCTCGCTCCATTTCGCCGATGGCGCGGTAGGGGCAGTGATAGAGGGCGGCTCACCCCCAACACCCCTTGAGAAGCCGCCAAGCCAAGCTATATCCCCTTCATCCCGTCCCGCCCGCAAACCGCAGGAGAGCGGGGAAACCCGGCAGCAGGACCTTTTTTCCTGATGCCGCCGAAAAGCGAAAAAGGCCGCCTGATCCCATGCTGATGTCCAACCGTGATCGCCCGGCCCGGCTGCATTATATGGCCTACAGCTTCCGCGTGCTGCAGGCGGGCGACCATGTCGTCTGCGCCGTCACTGGCCAGAAGATTCCGCTCGATGACCTGCGCTATTGGAGCATCGCGCGCCAGGAACCCTATGCCAGCGCCGAAGCTTCCGCCCAGGCCGAACTTAAGGCCCGCGCCCCGCACTGAAAAGGCTAGCGCTACGCCGCGCCTGCTGGCAGCGCCGTCTTTCAGCCCTGATTTCCCCTCGGGACTACGCAGAAACGAGTCGCGCATCACCCGCGTCTTTGTCGCCGGGCGCATGCCTGCTCGCTGACCCCTATTGCCTCCGCGCAACTTATCCCCTTCCGCCCGCGCGCTGCCCGCAGCAAAGTTCTGCGGGCTTTCGCAGCGCTGTAACAATGTTATTAAACGGTCGTAAAAGTCCCGTTTCTAGTCGATGTGGCAAATTTACGACAGTGCAACAGCAAATTTAACCGCCGCCAGCAACATTGCTTTACACTCTTAAAACGACTGCGCAGACTGATGCGGCACGGATGAAGAGGGGTTTGCTGTCGGGCTCCTAACGCCCCTCTTCATGCGTCGAAAAGCGAAGGACGTGGGCTGCGCCTGCGTCGCTCCAGAGCAAGGGACTGGACTGTGAAGACACTCTCGAACAATTCGTGGCTGCGCGGAAGCGCGGCGCTGCAGGCGCTTGCATATGCGGGCGC
>NZ_JBHSFZ010000030.1:0-94022 GCF_042654265.1 Sphingobium tyrosinilyticum | reverse complement strand
TCGCGCAGGACACTCCCGCAGGCACCGTGGCTGAAGAGCCTGAGGCCACCATCATCGTTACCGGGTCGATCCTGCGCCAGGACGTGAACAACACGCCTTCGCCCGTCTCGGTCCTGACCTCCGAATCGCTGGAACAGCGGGGTATCCAGACCACGCAGGAAGCGCTGCAGCGCATCTCGTCGAACAACGGCGCGGCGCTCACCAACAGCTTCTCGGCCAATGGCGCGTTCGCGGCAGGTGCGTCCGCGGTCTCGCTGCGCGGCCTCACCACCAGCTCGACCCTGGTCCTGTTCGACGGCCAGCGCGCCGCTTATTATCCGCTGGCGGATGACGCGACCCGCAACTTCGTCGATCTGAACACCATTCCGGACGACATCGTCGATCGCGTCGAAGTGCTGCGCGATGGCGCGTCGTCCACCTATGGCGCAGACGCCATCGCAGGCGTCATCAACGTCATCACCAAAAAGCAATTCAAGGGGATTGGCGGGCGTGTCGAAGCCGGCATCACCGAACGGGGCGACGGCGAAAATTACCGCGCTACCCTGACGGTCGGCACCGGCGACCTTGGCCGTGACGGCTATAATATCTACGCCAGCGGCTTCTGGTATCGCCAGAACGCCCTCTACAACCGCGACCGGCCTTATCCCTATAATTCGCAGGACCAGTCGGGCATTTGTCGCGATGGCGTCTGCGGTCCGCAGGTCGGGCCCAATGGCGGTTCGATCAACCCGTCGAGCACCGGCTATGTCGGCTGGGCCGACGCAACGGGGACGAGCGACCGCCGCTCCTTCGCCACCACCTTCTTCGTCGCGCCGACCGACTCCAACAGCGCGCTCGACGATCCGCTCGGCCGCTATCAGTTCCTCAATCCCGCCGCAGGCTGTATTGCCGGAGAGACGCCTTACACCCTGACCGCGGCTGAACTGGCGGACACCGACCAGAATGCCTTTGCGCCCACGACGGTCTGCCAAGGCGATCTGGTGCGGCAATATGGCGTCATCTCGCCACGGATCGAACGCTTCGGCGGCGCGCTCAAGGCGACCGTCGCCGTCACCGACGACATCGAAGCGTCATTCACCGCCAATTATCTGCAGAGTAAGGTCAGCTACAGCGGCGAACCGGCGACGATCCGCGCCAACGGCCCGGCCGGCATCGCCTTCCCACGCTTCAGCACCTATAACAGCGGCCCGCCCAACGCGCCCGGCTCCTTTGCGCTGGCGCTGCCGGTCTATGTGTGCCCGCTGGTCAATGGCCTGCCCCAGCCGAACTGCGACGCCACCAACGGCACGCTCAACCCCAACAACCCGTTTGCCGCGCAGGGGCTGCAGGCCCGAATCCTCGGCCGCATTCCCAATCTGACCGAATTTAACGAAACGATCAGCCGCACCTATCGCGGGGCTTTCTCCATCGCGGGGCCGGTCACCGACAATTGGAATTTCGCGGCGGACATTGTCGGCATGGTCACCGACCTTACCCGCACATCGACGGGCTATGTCTATATCCAGAACCTGCTGAATGTGGTCGCCGACGGCAGCTATAATTTCGTCAATCCGCTGTCGAACAGCCAGGCGGTGCTCGATTATCTGTCCCCGGACAATATCACCAAGTCGAAATCCGAACTTTATGCCGCACAGATAAGCTTCAACGGCACGCTGTTCGAATTGCCTGCTGGGCCGGTCCAGCTCGGCTTCGGTGGTCAGATTCGCCTGGAATCGATCGATGCGCCTAGCGCCAACGCCGACTTTGCCGGGCCTACGCAGCGCTATTTCGTCCTGAATGCCTTCGGCACGAAGGGTGAGCGCGTCGTTCGTTCGGGCTTCGTCGAACTGAACGTCCCCGCCTTCGAAGGCTTCGAAGTCAACGCCTCGGGTCGCTACGATAATTATAACAGCGGGCAGGACGCTTTCTCGCCGAAGGTCGGTTTCCGCTACAAGCCGATCGATGCGCTGACGCTGCGCGGCACCTGGTCACGCGGCTTCCGCATCCCCAGCTTCGCGGAAGCCAACGCGCTGCCGACGACGGGCTTCGTCAACAACACGGCATCGACCTTCCCGGAATCCTATCTGGCGCAATTTGGCTGCACGCGGGCGACCTTCACCAGCTGCCCGACCTATCTCAGCTCCAGCAGCTATGGTCAGACCCAGCTCGCCAGCCCGGATCTGAAGCCGGAAAAATCGACCAGCTGGACGGCGGGCGTCATCTTCGAACCGACGCGTAACATCCGCCTCAGCGTCGATTATTACAACATCAAGAAGAAGGGCGCGATCATCCCCGCGCCGTTCGGCCCGGCTTTGGCAGCCTATTATTCGGGCCAGGCGATCCCGGCGGGGTACAACATCATCCAGGACTCCCCCGATCCGCAAAATCCCGGTGTCCTGCCGCGCGTGGCCTATGTCCAGGCGCCGCTTATCAACGCCAACACGATCCGGTCCGAAGGTCTGGACTTTGCCGCGACCGGGCGGTTCAACTTTGGCGATGTTCGTTTCACCAGCTCGGTGGAGGCGACCTACATCATCAATCTGGACACGACCTTCGCCGACGGCAGCCGCGAAAGCTATGAAGGGACGATCGGCAATTACAGCCTGACGGCTGGTTCCGGGACGCCCGAATGGCACGGCAGCTGGACCAACACGCTGGAATGGAACAAGTGGACTATTTCGGCGACGGCGGAATTTTTCGGCGGCTATAATCTGTCGGCAGAAGACGTCGAAGGCCCCGGAGCGTCGGGCGGTTGCGGCATGCTTTCGCCGCAGTTCGTCAAGTGCAACGTGGACGACTATATCACCGTCGATCTCACCACCAGCTACAAGCTCAACGACAATTTCACGCTCTATCTGAACGTGCTCAATGTCTTTGACGATCTGCCGCCGATCGATCCGGTCACCTATGGCGCGAACAACTACAACCCGGTTCAGGGCGGCACCGGCATCTACGGCCGCGCCTACCGTCTGGGCGTCACAGCCAACTTCTGATCGAAGCGATCAGGGCTAAAAAGGGGAGGGGCGCCGGTCATTCCGGCGCCCCTTTTTACGTGCTTAAGTCCCCGCACCTGAAGGGGAGTCGTGTATGGCCGTCACCCCACAGTTAACTGAAGCGCCCCATCGCCTTCATCCACCTTCACCCGCGACCCATCGGGCACTTCACCGCGCAGGATCAGGTCGGCCAGCGGGTCCTGCAGATAGCGCTGCACCGCCCGCTTCAGCGGCCGCGCGCCATAGACCGGATCATAACCGACCCGCCCGAGCCACGCCCGCGCGCCGTCCGTCAGGTCCAGCACCACCTTGCGGTCCTTGAGCAGTTTCTGCACCCGGCCGACCTGGATATCGACGATCGGGGCCATATGGCTTGCGCCTAGGCGATGGAACAGGATCACCTCATCCAGCCGGTTCAGGAACTCCGGCCGGAAATGCGCCCGGACGATGTCCATCACCTGATCCTCGACCTTCTCCACCGGCTCGTCGTCGGCAAGGCTGGCGATGAACTGGCTGCCCAGGTTCGACGTCAGCACGATGATCGTGTTGGTGAAGTCCACCGTCCGGCCTTGCCCATCGGTCAGCCGGCCATCGTCCAGCACCTGCAGCAGCACGTTGAACACATCGCCATGCGCCTTCTCAACCTCGTCGAACAGCACGACCTGATAAGGCCGCCGCCGGACCGCTTCGGTCAGCACGCCGCCTTCCTCATAGCCGACATAGCCCGGAGGCGCGCCGATGAGGCGGGCGACGCTGTGCTTCTCCATGAACTCGCTCATGTCGATGCGCACCATCGCGCTGTCGTCGTCGAACAGGAACCCGGCGAGCGCCTTGGTCAATTCCGTCTTGCCGACGCCCGTCGGGCCCAGGAACAGGAAGGAGCCAAGCGGCCGGTTCGGATCCTGCAAGCCCGCGCGGGACCGGCGCACGGCGGTCGCCACGGCCTTCACCGCGTCGGCCTGCCCGATGACGCGCTTGCCAAGCTCTTCCTCCATGGCGAGCAGCTTCTCGCGCTCGCCTTCCATCATCTTATCGACCGGAATGCCCGTCCAGCGCGACACGACCGAAGCGATGTCCTCGCTCGTCACTTCCTCGCGCAGCATCGCGTCTTCTGTAGCGCCTTCCACTTCGGCGATCTTCCGCTCCAGCTCCGGGATGCGCCCGTACGCCAGTTCGCCCGCTTTTGCGAGGTCGCCCGCCCGCTGCGCCTGCTCCAGTTCGACGCGGGCGGCGTCCAGCTGTTCCTTCAGCTTGCTCTCGCCCGCGATCTTGTCTTTTTCCGCCTGCCAGCGCTGGGTCAGCGCCGCCGACTGTTGTTCCAGATTGGCAAGATCCTCCTCCAGCGCGGCCAGCCGGTCCTTCGACGCCTTGTCGGTCTCTTTCTTCAACGCCTCGCGCTCGATCTTCAACTGGATGATCCGCCGGTCGAGATTTTCGATCTCTTCAGGCTTACTCTCCACCTCCATGCGCAGGCGGCTCGCGGCCTCGTCCATCAGGTCGATCGCCTTGTCCGGCAGGAAACGGTCTGTGATGTAGCGGTTGCTGAGCGTCGCCGCGCTGACGATCGCGCCATCGGTGATCCGCACGCCATGGTGCAGCTCATATTTTTCCTTCAGGCCGCGCAGGATGGAGATGGTGTCCTCCACCGTCGGTTCGCCCACGAAGACAGGCTGGAAGCGCCGCTGGAGGGCCGGGTCCTTCTCCACATATTTGCGATATTCATCGAGCGTCGTTGCGCCGATGCAATGCAGTTCGCCGCGCGCGAGGGCGGGCTTCAGCAGGTTGCCCGCGTCCATCGCGCCTTCGGACTTCCCCGCGCCGATAAGCGTGTGCATCTCGTCGATGAACAGGACGATCTGGCCTTCCGCGCCCTTCACCTCGTCCAGCACGCCTTTCAGCCGTTCCTCGAACTCGCCGCGATATTTGGCGCCCGCGATCAGGCTTCCCATGTCGAGCGCCATCAGCGTGCGGTCCTTCAGCGTGTCGGGCACGTCGCCATTGGCGATGCGCAGCGCCAGGCCCTCCGCAATGGCGGTCTTGCCGACGCCAGGGTCGCCGATCAGCACAGGGTTGTTCTTTGTCCGCCGCGCCAGGATCTGGATCGTGCGCCGGATCTCCTCATCACGCCCGATGACCGGGTCCAGCTTCCCTTCCCGCGCCGCTTCGGTGAGGTCGCGCGCGAACTTCTTCAGCGCGTCATAGCGATCCTCCGCACCCACCGTATCGGCCGTGCGGCCACCGCGCAGATTATTGATCGCCGCGTTCAGGCCTTCCGCCTTCACGCCCGCCGCCGCCAAAGCCTTGCCCGCCGCCGTCGTGGTCGCAAGGGTAAGCGCCAGCAACAGCCGCTCGACGGTGACGAAGCTGTCCCCCGCCTTGGCCGCGACCTGCTCCGCGCTGTCAAGCACCCGCACCGCGTCATTGTCCAGCCCCGGCGTCTGCTGCGCCCCGCTGCCCGATACTGCCGGCACTTTGGCCAGCGCCGAGTCGGTCTCGCGCACCGCCACCGCCGGGTCGCCGCCCGCAGCCTTGATCAGGCCAGACGCCATGCCTTGGCTGTCCTCCAGCAGCGCTTTCAGGAGATGCTCCGGGCTGATCCGCTGATGGCTCATCCGGATCGCGACGGTCTGCGCCGATTGCAAGAAGCCCTTGGCGCGGTCAGTGAATTTCTCGAGGTTCATGCCATCCTCTCGGGGTCTATGATGTCAGCCATGTAGTGTTGCTAAAAAGACACACAAGGGGCGCTTCTCCAAAAAGCTTTTCAATTCTCTATTTTATTGACGGTTTCGCCGCCTTCTCCGCCGCCGGCGCAAATTCATCCCCAAAAAAATCCCCCAAATACCATCGCGGCGCTTCATCAGAATCGGCGATTTCCCGGGCAATCGCATAATTCACCCGCGCGAATTTCGCCGCCGCCTCCCAATGGAAAGGCAAGCTCATCTGATCGGACGGCTGATGGTAATCCGTCTTCAAAAAATGCCTGAAAGCCTCTCGCCCCTGTCCGGCAAAGCCCGTCATCAGGAAGACGGCGGGAACCCCTTCTTGCACGAAGCGATAATGGTCCGACCGCGTGAACAGCCCCTCATCCGGCAGCGGGTCCCGCGACAAGGTGATGCCCGATTGCTCGGCCGCCTTCCGGACAATCGGCCCCAGCGTCGAATGTTCAGCGCCAAAGGCTATCACATCCTTAAAATCATAGGTCAGGATCGGCATGTCGAGATTGACCACGGCCACCATTCGCCCGCCGCTGGGCGTCACCGGATGCTTCGCCAGGAACTGCGAACCGAGCAGCCCGTCTTCCTCCGCCGTCACCGCAGCAAACAGGATAGACCGCCGCGGCCGCTTGCCCTCTTGCGCAAAGACCTTGGCCACCGCCAGCATGGTCGCGACGCCAGCCGCGTTGTCCATCGCGCCGTTATAGATCTTGTCCTGTCCCTTGGCTCCCGGCCGAATGCCCAGATGGTCGAGATGGGCCATCAGCAGCACATATTCCTTCGCCAGTGCAGGGTCAGACCCCGGCAACAGAGCGAGCACATTGCGGCTTGCGGTAGTCCTGACCCGGTTGCTTCGTTCCAACCGCACCGTCGGCCGAAGCGGAAAGCCCTTCATCCGCATGCCTTTCGCCGCCTGCTTCCGGACTATCTCCAAGGACGACCCCGCCCCCGCCAGCAAAGCCTCGGCCGCCGCGCCATTGGCATAGGCGCTCGCGACGACGGCTGGAGTCCGGCTAAAGCTCCGCCCATCCACATCCGCCCAACTGACTGCAGGGTCGCCCCCTCGCTCGCGCAGCCTAGCCCAGGGAACGCGCGCCAACTGATTCTCGCTGGGGATGGTGATGAGACCGATCGCGCCTGCCGCCTGCGCAGCCATCACCTTCTCCGCCGCCAGATGCGCGCCTATTTCGCTCGGCAACCCTGTTGGCGCGCCGGAAAGCGCGACCGCGAATTTTCCCTTGAGGTCCAGCCCGGCATAATCGTCAATCTTCTCGCGCACTGACGCGACGCCGTGGCCGACAAACACCGCCTGCGCTTCTATGCTTTGCCCGGGCTCGCGACCAAAGGCGCTAATGACGACGTCGTCGCCATTGTTGAACCGTCTGCCGCCGATGGTGAGCGATGGCGGCACATCCTTGTCGAGTTCGGCGATGGTGAGCGTCACGGGCTGATACCAGCTTCCCGGCAAAGCCTGCTGCAAGCCCAGAGCTTCGAACCGCGCAGCGACATAGCGGGCGGCAAGGTCATAGCCGCGCGTTCCTGCGTCCCTCCCTTCCAGCAGATCGTCGGCCAGAAACCCCACATCTGCGCGCATCTCGCCGCTGGAGAGGGCAGGCGGCTCATCCTTGGCTGCAGGGGCTGGGCCGGAGATAAGGAGGGAGAGCGCACAAGCGGAAATCAGGCAGCAGCGCACACCCATCAGGTTTCACCCTCTCTCTTGTCGGATCATGAGGTTATCGTGCGACGCTCCCCTGTCCAGCGGAATGCGTATTGCGTGCCTAAAACGCCCCGCTATGCTGCGCCCATATCTGGCGTGCGGCCGCATGCCACTGATTTCATGAGGCGCTGATGACTCTTCCTCCTCTCTCGCGCCGGCTGATGCTGGCGCTTGGCTTGTCCTCTCTCGCGCTCGCACCGATGGCGCCTGCCATTGCCGCGCCCGGGGTAGCTGCGCCTGCCCCGCTCTCCAGCCTGATCTCGGCGGTCGATATTCCCTATCAGCAGTTCACGCTTGAAAACGGGCTGCGCGTCATCGTCCATACCGATCGCAAGGCTCCCGTAGTGGCTGTTTCGATCTGGTATCATGTCGGGTCGCGTTTCGAGCCGCAGGGGAAGACCGGCTTCGCCCATCTTTTCGAGCATCTCATGTTCTATGGATCGGAAAATGCGGACGGCCCCTTCTTCGGGCGGCTGGAGGATATCGGCGCGACCGATTGGAATGGCACCACCTGGTTTGATCGCACCAACTATTTCGAGACGGTGCCGACAGGCGCGCTCGATCGGGCGCTGTTCCTCGAAGCCGACCGGATGGGCCATCTGTTAGGGGCTGTCACCCAGACCAAGCTCGATACCCAGCGCGGTGTCGTCCAGAATGAAAAGCGGATGGGCGAGAATGAGCCCTATGGCCTCGTCGAATATGCCCAGCTCGCCGCCATGCTGCCGGACGGGCATCCCTATCGCCACTCGACGATTGGCTCGATGGCGGATCTGAACGCGGCCAGCCTTTCCGATGTGCAGAATTGGTTCAAGACGCATTACGGCCCCAATAATGCCGTGTTGGTCCTTGCCGGGGACATTGACGTCCCCACTGCAAAGGCGAAGGTCGAGAAGTGGTTCGGCAAAATCGCGGCTGGTCCCGCGCCTAAGGATGTCGATGCGACGGTTCCGACGCTCGACAAGGACGTCGAGAAGGTGATGCACGACAATGTCGCCGCCACCCGGCTCTATCGCAACTGGATCGTCCCCGGCGTCAATTCGGCGGAGCTGCCTCAGCTTGACCTTGCCATGGCGGTATTTGGCGGCCTCAAATCCTCTCGCCTCGACAATATCTTGGTGCGGGGAGAGAAGGTTGCTGTTGGCGTCAAGGCGAGCATCCAGCCCTTTGAAAAGCTCTCGATCGCGGAGATCACGGTCGATGTGAAGCCGGGCCAGGATGCTGTGGCCGTGGGCCGACGACTTGATCAGCTGCTCGCCGACTATCTTGCCAAGGGACCGACGAGCGACGAAGTGCAGCGCGCCGCTACCCAGCAGCTTTCAGGCACCATCGGGAGCTTGGAGAAGGTTGGCGGCTTCAGCGGTAAGGCGGTGACGCTGGCGGAGGGCGCGGTCTATTCAAATGACCCTGAAAAATATAAGAAGGACCTCGCGCTCTACGCGACTGCCACGCCGCAGTCGGTGACCCAAGCTGCGCGCAAATGGCTGGGACGGCCGGTGTTCCGGTTAACGGTCGCGCCCGGTGAGCGTTCGCCCGAGGATAATGCGCTGGCGGGCAATGCGACCCATCATCCCGCCTATTTTCGCGATCCCAAGAAACCCGCGCCGGTTGCCGTCACGCCGCCACCGCCTACCAAAGTCGCGGAGCCGGCGATCGAGCCGGTCAAGGATCTGGAATTTCCCGTGGTTGAGCATGCGACGCTGAAGAACGGCATACCAGTGGTCTTCGCGCGCCGTGCGACTGTGCCGGTGGTCCGCGTTTCGGTGTCCTTCGATGCGGGCAATGCGGCCGATGACAAGGCGAAGCTGGGCACGGCGGGGCTGGCCACGGCGCTGCTCGATGAAGGCACGAAGACGCGCAGCTCGATCCAGATTGCCGAGGAGCAGGAGCGGCTGGGCGCTTCGATCAGCGCTGGCAATGGCATGGATAATACCAATGTCGGCCTTTATGCGCTCAAACCCAACCTCGACGCATCGCTGGGACTGTTGGCCGATGTGATCCGCAATCCCGCCTTCGCGCCCGCCGAGGTGGAGCGCCTGCGCGGGCAGCTGCTGACCCGGATCGCAGCGGAAAAGACCGAACCGATGCCGATCGCGCAACGCCTGCTGCCGCCGTTGCTTTACGGGCAGGCGCATCCCTATGGCATCCCGTTCACGGGCTCTGGCACGGAGAGCGGAGTGAAGGCGGTGACGCGGGCGGACTTGGTCGCGTTCCACGACAAGTGGCTACGTCCGGACAATGCGACGATCTTCGTGACCGGCGACGCCACGTTGGCCGATGTGATGCCGCTGCTGGAGAAGCGCTTCGGCAACTGGAAGGCGCCCAAGATCGCGAAGGGCACCAAGCTCTTCCGGACGGATCGGATGATGCGGCCGTCGCGGATCATATTGGTGGACAAGCCACAGAGCCCGCAGTCGATGATCCTCGCCGGGCTGCTCACAGGGAAGCAGGGAACCGACAATCCGGTAACGCTGATCACCGCCAATGAGGTGTTGGGCGGCAGTTCGACCTCTCGCCTAATCATGGATCTGCGCGAGACCAAAGGTTGGGCCTATTCGGCGGGGAGCGCGCTGCCCGGCGTCAAGGAGACGATCCCGCTGCTGGTCTTTGCGCCTGTGCAGACCGACAAGACGGGCGAGTCCATCGTCGCTGCGCGCAAGGACATTGCCGACTTCCTGACGAGCAAGGGAACGACGCAGGCCGAGCGAAACCAGACGATCAATAGTCAGATCCTCTCGCTGCCCGGGAGTTTCGAGACCTCGTCCGATCTGCTGGGAGCGATGATGCGCAACCGGCTGCTGGGGCGGCCCGACGATTTTTATGAGAAGCTGCCGGCGATCTATCGGGCGATGACTCCGGCAGACCTGGACAAGGCGGCGCGCGAGGCGATCAATCCGGATCGGCTGATCTGGGTCGTGGTGGGCGATGCGAAGCTTGTGCGGCCGCAGCTTGACGCGGTGGGCCTGCCGGTCGAGATGGGCACATTGGCCGACTGACGGCAGATAAGGAGAATGACGATGGCTGGTGTCGATGGAGCCTATGATTGCGTGGCGAAGACGCCGCTGGGTGAGCAGAAGGGCGTGCTGACGGTCGTCAGTTCGGGTGACAGCTTCCATGGCACCTTTGCTGGGATGATGGGATCGCTGGATGTGGCCGAAGGGAAAGTCAGCGGCAACAAGCTGACCTGGAAGATGAACATGACGATGCCGATGCCAATCACCATGGATTGCGAGGCTGAGGTTAGCGGCGATAGCATCAGCGGAACGATGCAATTGGGCGCTTTTGGAGCGGCTGGCTTTTCAGGGACGAAGAGGGCCTGACATCCGGGATTCCGGGGGTTTTGGAACTCTCGGAATTTGAATGCGAAAAGGAAATAGCGACTTAAACGGGATTTTTTGACACGGTTAATTTAGTTGGCTATCTAAATATCATGTCTCGGTCGGAACTTACGCAGTCTTTGACGCAGAAGATGCCGCAGGTGGTTCGCAGTTGGCGTGGACTGGCGGACGAGGCGTTGGCCGAATTTCGCGTGTCTAACAGCGCGGGATGGTGCCTGGTCCATCTTGAGCGGCTGGGGCCGGACGCACGGCAGGCGGATCTGGCTGAATTGCTGGGAATTACCCAGCCATCGCTGGTGCGGACGCTGGATCAGCTGGAGGCGATGGCGCTGGTCGAGCGGTTGCCCAATCCCGATGACAAAAGATCGAACCGCATCGCTTTCACCCCGGCAGGAAGAGAATTAGCGGGGCGGATCAAGGAGCGGCTCGATGGCTTGCGGCGCGAATTGCTGGACGGCGTGCCAGATGCCGCGATCGAAATTAGCGTCAACCTGATGGAGCTTCTCGGCCGCCGGATTGCCGAGCGCCGACAGCGGTCATGATCGCTCGTTTCGGCTGACGTTAACGCTGGGCCAATGCCCGTCGCAGTGCATGGCGGGTATCGCTTGTCGGTGTTATTGGGACTGAGCAGCCCGCGCCTATCACTGATCACTGATCGCTGATCGCCAATGAGCGAGTTCGCGAGCTTTCCTTATGGGACGATCGCGCAGCTAGCGCGGGTGGTCGTTCGGGCCAGGAAAAAGCCCGCCGATCATGGGACCGGCGGGCTCTCCTGAAGCATTGGTGCGACCCGAAGGCTTCAAATTTCCTGTGTCTGCTGCATTTTCCGGGCCGTCAGGCGAGGGCCACCTGACATGGAAATGCTCAATATTGAACCGTGACGGTCACCGCGCGGCGGTTCTGTGCCCAGGCGGCTTCGTCCGAGCCGAGCGCGGCGGGACGCTCCTTGCCGTAGCTGACCGTGTTGATGCGGCTGGGATCAATGCCCAGCGAGGCGAGGTAGTTTTTCGCGGCGTTGGCGCGGCGTTCGCCCAGAGCGATGTTGTAGTCGCGGGTGCCGCGCTCGTCCGCATGGCCTTCGATCGTGACGCGGACATTGGGGTTCTGCTGCAGCCAGGCTGCCTGGCTCTGCAGAGTCTGCTGGTCCTGGGCATCGACATCATATTGGTCAGTGTCGAAGAAGATGCGGTCCGACGAAACGGAGGCGACGAAATCCTCCTGGCTGCCCTTGGTGGGGCCACTCGTGGCAGGACCTGTGCCGGTTCCGCTCTGCGCGCTGGTGTCGGCGGGCGGCGGGGGAAGGTCCTTGGGCGCCTTCTTGCCGCAGGCGGCGAGCGCCAGGACGGACACGGCGATCAATAGGGGGCGATTGAGTTTCATGAGGGTCTCCTAAAAGGGGATGGATCAGGGAAGCAGCGGGCCCCAGGCGGGGTCGGAGCCGCTCAAGGGCGTGGGAATGCGGCGTTCGTTGACGCCGGTAAGATCGACCTGCCAAACCTGGCTGGAGCCGTCGCGGCCGGGCGAGGTGCGGAAATATTGCAGGACGCGGCCGTTGGGCGACCAGGTCGGCTGCTCATCCTGCCAGCCATTGGTCAGGATGCGCTCATTGCCGCCGTCCGGCGTCATGACCGCAATCTTGAAGTCGCCGCTGATCTTGGTGAAGGCGATCAGGTCACCGCGGGGGCTCCATTCGGGCGTGGCATAGCGGCCGCCGCCATGGCTGATGCGGCGCTGGCCGGAGCCATCGGCGTTCATGACATAGATTTGCTGGCTGCCCGAACGGTCGCTTTCGAAGACGATCTTCGTGCCGTCCGGCGAATAGCTGCCACCGACATCGATGCCGGGTGCGGTGGTGAGGCGAACAGGCTGGCCGCCCTGCGCCGAAACACGGTAGATGTCGGTATTGCCCGCAGCGGCCATGGAAAAGAGGATGTTGCGGCCATCGGGCGACCAGCGCGGGGCGAAGGTGGCGTTGTTGCTTTCCGTCACCAGCTTCTGACGGCCGCTGCCAATGTCATAGACATAGATGCGCACCCGGCTGCCGAGATAGCTCACATAGACGATCGACTTGTAATCGGGGGAGAAGCGCGGGGTCAGCGCGATCGACTGGCCGTTGGTGATGAAGCGGTGGTTCGCGCCGTCCGAATCCATGATAGCGAGGCGCTTGGTGCGGTTCCCCTTCGGCCCGCTCTCCGCGATATAGGCGATCCGGCTGTCGAAGAAGGGGCTTTCGCCCGACAGGCGCGCATAGATGGCATCGGCGCATTTATGTGCGGCCCGGCGCCAGTCGCGCGGGGCGACGACATAGCCCTGGCGGGTCAGTTCCTGTTTGAGCGCGACGTCATAGAGATAGCAGCCGACAGTGATGTCGGCTTCTCCGCCGGTCGTGCGCACGAAGCCTTGCACCAACGCCTGATAGGCGCCCCATTTGTCATAAGCGGGGCTGGTGACTTCGGGGAAGGAAATGGCCGGGATGCCGCCGGGGCCCGACGGATCGAACAGGCCCGAGCCCTTGAGGTCGGTCGCGATCACGTCGGCGATCTTGCGGCCGAGTTCGGTCGAAGAACCCGCCGGCGTCGAAACTTCCGCCTGCGCGGGCAGGGCGGGAACGACGATCTTCAGATTGCTGTCGATCTCACCCGTCACATCGACGGACAACTGGGCGAGCGCGGGAGGGGCAAAGGCTGCGCAAAGGGCAAGCAGTGCGGTTATTCCGAAGCGTTTCATCGCGCTTTCCTTGCATAGACTCTGAGGGGTTTGAGCCAGTTCCACTGGTCATAATATTCGGCAGGCAGATTCTGGAACGGGGATGCCTGCATGACCGCCTGGATGGCCCGTTCCTTGTAAACGGAAACCTGGGGCCGATTGCTGTCATTCACCCCCTGGACGTCGATGACTTCGGGCCTTCCTATCACCCGCCCGTTGCGGTCCAGCTTTACGTCCAGGAGGGCGACGAGCAATTCGACATCAGCGCCCGATGGCAACCGAAGGTGCGGATAGATTTGATTGCTGATCACATTATTGAGCGCGGCCTTCTGCGCCGGGCCCATGGTGGCGGCTGGCGGGGGCGCGGGTTTGCGCGGAGCGTCGGACTCGGCGTCGATGCCCTTGAGGAAATCCTTGCCGAGCAGCGAGCCCTTGGGCTTTTCCGCCTTGCCTTGGCCGGAGGCGCGGGCCGGGGCGTCCCCCTTCGCCTTGGGCGCGGGCTTTTGCGACGCCTTGGCGGGCGCAGGCGCGACGGCGGCAGGCTTGGGCTTCTGCGGGGCGGGCTTTTGAGCGGGCTTTTCAGGCGCGGGCTTGGGCTTGGGCGCGGCCTTGGGCACATCCCTCTTGGGCGGTGCAGGAGTGGGCTTTGGCGCCGGTTTCGCGGCTGGCTTCGGCGGCGCAGGCTTTGGCGGTGGCGGAGCGGGGAGGGGTTCCGGTTCCGGCATGGGCGCTGGTTCGGGAACGGGCGCGGGGGCGGCGTCCTCGGTCGGACCTTCCTCTGGCGCGACGCTGGGCGGCGGAGGCTGGGTCGAGACCTGCGGCGCCATGGACTTCAAGTCCACTTCGTCCACCAGGCTGACGTCCATGGGGGGGGAGTTGAGCTTCAGCGGATTGGGGGTGGCGAGGAAGCCGACCGACAGCAAGCCGAACAGCAGGACATGTCCCGCCGTCGCAACGCCAAGGCCGATTTTCTCCGCGCGTTCCATCGCCTGGTCCTATGGCCCCTATTCTGAACCGCTGGTGACGGCGTTGTCATTGCCGCCGGTGCTGACGAGCGCCACTTTGTTGAGGCCCGCGCGGTTGAGTTCGCCCATGACACGCATGACGCGGCCATAGTCGAGGCCCGTGTCGGCGCGCAGGAAGATTTGCGGCGGCTCCGCCTTGCCCGCATTGGCCGAAACGATTTCAGCGAGGCGGTTGGGAAGGTCGGCGTCGCTGATTTCGGTTTCGTCGATATAGAGGCCGCCGTCGCGGTCAATCGAAACCACGGTCGGCTTCTGGTCCTGGTCCAGCCCCTTGGCGCGCGTTTCGGGCAGGTTCACCGGCACGCCGGTGACGAGCAAGGGCGCTGTCACCATGAAGATGATGAGCAGGACGAGCATGACGTCCACCAGCGGGGTGACGTTGATGTCCGCCATCGGCGCGCGGCCGCGGCCTCGGCGATGGGAGGGAGGGCCGGACATGGCCATTTACAGGACTCCCCAAACTGTTGGACGCAAACCTGTCCCCGTTCGGGCTGAGCCTGTCGAAGCCCTCCACTTTCCCTGGCGAGAAGAAAGGCCCTTCGACACGCTCAGGGCGAGCGGGAGGAGGGGCGGGTGAGCGGCGCCAGAGATCCCAGCTTTTGCTGGGATGGCGGGGCTCAGGAGCTCAATCACCGCTGCGCCTCCAGCTCGCGGCTCAGGGTCGAATAGAAGCCATCCGCAAAGCGGGTGAGCTTCGATTCCATGCGATTGATGCCGTGGCTGAAGCGGTTGTAGGCGATGACGGCCGGGATCGCCGCGAACAGGCCGATGGCGGTGGCGAAGAGAGCTTCGGCAATGCCGGGCGCGACGACGGCGAGCGAGCTGTTCTGTTCCTTCGCGATCGCGGTGAAGGCGCGCATGATGCCCCAGACAGTGCCGAACAGGCCGACAAAGGGCGCGACCGAGCCGATGGTGGCGAGGATATTGAGCCGGTCGGACAGGCGATCGACCTCCGCCGCGATCATGCTCGACATCGAGGTCGAAAGCCGGTCGCGCGTGCCGTCGCGATCGATCACCTTCTGGGCGGTCGAGCGGCGCCATTCGGTGACGCCCGCGGCCATCACCTTGGCGGCGGGAAAGTCTGCCGACTTGCCGCGCGCTTCGTAGAAGCGGTCGATATCCTCCGCTTTCCAGAAATCATCCTCAAAGGTGCTGCTCTGGCGGCTGGCCCTGCGCAGCGTGACGCTGAAGCCGATGATCATCGCCCAGGTCCAGATGCTGGCAAGCACAAGGCCCAGCATCACCACCTTCACGACGATGTCCGCCTGCAGGAACAGGGCGAGCGGCGAAATGGTCGCAGCTTCGGTGGCGGCGCCGACTGCGGCACCGACGTCGGGCATCGAAAGGCTCATGGGTTGATGTCTTCCCCTATCATCAAACGGCTGAAAATATCGATCCAGGGCTTGG
Source organism: Sphingobium tyrosinilyticum (assembly GCF_042654265.1). Taxonomy (NCBI): domain Bacteria; kingdom Pseudomonadati; phylum Pseudomonadota; class Alphaproteobacteria; order Sphingomonadales; family Sphingobiaceae; genus Sphingobium; species Sphingobium tyrosinilyticum. The sequence continues at coordinate 78,146 of NZ_JBHSFZ010000030.1, read as the reverse complement.
GTTGCCGCGTAGGACGGCCCCGGTTGGTCAGGAAGGCGACAGAGACTTCGCCGTCCGTCAGTATTTCATCGTCCCGCCTGACTCTTTGCTGAATGGTGCAGGCGACCGGGCGGATGGCGGTGACGCGGCTTTCGACCATCAGGTCATCATCGAGCCGCGCCGGGCGCTTATAGGCGATCTTGAGATCCGTCACGGCATAGACGCCGGTCCCATCCTCCTGCGCGGCGCGCTGATCGATGCCGACAACCCGCAGCATGTCGGAGCGGGCGCGTTCCATATAGCGCAGATAATTGGCGTGATAGACCAGGCCCGAAAGGTCCGTATCCTCGAAATAGACGCGCACAGGGAAATGATGCACCGCGGCGATGAACCTTCCGGTCGCCGGCACGGGCATGGACGTTGTAACGGACATGCGCGGCCTTTTAACCATCATGCGCGCGCGGCGCAAAGCCGGAAATGCCCGATCAAAAACCGTTCTGCCGAGTGAACGGGTCTGTCCATCCTATCCGTGGGCGATGCTCATCGCGCATTGACACGGCCTGCGTTGTGATTGCCTTGCAAAAGCGCTGGCCGATTGCCCGCCTTGGCGCTACTGGGGCGCCAAATTGATTTACACGGAGACAATAGCAATGACCGACATTCGGACCGTAGGCGTCATTGGCGCCGGTCAGATGGGCGCGGGCATCGCCCAGGTCACGGCGCAGGCCGGCTATGACGTGATCCTGTGCGACGTCGATCTGGAGCGCGCGCAAAAGGGGCTGCAGGGCATTTCCAAGCAACTTGCCCGCGCGGTGGAAAAGGGCAAGCTGAGCCCCGAGGAGTCCGAGGCGGCATTCGCCCGCATCCGTCCGAGCGGGGACCTCAAGCCCTTGGCCGAGGCGCAGCTGGTGATCGAGGCCGCGACCGAGCGGGAAGAGATCAAGCGCAGCATCTTCACCAATGTTGGCGCGGCGATCACCCCGGGCACGATCCTGGCGACCAATACCTCCTCCATCCCGATCACCCGGCTGGCGCAGGTGGTGCCCGATCCGGCGCTGTTCGTGGGCATCCACTTCTTCAACCCGGTGCAGGTCATGGCGCTGATCGAACTGATCCGCGGCCTTGCTACGTCGGACACGACGGTCGCTACGGTCGAAGCCTATATCGCGCGGCTGGGCAAGCAGGTGGTGCAGGCGTTCGATTCCCCCGGTTTCGTCGTCAACCGCATCCTGTTGCCGATGATCAACGAGGCGGTTTTCGCGCTGGGCGAGGGCGTGGCGGATATTCGGGACATCGACATGGGCGTGCGCCTGGGCCTCAACCATCCCATGGGGCCGCTGACGCTGGCGGATTTCGTCGGGCTGGATACCTGCCTTGAGATTCTGAACGTGCTGCGATCCACGACGGGCGATTCAAAATATCGCCCGGCGCCGCTGCTGGTGAAATATGTCGAAGCTGGCTGGCTTGGGCGGAAGACCGGCAGGGGCTTTTATGATTATTCCGGCGCGGAGCCGGTTCCTACGCGCTGACAGAGGCTGACCCCGTTCGCGTCGCGCGACACGAACGGGGTGGTTTACGACGTTCGTTCCGCGCCGAGCCGGTGCTTGCGCATGCAATGGCGCAACTGGTCATAGGTCAGGCCGAGCGCCTTCGCGGTCGCCCGTTGATTATAGCGGAGGCGTTCCAGTGTGGTCTGCACAATGGCGGCTTCATGGGCATCGACGGCTGCGCGCAGATCGGTGACGGGGGCCGTGACGGGAACGGCGGTGGCAGCCACTTGCGCATCAAGCGGTGTGGCTGACTGCGGCTTCCAGGGTGAGGCGAAGGGATCGAAGACGATCTGCGCGATTGCGCCGCCGGGTTCGTTCCAGCGATAGACGGCGCGCTCCACCACATTGCGCAGTTCGCGGACATTGCCGGGCCAGGGATGCGCGTCGAGTTCGGCGAGGCAGGCGGGAGAGAAGCCGGGCCATTCCGGCCAGCCTAATTCGGCCGCCATGCGCCTGCCGAAATGGTCCGCCAGCACCGCCACATCGCCTTCGCGCGCGCGAAGTGGCGGCAGGGTGATCACTTCGAAGCTCAATCGGTCGAGCAGGTCGGCGCGGAAGCGGCCTGCTTCGGCCAGGGCGGGCAGATCTTCATTGGTGGCGGCGACGATCCGGACATCGACCGTCATCGGGCGGGACGCGCCGATGCGCGTGACTTCGCCATATTCGATGACGCGCAGCAGCCTTTCCTGCGCGGCCATTGACAGGGTCGCCAATTCGTCGAGGAAGAGGGTGCCGCCATCGGATTCCTCGAACCGCCCGGCCCGCGCGCGGGCCGCGCCGGTGAAGGCGCCCTGTTCATGGCCGAACAGTTCCGCCTCGATCAAGGTTTCGGGCAGTGCGGCGCAGTTCATGATGATGAGCGGCTCCCCCCAGCGGGGGGACAGGCGATGGAGGCGTTCCGCGACCAGCTCCTTGCCGGTGCCGCGTTCGCCGATGACGAGGATGGGACGGTTCAGCTCCGCTGCCCGGCCGGCCTGCTCGACCGCATCGAGGAAGGCGAGAGATTGTCCGATGAACTGGGTGTTCCGTTCCATGACCAATATATGGTGAAAAATACCATATGTTGGCAAGATGAATCGTGCCAGTTTGACGGAAAAGTCCCGGATTTTGGGCCCTTCCCGCAATTGGCACGGCTTCTGCAATGCTGTCCCGCAAAGCCGTTGAACGGAAGGATTGCAGTTCCCATGGGTATTTTCTCACGCACGCGCGACATAATCGCCGCCAATGTCACCGACCTGCTCGACCGGGCGGAGGACCCGGCCAAGATGATCCGCATGATCATCCTGGAAATGGAAGAGACGCTGGTCGAAGTGCGCGCCTCGGCTGCACGCACCATCGCGGATCAGAAGGAGATGCGCCGCCACATCGGTAAGCTGCAGGGCTTGCAGGACAGCTGGACGGAAAAGGCCCAGTTGGCACTGAGCAAGGACCGCGAGGACCTGGCCAAGGCAGCGCTGGTGGAAAAGCAGAAGGCGGCAGACATGGCCGAGCAGCTGTCCCACGAGATCGAGGTGCTGGACGAAGCGCTGAAGGTGTCGGAGGATGATATCGCCAAGTTGCAGGCCAAGCTGCGCGAGGCGCGAACCCGGCAGAACAGCCTGGTCACGCGCATGGAAAGCGCGCACAATCGACTGCGGATGCGCGAAGCCTATGCGGGCGAGAAGGTGAATGAGGCGTTCGCCCGCTTCGACATGCTGGAACGGCGCGTCGATATGGCGGAAGGGCGCGCGGATGCGCTGGGCCTGGGTCAGGGCCAGAAGAGCCTGGAGGAGGAGATTGCCGATCTCCATTCCGCTGAAAAGGTGGACGCCGAACTCGCCGCGCTGAAAGCCAGCATGACCAGCAGCAGGGGTGCGTGAGGTGATGGAAGATGTGATCGTCCCGATCGCCATCGTGGGCATGCTGTTCATCGGCATGCCCTGGCTGATCCTGCATTATACCACCAAATGGAAGCAGGCGCCCAAGATCACCGATGAGGATGAGCAGCTGCTGGATGAACTGCATCTGCTCGCCCGGCGGCTGGAGGACAGGCTGCAGACGGTGGAGCGGATCGTCGCTGCCGACAATCCCGACTTCCGCCCGTCGCGCCCGCTGCAAGACGATACCTATGATTTCGACCGGAGGAACTGACATGGCTGCGCGCCGCACCAAATTCTACCTCGACAAGCAGAATGGCAAATGGATGGGCGTATGCGCCGGCATCGCCGACTATACCGGGGTCGATGTGACCTGGGTCCGTGTCGGCGCGGTGCTGGTGACGCTGATGGGCGCCTTCCCATGGTCGCTCATCGCCTATTTCGCCGCCGCCTATTTCGCCGAAGCCAAGCCCGCGGGTCTCTATTCCGACCGGGATGATGAGAAATTCTGGCAGGGCGTACGGTCCAATCCCGCGCGTTCGGCGCGGGACGTGCGGTCCAAATTCCGCGACATCGACCGGCGGCTGGCGGATATCGAGGCGTTCTACACAAGCCGCAACCGGCGGCTCGCCGATGAGATCGACAGCCTGCGGTAAAGCCGCGCACAAGGGAGGCATTCGTCCATGAACCAGTTCGAGATGATCGTCATGATCGTCGCCATCGTGTCGGTCGCCAGCATCGCGCGCGCCAAATATGGGATCGTGCGCCGTCATCGGGGCGAGGAGTTGGTACAGCGTGGACCCGATCCCGAAGCGGAACGGCTGCGGGCGGAGCTCAAGGCGCTGAAGGATCGGGTTGCGGTGCTGGAACGGCTTGCGACGGACAGCAGCAGCGCGCTGGAGCGCGAGTTCGACCGGTTGCGCGAGCGGGCCTGAGGAGGAACGAGGTGGACGACCCTGTTTCGATAATCATCCTGGCGCTGAGCGGGCTGCTGGCGCTGGCGATCGTTGCGGCGGCAGCGTTGCGCGGCTGGAGCGGCTGGCTGGAGCTGAAGCGGGCCGAACTGGCGCAGCCGCGCACGGATGCGCCTCCCCCCGCCAGCGCGCGGATAGAGGTGGCGGACCTCAAGGAGCGCATCCGCAAGCTGGAGGCGATCGCGGCGGGCGTCGATATTTGAGAGGAAAGCGGCTTTCGCGGGCCGCTTTTCTGCCTATATGCGGGCTATGACCGATGTGCCTGCCCTTGCCGATCTACAGGAAGAATATGAATTTCTGGATGCCGATGATCGCTATCGGCTGCTGATCGATCTGGGGCGCGCGCTGGAACCGATGCCGGATGCGCTCAAGACCGACGCGACGCTGGTGCGCGGCTGTTCGGCGGCCGTGTGGGTCTATCCTACCGTGCGGGATGACGGGCGGCTGCATTTTCTGGCGGACAGCAATGCGGCGATCACCAAGGGAATCATCGCGCTGGTGCTGCTGACCGTGCAGGACAAGCTGCCTGCCGACATCAGCGCCGCCGACATCGAAGGCGCGCTGGAGCCGTTCGATCTGCGCAATCAGCTCAGCTCCAATCGGACACAGGGCATCCCCAACATGATCGCGCTGATCCGTCAGACGGCCGTGCGCTACAGCTGAAGGGGGAAACCTCTTAAGCAATGCGCGTTCTCCTTTACGCAGGCGAAACGGAAAAGGAGAAGCGCGATGCGCGGCATCTTGGCGCTGGCGGCGATCGGGCTGATCGCGGCATGTTCAGGCGAGGATAAAGGCCCCACCCAGCGCGAGCAGATCGGTCAGCAGTGGAAATATGAAGCCGGGGAGGGCGGCCAGCCCAAGCTCGCCTATATCGGCAGCGCCAACAGCGTCCAGACGATGACGGCGGAGGATACATTTTCCGTGCTGCTGGTCCATCCCATGCCCGAGGGTGGGGGCGAGGTCACGGTGAAGCTGGTCGGTGCGCCCTTTAGCTGCGACCTGTCGGACTGCCGCGTGACGGCGGTGACGGATGATGGAAAGAGCCATGATTGGCGCGGGCGGATGACCGATAACAAGGACGGGATCGAAGTGCTTCCTGCGGCGAAAGCCTATGAGGCGGTGGAGCGGAGCAAAGTGGTGAAGGTCAATCTGGTCGTGGGACCGAAGGACAAGACCTTCCCGTTCGAGTTTCGGGTGGCGGGGTTGGATTGGAAGAAATGACGTCAGCCCCTAGTATATGGTCATCCCAGCGAAAGCTGAGATCTTCCCGAGAGGACGCGCGACCGGCCTGAGACCCCAGCTTTCGCTGGGATGACGGGAAAAAAAGGATGGGTGACGGGGTCGTTACTCCTGCAGCGAAACGCCTGGACTTCTTGGATCGGCGGCCCCCTGCCAATGGCCGTCCGCGCTCCGTTCGGCCGCGTTGGCCTTGAGGCCCATGGGCGCGATTGTCACCTTATGGCCCCAGGCTTCGAGCGGTGCCTTGAATTTCTCCAGCGCGCTGCCCTTTTCCAGGACGAGGCCGCTGGCATCGAAAAACTCCAGGCCGAGCGCGATTGAATCCTGGGCGGAGAGGCCCCAGTCGAAATGGGCGATCAGCGCCTTGGCGACCTGCATGATGATGGTGCGCCCGCCCGCCGCGCCGACGGTGAAGATGGGTGTTCCCTTCGCATCATAGACGATGGTCGGCGACATGGAGGAGAGGGGGCGCTTGCCCGGTTCCACCCGGTTGGCGACGGGCGCGCCGTTCTTTTCCGGCGTGAAGCTGAAATCGGTCAGTTCATTGTTGAGGATGACGCCATCCGCGATCAACTGGCTGCCGAAGAAGCTTTCGATCGTGGAGGTCCAGGCAGCGATGTCGCCATTGCGATCCACGGCAACGAAATGGCTGGTGCCGCTTTCGGGCTGCGGCAGCGCGGCGGTGCGCGGCTGCGCCCCCGGCGGGGAGCCGGGGCGATAATCATTGAGGCTCCGGCCGAGCGCGATGAGCGCGGAGCGCTTCTTCAAATAGCCGGGATCAATCAGGCCCGCGATCGGCACAGAGACGAATTCAGGGTCGCCCAGCCAGGTGTCCCGGTCGGCATAGGCGAGGCGCATGGCTTCGCCGATGACATGCCAGGAGCGCGGATCGTCCCTGCCCCATTGGCCGAGCGGAAAGCGTTCGACCATGCCCAATATCTGGAGGATAGTGACGCCGCCTGCCGAAGCAGGCCCCATGCCGCAGATGGTGTAGGCGCGATAGGGGCCGCAGACGGGCTTGCGCGCCTTCACCTGATAGGCGGCGAGGTCCGCTTCAGTCATCGGCACCGGGTTTTTGGGTGCGTTGGTGACGGTGGCGGCGATCAGGCGAGCGGTTTCGCCCTTGTAGAAGGCGTCGGGACCCTCCGCCGCCACGCGGCGGAAGAGCGCGGCGAGCGGCGGATTTTTGAGTGTCGTGCCGATGGGAGCAGGGGCGCCGTTCACCCCGAAATATTTCTGGATCTCCGGGAAGTCGGCCCAGATCGGCGCGACCGCCTTCATCGCTGTGTCGAGCCGCTGGCGTACCTCAAAGCCATTTTCGGCCAGGCGGATGGCGGGGTCGAACAGGGTGGCCCAGGGGAGCTTGCCCCATTTGCGATGCGCTTCCCATGCGAGCCGGAGATTGCCCGGTACGCCCACCGAATAGCCGCCCGGCCAGGCGGAGCGAAAGGCGAGCGGCTGGCCGTCCGCGCCGATGAAACGATCGGGACGCGCCGCCGCCGGAGCGGTCTCGCGACCATCGATCGATTCGAGCAGCCCCGTCTCGCCATCATGATGCATCAGGAAGCCGCCGCCGCCGATGCCGCTATTATGCGGTTCGACGACATTGAGCGCGAGCATCATGGCGATGGCGGCGTCTATTGCGCTGCCGCCTTGCCGGAGCATCTCCTGCCCGGCTGCAGCCGCGCGGGGATCGGCGGCGGATACGGTGGCGTTGAGCGCTATCGGCTCCCGCGCGGCGATCGGCGCGGGGGAAAGGGTGGCGAAGGCAAGGAGGGCCAGCAGGCCGGGGAGGCGGGGCGTCATGCGCGCCACCCTATAGCCCCGCCCCCGCGCTGCAAGTCCTTCAGATCAGGCGTCGATGCCGACGACCTGGCTGATATGGGTGAAGCCGTCGCGCGCCATCAGCCGCTTTAGCCCCGCGTTGATGCGCTTGGGGAGATAGGGGCCTTCATAGACGAGGGCGCTGTAAAGCTGGATGAGGCTGGCTCCAGCGCGCAGGCGGGCATAGGCCTGCTCGGCCGTTGCGATGCCGCCAACGCCGATCAGTGGCAGGCGGCTGCCCAGGATCCGGCGAAAATCACGCAGCCGCTGCAGCGACAGATCGGTGAGCGGAGCGCCGGACAGGCCGCCGCTTTCCCCGGCGAGGGGAGAGCGGAGCGGCGGGCGGGAAATGGTGGTGTTGGACACGATCAGCGCATCGACCTGATGGTCGAGGCAGGCGGCGGCAATATCTTCGACATCGGCGGGCTCCAGGTCTGGCGCGACCTTGAGGAAGATGGGGGTCTTGCCGGTTCCCCGCGCCGCCATGACGGCCCCCAGCAGCTGGTCGAGCGCTGCGCGGTCCTGCAACGCGCGCAGGCCCGGCGTGTTGGGGGAGGAGATATTGACGGTGAGATAGTCGGCGAGCGGCGCCATGCAGGTCACGCCCGTCACATAGTCGGCGATCCGGTCGGCAGCATCCTTATTCGCGCCGATATTGATGCCGACCACGGGACCGCCTTCGCCTGCGGGCTGACGGCGCTTGGCGACTCGTTCCGCCGCAGCGGCAAGGCCGCCATTGTTGAAGCCCATGCGGTTGATCACCGCCCGATCCTCGACCAGACGGAACAGGCGCGGTTGGGGATTACCGCGCTGCGGCATCGGCGTCAGCGTGCCGAGTTCGGTAAAACCGAAGCCCAGGCCATGCATTTTGTGCGCGACCAGCCCCTCTTTGTCATAGCCCGCAGCAAGCCCGACCGGATTGGGGAAGTCTATGCCCGCGATGTTTTGCGCAAGTGCCGTATCGGCTCGCAGCGGAGCCGGGCTCGGCATGAGGCGTAGGAGCGCGATCGAGAGATGATGCGCACGTTCGGCATCCAGCGCGAAGAAAAGAGGACGGAAGAGGCTGTATGACATGGGCGGCGCTATGCCAGCGCGAGGCGCTTCCGTCGAGTCGCTGTGGCAAGAGCGCAACAGTTGATACAGAAGGATAATTTCCGCGGGGGAATCATTCGGAATCGTCTCGATTCAGTTCAACATATGTCCGTTCCATCCAATCAAACGCGTCCGATTCGGACTTATGACGGACCTGCGACCCGAAGGCTCTAAGCCAATTGGCTGACGAGACCTTTTACTGACCCGGCGGATAAAACCGTCGGGTCATTTTTTTCGAAAAGCTTTCGGAAAATGAAGTGAGCCGCAGTATTCCATCTTGCGCATGCGAGTGGAAGCTTCATAGTAGGCTCATGGGGTGAGTATGGGGCCACATCGCGACGGGGCATCCGGGGGGATGCCACATAAGCTGGAAAAGGACGGAGAACCGTCACTTTCCTATATGGTTGAAGCAGCGCAGGGGCCGGTGCGGCTGCGTTATTTCGCCCCGCCCGAACATTTGCGCTCTTATTTCGGGTCCCTCTACATATTCACGGAAAGTGCGGGCAATTATTCGGACGTGACGCGCGCCGACGTGCCACAGCTGCGCTTCATGGTGCGAGGCACCGGCGATTATCATTTCCAGGACGGAGTAGTCAGGGAGACGCCGGACGTCTGCCTGCTTGGCCCCACCTTGGGCGCGACCCGGTTCGAGTTGGACGGTCCGTCTCATGTCGTTGGCATTTCGCTGCTGCCTGCGGGCTGGGTAAGCCTGCATGGCGGTGACGCCAGCCTGCTGGCGGACCGCTTGCGCGACATGGGGACGGAGAAAAAGGGCGCGCTTACGGCTCTGCTGGCGCAGTTACGGGACTTGGATGATCCGGAGGAGGTGGCTGCCTGCTGTTGGGACCGACTGGCGCAATGGATCGAGCCGCTGCCGGATGCGACCTGGCGGCTGCTGGAGGCGGTGGACGGCTGGCTGATGGATGAGGGGTCGCCCCGGATCGAAGTGCTGGTGGAACGGACCGGCCTGTCGCCCCGTCAGCTCGCGCGGCTGACTAATCGCTATTATGGCTGCCCGCCCAAGCTGTTGGCGCGCAAATATAGGGCGCTGCGCTGTAGCGCCCGGATCGCGCTGGACCAGCATAGCTGGCAGGAGCTGTGTGAGGACGGGCGGTTTTACGATCAGTCCCATTTCATTCGGGAGATCAAGCATTTCATCGGCCTGACCCCGCATCAGTTGCAGACGGAGCCGACCGCCGTGGCGCAGCTGACGCTGCTGCGCCGATCGCTGGGTGGCGATGTGGCGGTGCTGAACCGCTTCAGCTGATCGATCGGCTTAGCAAAAATGCCTTGATTCCGCGGCCGCGCGGGACCACATGCCAATCGGATTGATTCTATCCGATTGAGAATGGTTCGCAATGCGGGGCGCCCGATAGGGACATGAGGCTTTCGAGTTTCGCAGATTATGCCGTGGTGCTGATGTCAGCCGCCGCGCGCCATTGCGGCGCGGCCAAGATGAATGCCACGACGCTGGCCGCCGAAACCGGCATCCCGCTGCCCACCGCGCAAAAGCTGGTGAGCCGGCTGTCGGCGGCGGGCCTGCTCGAATCAAGCCGGGGTACCGGCGGGGGCGTACGCCTCAGCCGCCCGCCTGCAGCGATCACCCTGGCGGATGTGGTGGAGGCGGTTGAAGGCCCCATTGCCATGACCGCCTGCGCGGAACATGGCGCGCATGATTGCTCGCTGGAGCAGGACTGCCGCGTCCGTTCGCATATGAATTTGGCGAATGAAGCGATCCGATCGGCACTGGCCGGCGTAACGATCGCCAGCCTGACACTTCCCCCACCTCCGCTCGTTTCGGGCGAAGTCGAGAAACAAGTGGCGCTATGACCGAAGAAGCAACCACCGTTCGAAATCAGGAAGCCCATGAGGCCGCCGAGCGTGCCTCGACCTACGAGCATGGCTGGTCTTCCGCCATCGAGCAGGATTTCGCGCCCAAGGGCCTCAATGAGGATACGGTCCGCTTCATCTCGGCGAAGAAGAAGGAGCCGGAATGGCTGCTGGAATGGCGGCTGAAGGCATTCCGCCTGTGGTTGACGATGGAAGCGCCGGATTGGGCCAAGCTCAACATTCCGCCGATCGATTACCAGGACGCCTATTATTACGCCGAGCCCAAGAAGAAGGCGGAACTGAATTCGCTGGATGAGGTCGATCCGGAGATATTGGCGACCTATCAGAAGCTGGGAATCCCGATCGCCGAGCAGGAAGTGCTGGCCGGGGTCAAGGGCAGCCGCAAGGTCGCGGTCGATGCGGTATTCGACTCGGTGTCCGTCGCCACCACCTTCCGCAAGGAGTTGGAGGAAGCGGGGGTCATCTTCCGCTCCATCTCCGAAGCGGTGCGCGAATATCCGGATCTCATAAAGAAGTGGCTCGGCAAGGTCGTGCCTATGCACGACAATTATTTCGCGACCCTCAATAGCGCGGTCTTTTCGGATGGGACATTCGTTTACATCCCGAAGGGCGTGCGTTGCCCGATGGAGCTCAGCACCTATTTCCGCATCAACGCGGAGAATACGGGGCAGTTCGAACGCACGTTGATCGTCGCGGACGAGGGGAGCTATGTCTCCTATCTCGAAGGCTGCACCGCGCCGATGCGGGACGAGAATCAGCTCCACGCCGCTGTAGTCGAACTGGTCGCGCTGGACGATGCCGAGATCAAATATTCGACCGTCCAGAACTGGTATCCTGGCGACGAGAATGGCAAGGGCGGCATCTATAATTTCGTGACCAAGCGGGCGCTCTGCCAGGGCCGCAACAGCAAGGTCAGCTGGACCCAGGTCGAAACCGGCTCCGCTATCACCTGGAAATATCCCAGCTGCGTGCTGAATGGCGAGAACAGCGTGGGCGAGTTCTACTCGGTGGCGCTGACCAACAATATGCAGCAGGCCGACACCGGCACCAAGATGATCCACAATGGCAAGGGGTCGCGCTCGACCATCGTGTCCAAGGGGATCAGCGCGGGGCGCAGCAACAACACCTATCGCGGGCTGGTGCGCGTGGCGCCGGGCGCGGAGGGCGTGCGTAACTTCACCCAGTGCGACAGCCTGCTGCTGGGCGACCAGTGCGGCGCGCATACCGTGCCCTATATCGAGGTGCGTAATCCCTCGGCGCAGATCGAGCATGAGGCGACCACCAGCAAGATCAGCGATGATCAGCTGTTCTACGCGATGCAGCGCGGGCTGGATCAGGAAAGCGCGGTGTCGTTGATCGTGAACGGCTTTGCCAAGGAAGTGCTGCAACAGCTGCCGATGGAGTTTGCGGTCGAGGCGCAGAAGCTGCTGGGTATTTCGCTGGAGGGGTCGGTCGGTTGACCCTCGAATCCTTCTCCTACGTCATGCCGGACTTGATCCGACATCCCGCTTCGGTGTGCGCGGGAGGACAAGGCAGCGGGACCCCGGATCAAGTCCGGGGTGACGATGAATTTATAAGTTCAGAGGACTGAGACTTGAGCGACGAAGACGATATTCAGGATGCCCTCGCCGATTTCGCGGAGGATGTCGGCAATGGCCAGTCATGGACCGCCGCGATCCGCATCCTGACGGAAGATTATGAGCTGGAAGAGGGCGAGTTGCAGGCCCGTGCCGCCAAGGATTTCGGCGATCTCGACGCCTATCAGGCCGAGTGCCGCGCTGCGTTGGAACAGGGCGACGTCGCCTTCACCGAGAAGCTCAAGACCGACAAGGCGTTCCACAAGGCCAAGGCTCCCAACCTCGCCCGCATGGGGCCGGTAACCGAGTTCGTGACCGGCATATTGGAAAAGGGCGCGCCTGAGCCCGGCTCCGATTGGTGGCCCTATATGCCAATCAAGCGCCACATCGATACGCTGTTCCCCGCGCCGGGCGATGTGCGCGACATGGCTTTCTGGACCGCGCGGACGCTGCAGCGCGCGCATAAGGGTTGAATGATGCTGACGATCGACAATCTGACCAACGAAATCGACGGCAAGGCGATCCTGAAGGGCCTGTCGCTCTCCATCAAGGCGGGCGAAATCCATGCCATCATGGGGCCGAACGGCGCGGGCAAATCGACGCTGGCCTATACGCTGGGCGGTCGTCCCAATTATGAAGTCACTGGCGGTAGTGCCTCCTTTGACGGTGTGAACTTGTTCAGCTTGGATCCGCATGAGCGCGCCGCCGCTGGGCTGTTCCTGGGTTTCCAATATCCGGTCGAGATTCCTGGGGTCTCCAACCTGCAGTTCCTGCGCGAGAGCCTCAATTCGCAGCGCCGCGCGCGGGGCGAGAAGGAATTGAACGGCGGCGAGTTCATCAAGCTCGCCAAAGAGAAAGCGGGTCTGCTCGGCCTCGACATGGAGATGCTCAAGCGTCCGGTGAATGTCGGCTTTTCGGGCGGCGAGAAGAAGCGCGCCGAAATGGTGCAGATGGGCATTCTCGACCCCAAGCTGGCGATCCTGGACGAGACCGACTCCGGCCTCGACATCGACGCCCTCAAGATCGTGGGTGCGGGGATCAATGCGATCATGCGCAAGCCCGACAAGGCGGTGTTGCTCATCACCCATTATCAGCGCCTGCTCGACTATGTGAAGCCGGACTTCGTGCATGTGCTGGCCGGTGGGCGGATCGTGAAATCGGGTGGCCCAGAACTGGCGCTCGAACTGGAGCGTGAAGGCTATGCCGAGGTGGTTGCGGCGTGACCACGCTCACCCTTCCCACGCGCAAGGCCGAAGAATGGCGCTACAGCGACCTTGACGCGCTGGCCGCAATCTGGCCGACGCCTGCGCCGACGCGTATCGACGTAGCCGCCGGAGAAACTGCGCGGCACCATTTGTTGCAGGACGCGGCCGAAGGTGCAGCGGCGGTGCATGACTATGCGATCAGCATCGCTGATGGGGCGCGTTGCGACTTTCATGTCCTCAATATCGGCGGGAAATTCGGCCGCGCGACCTTCACCGTCACGCTGGGCAAGGGCAGCCATTTCGAGTTGAACGGTGCGATCATAGGCGGCGGCGATCAGACGTTGGAGATCATCACCGCGGTCACCCATGCAGAGCCGGACGCGACCAGCGGCCAGACGATCCGATCGATCCTGGGCCAGCGCGCCACCGGCAGCTATCTGGGCTCCATCAATGTCGCCCGCGACGCACAGCGCACCGACGCTTTCCAGTCGTTCAAGGCGATGCTGCTCGACCGCACCGCGACGGCCAATGCCAAGCCGGAGCTGGAAATCTACGCCGACGATGTGAAATGCGCCCATGGCGCGACCGTGGGCGAGTTGGACAGGCAGGCGCTCTTCTACATGGCCTCGCGCGGCATGGACCCGGCGACGGCCAAGACGCTGCTCCTGAAAGCCTTCGTCGCGGGCGTGTTCGACGATGTCGCCGACGAAGCGGTCAAGGAAGGGCTCGAAGCCGCCGCGATCGCCAAGCTGGAGACGCTGGTATGACCGTCACCGCCTTTGATCAGCTTGACCTGCGCCACGATTTTCCGGGCGTCGGAAGCTGGCACTATCTCGACAGCGCCGCCACCGCGCAGAAGCCCAATGCCGTGATCGACGCCATCGCCCGCGCCTACGGCCCGGACTATGCGACCGTCCATCGCGGTGTCTACGAGCGTTCGGCCAACATGACGCTGGCCTATGAGGCGGCGCGTCGCAAGGTCGCCAGCTTCATCGGCGCGGCTTCGGACAGCGAGATCGTCTACGTCCGTGGCGCGACCGAGGGCATCAACCTCGTCGCGCAGAGTTGGGCAGGGACGCAGTTGAAAGCAGGCGACCGCATCTTGCTGTCGATGCTGGAGCATCACAGCAATATCGTCCCTTGGCAGATCGTGGCCGAGAAGGTCGGGGCGACGATCGACGTCGTGCCTCTGACGGCAGATGGCAAGATCGATCTCGATGCCATGGCCGCGATGATCACGCCACAGCACAAGATGGTCGCGCTGGCCCATGTTTCGAACGTGCTGGGCAGCTTGCTCGACGTCCGTCGTGCCGCCGACATCGCGCATGGCGTAGGCGCCAAGATCCTGATCGATGGTTGCCAGGCCGTCCCGCGCCTTGCCATCGATGTGCAGGCGCTGGATTGCGATTTCTACGTCTTTTCCGCGCACAAGCTGTATGGCCCGACGGGCATCGGCGCGCTGTGGGGCCGGAAGGAATTGCTCGACGTCATGCCGCCCTATCAGGGTGGCGGGTCGATGATCGACAAGGTGGCGTTCGAAAAGACGACCTACGCTCCCGCGCCGACCCGGTTCGAGGCGGGGACCCCGCATATCACCGGCGTGGTCGGCCTGTCGGCGGCGATCGACTATGTGCAGGCCATCGGGCTCGATGCGATCCATGCTCATGAATGTGCGCTGGTCGCCAAGGCGCGGGCCGCGCTGGAGAGTTTGAACAGCGTGCGGGTCTTCGGGCCGGAGGATTCAGCCGGTATCCTCTCCTTCGAGGTGGAGGGGGTGCATCCGCACGATGTCGGCACCATATTGGACGAAACGGGCGTGGCGATCCGGGCGGGGCATCATTGCGCGCAGCCGCTGATGCGTCACCTGGGCGTTGAAGCGACCGCGCGGGCCAGCTTTGGCATCTATAGCGATGAAGGCGATGTGGATGCTCTGGTAAAGGGCATCGAGCGAGTGAGGAAGATCTTCGGATGACCGGGGAACGGAAGATTTTGGTTGAAGAAGTTGAGGCAGTCGATGCGCCGGTCAAGGCTCGTGTCGAAGAGGCTCCGCGCCAGCGTGATTATCTGGAAGGTTTCCTTGCGCAGAAAACTGCTGAGGTTCCTGCGGGAGAGCCGGGGGGCAATCTCTATGATGCGATCATTGATGCGCTCAAGGAGATTTACGACCCCGAAATTCCGGTGAACATCTACGACCTCGGGCTCGTTTACGGGGTCGATGTGACAGATGATGGCCATGCGGTGGTCACGATGACGCTGACGACGCCGCATTGTCCGGTCGCTGAATCGATGCCGGGCGAAGTCGAACTGCGCGTCGGCGCGGTGCCGGGCGTGGGCGATGCGCAAGTGAACCTCGTCTGGGACCCGCCATGGGACCCGCAGAAAATGTCGGACGAGGCCAAGCTCGAACTGGGAATGCTTTGATGACCGCCGAGACGAAAATCCGTGCCCGCCCTGCCGCCGTCATCCTGACCCCCGCCGCTGAGAAGCGCATCGCGGACCTGATGGCGCAGGCCCCCGAAGGCACGATCGGGGTCAAGCTATCGACCCCGCGCCGGGGCTGTTCGGGTCTTGCCTATTCGGTCGATTATGTGGCCGAGGAAGTCAAGTTCGACGAGAAGATCGAAACGCCCGGCGGCATCTTCTATATCGATGGCGCGTCGGTGCTGTATCTGATTGGATCGACGATGGATTGGGTGGAGGACGACTTCACCGCCGGCTTCGTCTTCAACAATCCCAATGCGAAAGGCAGTTGCGGCTGCGGCGAGAGCTTCACGGTTTAGACGCCTCGGCCGTTCGTTTCGAGCTTGTCGAGAAACATGTAGTGCAGCCCTTCAGTTTCTCGACTTCGCTCGGAACGAACGGAGGTTGGTAACATGCCCCACATGCTCATCCTAGGCATGGGCTATACGGCCGCCCGCATGGCCAAACGCCTGCGCGCAGAGGGTTGGTATGTTACGGGCACTCGCCGTACCGCTGATGCCGAAGCACTCGCCTTCGACGACGACAGCGCCGTCAACGCCGCCATCGCTCGGTCAACTCATATCCTGTCGTCCGTCCCGCCCGACGGCGGGGCGGATCCCGTCTTGACTCGCTATGGCGCCGCGATCGCCGACGCACCCGCGCTCTGGACCGGCTATCTCTCCTCTACCGGCGTCTATGGCGATGCGGCGGGGGCCTGGGTGGATGAGAGCAGTCCGGTCGGTTCGGATCGGCGAAGCGCGCGGGTGCAGGCGGATACGGACTGGGGCGCGCTCAGGCCGGATATGCGCCGTTTTCGGTTGCCCGGCATTTATGGTCCCGGCCGGTCTGCGCTGGATCGGGTGCGGGAGGGGAGGGCGCATCGGATCGACCTGCCCGAACAGATTTTCAGCCGCGCGCATGTGGACGATATTGTCGCCGGGATCACCGCCTCCTTCGACGCGCCGCCTGGCGTCTATAATCTCGCTGACGATCTGCCCTGCGCGCAGAACCGGCTGATCGAAGCGGCCTGCACGATGCTGGGTGAGCCGCTGCCGCCGATGCTGACGCTGGAGGAGGCGCAGCTGTCACCCATGGCACGGAGTTTTTACGCCGAAAACCGGCGGGTCGCCAATGGGCGCGCGAAGCGGCTGCTGGGCTGGGCTCCGCGCTATCCGACCTATCGCGAGGGGCTGGCCGCCTGTCTTGCCGAGGCGGGATGAAGCGGTTCGGCTTGTCGCTTACGTCGCGTTAACCAAAGATAGCGATGGATGGTCCCGACGCTTCGCAGGGACTTGAGACATGGATCCGATCGACCGCAACTTCGCCGCGCTCAGCCTACAGATGAGCCGCTTGGCCGTGCCCGAGCGCGCCACGACGGCACCGCCGCCGTCGCTCGCCAGCCTGATCGACCGGGTGAATGCAGCGAAGCGACACTATGAACCGGGACTGCGCCGTTAGAGACTATCCAGATTAGATTGAATCGGGATAGGCTCTATTTTTCCTTGTTTCCGTGATTTCCGAGCCGTGAAATGTTCCATTCACGCGAAGTCATTCTAAGCGCTTTTCGCCCGCAGCGCGATTACCATGCCTGCCACCGCGAGCAGCGCGCCTGCTGCGCTCAATGTGGACCAGCGATAACCCTCCGCCACGGTGGAGATCAGCATGGCGATCACCGGGACCAGCACGCTCGAATAGGCCGCACGCCCCGGCCCCATGCGCTGGATCAGCTGAAAATAGAGCGGGAAGGTGACGACTGACCCAGCAATGCCCAGCCAGGCGATGCCGAGCAGATAGCCCGTGCGCCATTCCATTACGGGCGGGCCAACGGTTGCCCAGGCATAAAGTGCGTCGGCCATGCTGCCGATCAGCATCGCCCAGGTGAGGACCGCCGCCATGGGCAGGCGCCGGGCGATCTGCATACCCTGCATGACATTAGCGGTGGAAGCGCTGAGGAGGCCAGCGGCGCTGAGCGCGATGCCCAACAGCACCGCTTCGGCAGAGACAGGCGCCGCGCGATACTCGCGCAGCAGGAGCAATGCGATGCCCGTGATCGCCACCAGCGATCCCAGGATGAAGGAGCGGCTGACCGGCTGGCGGAAGGCGATCCAGCCAAGGATGCTGTTCGGAATCAACAGCAGGGCATAGACGGTCGCGACCACGCCGGAGGTCAGATAATGCTCCGCGCGATAGACGAAGTTGAAGTTGAGCACGAACTGCGCGATGCCCAGCACCGCCGCAAAGGCGATGCCTGCAGGCGGCAGGCGCAGCGGCACGCGCCGCGCGAATGCAAACAGCGCCATGCCGATAGCGCCCAGCAGGAAGCGGTAGCAAACCGACCAACTGGGCGGAACGGCGGCAAGCTGGTCGCGGATGACGATCCAGGTCGAACTCCAGATCAGCGTCACCAGTAGGAAGGGGATGATGACGCCGCCCTTCGCGCTCTCTCCGCTCATTGGAGCGCCTTCAAGGCGTCGGCGAGGGGCTGGATGCTGGCGGCGTCCTGCGCCCAGTTGGTGACCAACCGCGCCGCATCCTCGCCCCAGTCGTAAAAGTCGAAGCCCTGCGCACGCAGGGCCGCTGCTTCGGGGGCGGAGAGGTGGAGGAACAGTTCATTCGTCTGGACCGGGTGCAGCAGGCGTTCCGGAGCCAACTGTGCCAGCATCGTGGCGGCGGCATTGGCCGCGCGACCGTTGTCGAGCCAGAGACCATCCTCGATCAGCGCGAGGATTTGGGCGGCGAGATAGCGGCCTTTGGAGAGGAGGTGACCGCCGCGCTTGCGCCAGCGCGCCGCCTCCGCCGCGCGCGCGTCCGCGTCCGGGCCGAAGAAGAGCAGCGCCTCGCCCACCATGCCGCCATTTTTGACGCAGCCGAAGGTCAATATATCGACGCCCGCACGCCAGCTGACGTCACCGGGATGGCAGCCCAGATGCGCCATGGCATTGGCGAAGCGAGCGCCATCCATATGCAAGCCGAGGCCGTGATCCCGCGCCACTTGGCCGATCGCCGCGACCTCATGGGGCGTATAGACCAGGCCATATTCGGTTGCCTGGGTAATGCTGATCGCGCGCGCGGGGATCTGATGCACGTCGGGGCGGATCGCCTTCAGCCGATCGATCAAGGTAGCGGGGGCAAGCTTGGCGCCCTTGCCGGGCAGCGGCATCAGAGTGGCGCCATGGGTGTAGAAGCCGGGCGCGCCGCACTCATCGACGGCGATATGCGATTCTTCATGGCACAATATCCCGCCATAGGGCGGGCAGAGGCAGGCGAGCGCGATGCTGTTGGCCGCGGTGCCAGTAGCGACCCACAGGGCGCGGACGGGCGCGGCGAACAGGTCCGAAAAGGCGCTGTCGAGCCGGGCGCTCCAGGCGTCGCCATCATAGCCGCGATCGGCACGGTCTGCGGCGGCGATGGCGGCCATGACCTGCGGGCAGACGGGCGTCGCGTTGTCGGAGAAGAAATGCATGGCGGCGGGGATAATGGCAGGGCGCCTCTGCGCCAAGATGCCAGCATGATCGGAGCGGCCCTTTCGGAACCATAATGAATTGGTCAGTAATGGTGACCAATTGTTTCGTCAGGCCGTTTGTGACATAGGCGGCCCCAAAAGGAGCATCGATCATGGACGTCCAGCAGAAGTCGCGCTTTACCGTCACCCGAAGCAGCAAGGCTGTGTCGGCTGACCAGCGCGCGGTATTGCTGGTGGAACCCGGCTTTGGGCGGCTCTTCACCGATCATATGGTGACGATTCGCTATAGCGAGGGACAGGGGTGGCATAGCCATTCGGTTGGCCCCCGTGAGCCGTTCCAACTCGATCCCGCCTGCGCGGTTCTGCACTATGCGCAGGAGATATTCGAAGGGATGAAGGCATACCGCTTGGAAGATGGCAGCATCGCCATGTTCCGGCCAGAGGAAAATGCCCGCCGCTTCGCCGAATCGGCCGAGCGCATGGCAATGCCGGTGCTGCCGGAGGACATCTTCCTCGAAGCCGTCGAGGAACTGGTGAAGATCGACGCGGACTGGATTCCGGGCGGCGAGGGCAGCCTGTATCTGCGTCCCTTCATGTTTGCGAGCGAGAGCTTCTTGGGCGTGCGCCCGGCGGCGGAGTATATTTTCTGCGTTATCGCTTCCCCCGCAGGCGCTTATTTCAAGGGGGGCAAGAAGGCGGTCACGCTCTGGGTGTCTGAACATTATACGCGCGCGGCCAAAGGCGGCACGGGCGCGGCGAAGTGCGGCGGCAATTATGCCGCCAGCCTGGTGGCGCAGTCCGAGGCGACCAAACATGGCTGCGACCAGGTCGTCTTCCTGGATGCGGCCGAACATAAGTGGGTCGAGGAATTGGGCGGCATGAACGTCTTCTTCGTCATGGACGATGGGGCGATCATCACCCCGCCGCTGTCGGGTACGATCCTGCCCGGCATCACGCGCAACAGCATCATCACGCTCGCCCGCACCAAGGGGCATGACGTGCGTGAGGAGCCCTACAGCTTTGCGCAATGGCGCGCCGATGCCGCGAGCGGCAAGCTTCGCGAGGCATTCGCCTGCGGTACGGCGGCTGTTGTCACCGCGATCGGCACGGTGAAGAGTGTCGAGGGCGATTTCACCATCGGCAATGGCGATGGCGGGATCGTTACCGAAGCCTTGCGCACGGAACTGACGGGCATCCAGCGCGGAACGGTGGCCGATCCGGCGGGCTGGGTGCGCAAGCTGTAAGTGTGTCGAACGGCCTTTTTCTTTGAAGAAAACGGCTGCGACAAGCGCAGCCCGAACGGTTTAGGGGGCGAGGGCACGCTTTCCAATCCTCACCCAAGCGCCTAGAAGAACCTCATGCAACGCTTTGACGTCGTCATTCTGGGCGGGGGGCTTGTCGGCCTGACCCTGGGCATCGCGCTTTCGGGCCATGGGGTGCGCTGCGCCGTCATTGACCCTGCGGATCCGGTGGAGACTACCGCCAGCGGCTTTGACGGGCGCGTGTCGGCCATTTCCTCGACCAGCCATGCCATGCTGTCGGCGATCGGCGTGGCGGCGCTGCTGGAGGGCAAGGGCTGCCCGATCGATCGTATATGGGTGAGCGACGGGCTGGAGCCGGGCGCGCTCGACTTCGCGCCGGAGCCGGACGACGGTGTGATGGGGATCATGTTCCCCAATCGCGACCTGCGCATCGCCTTGGCCCAAGCGGCGGAGAAGGCGGAACACCTCACTAGATTTCAGCCTGACCGCGCTACCCATGTGGAACGCAATGCCGATGGCGTCACGCTGACGCTGGCCAGCGGACAAGAGCTTCAAGGGGCACTGCTGGTGGCGGCGGAAGGGCGCAACAGTCCGACGCGTGAGGCGGCGGGCATTCGTACGACGCGCTGGCAATATAAGCATACCGCCATCGTGACGGCGATCGACCATGAGGTGCCGCACGCCAACACCGCTTACGAAATTTTCTATCCCGGTGGGCCCTTCGCACTGCTGCCGATGCTGCCGGGAACGCGATCGGCGATCGTGTGGACCGTGCCGACGGAGCAGGCGCCGGTAATGTTGAAGCTGTCCGAGCGCGCCTGGCTGGCGGAAGCACAGAAGCGCATGGGCGGCTTCCTGGGCGAAATTGCGCTCGCCGGCCCGCGATCCAGCTATCCGCTGGGCTTCCACCATGCGGCGCGGATTACCGATACCAGGCTGGCTCTGGTCGGCGATAGCGCCCACGCGATCCATCCGATCGCGGGGCAGGGGTTGAACCTCGGTTTCCGGGATGTCGCCGCGCTGGTGGAAGTGCTGGTGGACGGCATGCGGCTAGGGCTGGACCCCGGCGATGCGCAGTTGCTGGCGCGCTATCAGCGCTGGCGCGGGCTGGATGCCATGTCGGTCAGTGTGGCGATGGATGGGCTCGTGCGGCTGTTCGATGTGCCGGGGCGGATTCCGTCGCTGGTGCGGCGGGCAGGACTAGCAGCGGTGCAGCGCACTTCAATGCTCAAAGACCGGTTCATGGCGGAAGCGCGCGGGGAATCGGGCGCACTGCCTAAGCTGCTGATCGGCGAGATGATTTAGGTCACATTCTCTGTCGTTCCGGCGGAAGCTGGAATCTCGACAAGGCATGGCTAACTCCGGTGGTTCATGGTTTCGGTCATCCCAGCATCCGCCGCAGCACATTATCCTTCAGGATGAAGTGATGGCGTAGCGCGGCCGCCACATGCAGCGCTATCAGCGCAGCCCATAGGAAGCCCACAATCTCATGCGTTTCGGCCGAGAAGGCGACGACCGCATCGCCCTTCGAAACGCCGAATTTGGGGACGTCGAACAGGAAGAACCAATTCAATGGCCGGTTCCCGGCCGAACTCATGATCCAGCCCGTCAGCGGCATGACCATCATGAAAATGTAGAAGGCGAGATGCGTGGCGTTGGCCGTGAGCTTTTCCCAGCCCGGCATTTGGGCGGGAAGCGGTGGCGGCTTGTGCGTCAGCCGCCACAGGATACGCAATAGGGTGAGCGCTAGGACGGTGAGGCCCACCGACTTGTGAACCGGCATCACCTGCCATTGGCGCGGCAGGGAATCATGGGCGAAGCCGAGCCAGAGGTTGAAGAGGATCAGGATCGCTATGATCCAGTGCAGCGCACGGGCGACAACATTATAGCGATCCACGGCTGACCCTCCTTCCGATGGTGGCGGCTTACCCCTGACGATTGGCGACCAGATTATCCACCACCGACGGATCGGCGAGCGTGCTTGTGTCGCCCAGCGCCTGGGCCGAAACCTCGCCCTCCGCGATCTTGCGCAGGATGCGGCGCATGATCTTGCCCGAACGGGTCTTGGGCAGGCCGGGCGCGAACTGGATGACGTCCGGGGTCGCGATCGGCCCGATTTCGGTGCGGACCCAGGCAACCAACGCCTTGCGCAGAGCATCACTTGGCTCTTCGCCGCTGTTCAGCGTCACATAGGCATAGATGCCCTGGCCCTTGATATCGTGCGGGAAGCCCACGACAGCGGCCTCCGCCACTGCTTCATGCAGGACGAGCGCGCTTTCGACCTCTGCCGTGCCCATGCGATGGCCGGACACGTTGATGACGTCATCGACCCGGCCGGTGATCCAATAATAACCGTCCGCATCGCGCCGCGCGCCGTCGCCGGTCGTATATTTGCCGGGGAAGGTCGTGAAATAGGTCTGGAAAAAGCGTTCATGGTCGCCCCAGACGGTGCGCATCTGGCCGGGCCAGCTCTGCGCGATGACCAGATTGCCCTCGGCCGTGCCGTCCAGCACCTTGCCCTCGCCATCGACGATCTGCGGCACCACGCCCGGCATCGGCAGGGTAGCGGAGCCGGGCTTGAGGTCCGTGGCGCCGGGCATCGGCGCGATCATGGCGGCGCCCGTTTCGGTCTGCCACCACGTGTCGATGATCGGACAGCGATCCTCGCCGACGACATGATGATACCAGCGCCAGGCTTCGGGATTGATCGGCTCGCCCACGGTGCCGAGCAGGCGCAGCGACTTGCGGCTGGTCGAGCGCACGAACTCGTCGCCTTCCTTCATCAGCGCGCGCAGGGCGGTGGGAGCGGTGAAGATGGTCTGCACCTGATGGCGGTCAACAACTTCCCAAATACGGCTGGCGGTCGGATAGTTGGGCACGCCTTCATACATCAGCGTGGTCGCGCCGTTCGCCAGCGGGCCATAGACGATATAGCTGTGGCCGGTGACCCAGCCGATATCGGCCGCGCACCAGTAGATGTCGCCGGGGCGGTAATCAAAGCAGAGTTCGTGGGTCAGGCTGGCCCAGAGCAAATAGCCGCCGGTGGTGTGCAGGACGCCCTTGGGCTTGCCGGTCGAACCAGAGGTGTAGAGGATGAACAGCGGATCTTCCGCATTCATCGGTTCGGGCGCGCAGTCGGCGGAAGCTTTGGCCGCTTCCTCATGCAGCCACAGGTCGCGGCCATCCTGCATCGCGACGGCGCCGCCGGTTGCCTGGACGACCACCACCGTCTTGACGCCGGGGCAGTCCTTCAGCGCCGCATCGACATTGGCCTTGAGCGGCACCTTCTTGCCCGCGCGACAACCTTCGTCGGCGGTGATGACGAGGGTTGAATCGCAGTCGATGATGCGTCCGGCCAGCGCCTCGGGCGAGAAGCCGCCGAAGACGACGCTGTGAATCGCGCCGATCCGCGCGCAGGCGAGGAGGGCGAAGGCGGCCTCCGGGATCATCGGTAGAT
Organism: Sphingobium tyrosinilyticum; assembly: GCF_042654265.1. Lineage (NCBI taxonomy): Bacteria > Pseudomonadati > Pseudomonadota > Alphaproteobacteria > Sphingomonadales > Sphingobiaceae > Sphingobium > Sphingobium tyrosinilyticum. The sequence continues at coordinate 54,357 of NZ_JBHSFZ010000030.1, read as the reverse complement.
AGACGGTGATGCGGTCGCCCTTTTTCGCGCCCGCGCTCTTCAGCACATTGGCGAAGCGGCAGACTTCCTCATGAACCTGCCTGTAGGTGTAGCGGCGCGGTTCAGCGTCGGGGGAGTCCGGTTCCCAGATGATGGCGGTTTGATCGCCACGTTCGGCAAGGTGGCGGTCGATGCAGTTGGCGCTGACGTTGAGGACGCCGTCGGCAAACCACTTCACGCCAAAATCAGCTTCGTTGAAGCTGCTCTCATTGGTCTTGGCAGGGAAGGTCAGCCAGTCGAGCCGCTTCACCCGTTCCAGCCAATAGGCGTCCGGGTCCTGGATCGATCGCTGATAATCTGCCGCACGTCCATCCCGGTCGAGCAGCGCCGAAGCGGCCCATTCCGAAGGTACCGGGAAAAAATCGTCAGACATCAGGCATCCTTTCCTTTGCGGTCGCCTGCCCCTCTAGAGACTGTATCCGATCATCGGAAGCCCGGATCGCGCCTCTATGGCCAAAGTTTTCACCGTTATCGCGCCGGGATTAAGCAAGAGCGAGCGATTTTGCTGCTTTCCGAGAGGGCTAGCTCCGCCTAACAGGAAAGCTATGTGGCAGCTCTTCCAATTCCCGCTTTGTCCCTTCTCGCGCAAGATTCGCCTGCTGCTCGGTGAAAAGGGGGTGGGTTATGATCTGGTGCGCGAGTCGCCCTGGGAAGCGCGCGACGAGTTTCTCGACCTCAATCCTGCAGGCACGACGCCGGTGATGGTGGACGTCGAAAAGGGCGTTACGCTGATCGACAGCCAGGCGATCTGCGAATATTTTGAGGAGACGGTGGAGAAATTCCCGCTGATCTCCGGCACGGCGGCGGGCCGGGCTGAGGTGCGGCGGCTGGTGGCCTTTTTCGACCAGAATTTCTATGGCGATGTCGTCGGCCCGTTGCTGCATGAACGGATGAAAAAGCGCCTGATCGAACGTGCGCCCCCCGACGCCCGGGTGCTGCGCGAGGCGATGAAGCGCGCCAATGTGCACATGGATTATATGGATTATCTGCTCGACCACCGCAGCTGGATGGCAGGCGGGACGATGAGCCTGGCGGACATTGCCGCTGCCGCACATCTTTCCGTGGCGGATTATCTCGGCGGCATCGACTGGGCGGGCCATGAGACGGTGAAGCGCTGGTATGCAGGCTTCAAGTCGCGTCCTTCCTTCCGGCCGCTGCTGTCGGAGCGGATGGAGGTGATCACGCCGCCGCCTCATTATGAGAAGCCGGATTTTTGAATGGCATTCCCCTCCGCTTGCAGGAGGGGAAGGATGGTCAGTCGATTTCCGCAGCCAGATAGACGCGATTGCGGCCATGTTCCTTTGCCAGGTACAGCGCGCGGTCGGCGGCCTTGAGCGCCGCGCGCGGATCGTCATAGGCCAGCACGTTGGACACGCCGGCTGAAAAGCTCACCCGTTCCATCCGTTCGCCATTGGTGCGGTTGACGAGGCTGCGGGTCGCAAGGTCCTGGCGCACGCTGTCCACCGCCTCGCAGGCTTCGGCTGCAGTCTTGCCGCGAAACAGCATGACGAATTCCTCGCCGCCGTGGCGTGCTACATGGCACTGGTCGTTGCTGATCTTGGCGAGCAACCCCGCGACGAACTTCAGCACCCGGTCGCCCGTGTCATGGCCGTGGGTGTCGTTGATCACCTTGAAATGATCGATGTCGCAGAAGGCCACGGCCAGCGGCTGGCCTTCCTTCTGGGCCGTGGCGACTTCCTCGCGAAGCGTGCCTTCAAAGGCGCGGCGGTTGGGCAGGCCGGTCAGATGGTCATGCTCGGCGGCGCGGCGGGCGTTGGCGAGGCTTGAGCGCAGGGCGTGGTTCTGCTTCTCATTCTGGCGCAACTGGCCTTCGACCTGACGGGTCTTTTCCACCATCGACCGGGTCAGCGCCACCAGCCGTGCGAGCACGGGTTCATTATCGCCGCCAGCGGCGAGGCCCTTCACTTCTTCCTGCAGGGCTGCGCCATAATCCTTGGCGGAGTTGCGCGATTCGGTCATCAGGCCGGTAAATTCGGACAGATTTTCCTCGACCTTCGCCAGCATGGTGGAGAGCGCCTCGGGCGTCACTTCGTCGGCGCGCTGCTCGGCGACGATTTCCTCCACCCAGCTGTTGCTGATCTTGCCGCGCTCGGCGAGAACGGCCCTGATCGCCTTTTCGACGCCGATCTGCGCGCCGGTCAGATAATCATGCGCCACGCCGAAATTGAGCGGCGTCAGGTCCAGATCATGCGCGAAGAGGAAATGGCCGATCTCGTCATAGAGCTTGCGGCGGCGATTGACCTCGCGGTGCGCGCTGCTGCCCGCACGGCCACGCTGCGGTTCAGCGTCCTCCACGTCCTCTTCGGCGTCGCCCTTGCCCGATAGGCCACGGGCCCATCGCGTCAGGCGGTCAGCCAGGCCGTGCTGCGGATTTACGGATGATGATGCCCCAGTCATGCCCCGGTATAACGGACCGTAGCGAACAAGGTTAAGGGCGCAAAAGGCTAAAAATCACAAATCCCTGATCGGCAGCCCATTTTTCCCGTGCGTCAGATGTCGGCGCCGATCAGCCAGTCACGGAAAATGCGTACCGCGCGGGTCTGCAGCGCGCGCGGGCGACAGACGAAATAATAGCGATAGGGGCTTTCCACCCGGGTCTCCGGGAACAGCCGCACCAGCCGCGGGTCCTGGGCCTCATTATAATGGCTGGCGTGCATGACTGCGATGCCAAGCCCCTGCGCCGCGGCCTCCAGCATCAATTGGCCGGAATCATAATTGTCGATCGCCAACGGCTGCAGGTCGGGCAGCTTGACCGCTTCCTTCCAGGCGTCGAACGACATCACCATGTCGCGGTGCAGAAGGATGGTGTGCTGCGCCAGATCGGCAGGGGAGGCGAGCAGATTCGGCGGCTCCAGCAGCGCCTTGCGCCCGATCAGATAGACCTCGTCGTGATCCAGTTCATGGGCGTAAAGCGCCGGGTCTATATCCTTGGCGAGAACGATCGCGGCATCCAGTCCTTCGCCCAATCGTGCGACTGCATAGGGGGTCGTTTCGATATCGATATGGAGCTGCGGATGCTTCTGCCGCAACGCCCCCAGATGGGGGAAGAGCCGCTGCGTCGCGAAAAGGGGCATGACCGCCAGGCGCAGGCGCAACTGATTGCCGCCGCTCTGAATATTCTCCAGCGCTTGGCTGAGGGAATCGAGGGCTGGCGCGATGTCGTCGAGCAGCTTTTGCCCGTCGGCATTGATTTCGAGCGCCTGATGCTTGCGGTCGAAAAGCGGACGCCCGATGAAACGCTCCAGCGCCTGAACGCGGCGGCTGAGCGCGGGCGTTGAAAGAGCCAGTTCCTCCGCGGCAGCCTTCACCGAGCCGAGCCGGGCGACCTGGACAAAGGCCTCAAGGGCAGTAAGGGGCGGCAATCTGCGCATAGTCGGTCAATAGCTTAGCATTTGATCTGCTGCGACGCGTCATCATCCCGGAATGGGGAAGGTCAGGTCCAGCCATGACCAGCCTCTTTCTACCCACTAGGAAAATGCGTCAACTGGCAAGATGCAAAATTTGCAACTCCCTGATTCTTTTCGCACTTGCGAAATTACATGCTGCAGCGCACATAGAAAAGGCCTTTCAGGCATCCTCTCCTAAAACTTTCCGGGCTGGCCTTTGGGCCGGCCCTTTTTTTGTCTCGGCTTATTATCATCCTCGGGCTCTTTCCTTGGCGTTTGACGTTTCCTATCTCGTTACGCGGTGACAAGAATGGGGATGGCAATGGCCGAACAGGACAGCCCGGAACGCAGGATTCAGGTGGCCAATGCGAGGCCGGAGGATGCAGGCCGTGGGCTTGCGCGCATTCCATTGGCGGTGATGGCGGAACTCGACCTCGCTGAAGGCGACGTGATCGAGATCGCTGGCAAGCGGTCCACGCCCGCTCGCGTGGTGCGGCCGTACAAGGAAGATGAAGGGCTGGATGTGCTGCGCCTCGACGGCCTGCAGCGCGCTAATGCCGGTGTCGGGTCGGGCGATTTCGTGCAGATCAGCAAGGTCGAACCCCGCGCGGCACAGCGTGTGGTCTTCGCACCTGCACAAAATAACCTGCGACTTCAGGGCAATCCTGACGCGCTGAAGCGGGTGTTTTTTCAGCGGCCCTTGGCGTCCGGCGATATCGTTGCGACAGCCGGGCAGCAACAGGTGCCGCCGGGCGACATGCCGCCTCAGCTGCGCCAAATGCTGGCCGCACCTGCCTATGCGCTGCAGGAAATCCGCCTTGTCGTCGTGTCCACCACGCCCAAGGGCGTCGTCCAGATCGATGCGGATACGGAGATCGAACTTCGCGCCGAATATGAAGAGCCGCGCGAACTGCGGCGGGCGGACGTCACCTATGACGATGTGGGCGGGATGGCCGAGGCTATCGACCAACTGCGCGAGATGGTTGAACTGCCGCTGCGCTATCCTGAACTGTTCGAACGCTTAGGCGTAGATCCACCGAAGGGCGTATTGCTGCACGGCCCGCCGGGAACGGGCAAGACGCGCCTGGCGCGGGCGGTCGCCAATGAATCGGAGGCCGAGTTCTTCCTGATCAACGGTCCAGAAATCATGGGGTCGGCCTATGGCGAGTCCGAAAAGCAGCTGCGCGAGATATTCGAGGCGGCGGCGAAGTCGTCCCCCTCGATCCTGTTCATCGACGAGATTGATTCGATCGCGCCCAAGCGTGGCAATGTGACCGGCGAAACGGAAAAGCGGCTGGTCGCGCAGTTACTAACGCTGATGGACGGCCTGGAGCCGCGCACCAATCTGGTCGTCATCGCCGCCACCAACCGGCCCGAAGCGATCGACGAGGCGCTGCGCCGGCCAGGCCGTTTCGACCGCGAAATCATCGTCGGTGTTCCCGACGAGCGCGGCCGGCGCGAGATTATGGGTATTCACACGCGCGGCATGCCGCTCGCTGAGGGCGTAGATCTCGGCGAACTGGCGCGGATGACCTACGGTTTTGTGGGCGCCGACCTAGCCGCGCTGACCCGCGAGGCGGCGATCGAGGCGGTGCGCCGCTTCATGCCGCGCCTCAATCTGGAGGAAGGCACGATTCCGCCCGATGTGCTGGAGGAGCTGTCGGTCACGCGGGATGATTTCATGGCGGCGATCAAGCGTGTCCAGCCTTCCGCGATGCGTGAGGTAATGGTGCAGGCGCCCAATATCGGCTGGGCCGACATTGGCGGCCTGGACGATGCGCAAATGCGCCTCAAGGAAGGCGTGGAGTTGCCGCTGAAAGACCCCGACGCGTTCCGCCGCATCGGTATTCGTCCGGCGAAGGGGTTCCTGCTCTATGGGCCGCCCGGCACCGGCAAGACCCTGCTGGCGAAGGCGGTTGCGCGAGAGGCGCAGGCGAATTTCATTGCGACTAAGTCGAGCGACCTCCTGTCCAAATGGTATGGCGAGAGCGAGCAGCAGATCGCCCGCCTGTTCGCCCGCGCGCGGCAGGTGGCGCCGACCGTCATCTTCATCGACGAACTGGATAGCCTGGTCCCGGCGCGTGGCGGTGGCCTGGGCGAACCGGCGGTGACGGAGCGGGTGGTGAACACCATCCTTGCCGAGATGGACGGGCTTGAAGAGTTGCAGTCGGTGGTCGTCATCGGCGCGACCAACCGGCCGACGCTGATCGACCCTGCCTTGCTGCGGCCGGGACGCTTTGATGAACTCATCTATGTGCCTGTGCCTGACAAGGCCGGGCGTAGGCGCATCCTGGCGATCCACACGGGTAAGATGCCGCTGGCCGAGGATGTCGATCTGGATGATCTGGCGGCCCGCACCGAGCGGTTTACGGGTGCGGACCTGGAGGACTTGGTGCGTCGGGCAGGCTTGGTCGCGCTGCGCCAATCCTTGTCGGTCGATAAGGTCGGGCATGCGCATTTCGAAGCAGCGCTTGAGGAAACCCGCGCCTCGGTCACGCCGGAAATGGAGCGCGAATATGAGCAGATACAGGCGCAGCTGAAACAGAGCGCCATGCGCGTCGAGCCGATCGGCTTTGTGTCTCCCGACATGCTGCGATCGCGCGATCGTCAATCTTAACAAGGGCTAGCGGATTGCGGATTGAACCCATCCGCAATCCGCGCGTTCGCTAACCCAGGCCGGACGTGAGTCCGCCAGCGTGCAAAGCGGCTTGCAAGACATGCCGATATTTGCAACGCCCTGATGTGATGGCAAACAGGCGAGTATTGATGGCCTCCATTCCCCTGAAGAAAAAAGCAGATCCGGCGTCGTTCCTGGGCCAGTGGAGTATGTTCTTCCGGCAGTTCGTGAAGCATCCGGGGATGATCGGCTCGGTCATTCCCTCTTCGCCTGCCTTGGTGAACAGCATGCTGGACCGCGTCGATTGGCAACGGACCCGGTTGTTCGTGGAATATGGCCCTGGCGTGGGCACGTTCACCCGACCGATCCTGGAGCGGATGCACCCCGACGCCACGCTGTTGGCGATTGATCTCAATCTGGATTTCGTCGCCTGGCTGGAGGCGCAGATCGATGATCCCCGGCTCCGCGTCGTGCATGGATCGGCGGCGGACGTGCGCCGCTTCATCGCGGAGGCAGGGCTTCGGCAGGCGGATTATATCCTGTCGGGCATTCCCTTCTCGACCCTGCCCGATGGAGTGGGGGAACTGATCTGCGCGGAGACGCAGCGGGCGATCCGGCCAGGTGGCGAATTCCTGGTCTATCAATATTCGGCCTTCGTGCGAGGGTTACTGCAGGGACAGTTCAACGAGGTCGCTGAGCGCGTCGAGTGGCGCAATATTCCCCCTTGCCGCATGTTCCGGGCCATGAAGACGGAGAGTCTCGCCCAGGCGGCGTAATCCCCGACAGCATGCTGCCGCACCAACGGCTGAGCCATTTTGCGACCCGTGATTTGGCCGTGGGCTGCCCATATGGGTTCGCTTCGGCGCGCTTTCATGCTAAGGGCGCGGGCGAAAGGCCAGACCAAGATGAACGACCTCACCCAGACCCCCGAAATGCTGATTGCGACCATGGGCGCGCGCGCGCGCGCCGCCGCCGCAGTGCTGGCCAGCGCGAGCGACGCGCAGAAGATCGATGCGCTGCGCCGTGCGGCTCAGGCGCTGCGCGACCAGGCGCCGCAGATCATTGCGGCCAATGCGCGCGACATGGAAAACGCCGCTGCCAACGGGCTGTCGCCCGCCATGCTCGACCGGCTGCGGCTGGACGAGGATCGGGTGCTCGCGACGGCGGCGGGAGTCGATCAGGTGGCGACGCTCGTCAATCCGCTGGGCAGCGTGATCGATAAGCAGGTCCGCCCCAATGGCATGGAGTTGAGCCGGGTGCGCGTGCCGCTGGGCGTGATCGGCATCATCTATGAAAGCCGCCCCAATGTGACCGCCGATGCGGCCGCGCTCTGCCTGCGCGCTGGCAACGCCGTGATCTTGCGCGGCGGCAGTGAGGCGAAGGAGAGCAACCGCGCGATCCATGCCGCCATGGCCGAGGGGATCGCAGCTGCCGGATTGCCCGCTGACGCTGTGCAACTGGTCCCCACCACCGATCGTGCGGCGGTGGGCGCTCTGCTCAAGGCGGCCGAGTTCATCGATCTGATCGTGCCCCGCGGCGGCAAGAGCCTGGTGGCGCGTGTCCAAGAAGAAGCGCGCGTGCCTGTGCTGGCGCATCTCGACGGCATCAACCACAGCTATGTCGATGGCGCAGCTGATCCCGAGATGGCGGTCAAGCTGGTGGTGAACGCCAAGATGCGCCGGACCGGCATTTGCGGCGCGACCGAGACGGTGCTGATCGACAAGGCATTTGCGGGAGCGCCTGCCATCGTGAAGGCGCTGCTCGATGCCAAATGCGAAGTGCGCGGCGACGAAGCCGTGCAGGCGATCGACAGCCGCGTCACCCCTGCGTCCAACGAGGATTGGGATACCGAATATCTCGACGCCATCGTTTCGGTTCGCGTGGTGGATGGGCTGGACGAGGCGCTGGCCCATATCGCCGCCCATGCCAGCCACCATACCGACGCGATCATTAGCGAGGACGCGGCCAAGGCCGAGCGCTTCCTGAACGCCGTCGATAGCGCGATCGTCATGTGGAACGCATCGACTCAGTTCGCCGATGGCGGGGAGTTTGGCCTCGGTGCGGAGATCGGGATTTCGACCGGACGTCTTCATGCGCGCGGGCCCGTGGCTCTTGAGGGGCTCACGACCTATAAATGGATGGTGCGCGGTACCGGACAGACCCGACCGTAACCCTTATTACCGTTCGGTTCGGGCTTGTGGAGAAGGGCTCGAAACGAACAGTGGTAGGACTATCCCTTCATCGCCGCGTCAATGGCCTTCAGCTTTCCGAGCAGCGGCTGAATCCACTCCAGTGGCAGCATGACAGGGCCGTCGGAAGGCGCATTGTCCGGATCGTCATGCGCCTCGGCGAAGATCGCTGCTACCCCTGCTGCAACCGCGCTACGCGCCAGCACGGGCGCAAATTCCCGCTGCCCGCCAGAGGCTGATCCAAGCCCGCCCGGCTGCTGCACCGAATGAGTGGCGTCGAACACTACCGGATAGCCGGTTTGCGCCATGACCGGCAGCGATCGCATGTCACTGACCAATGCGTTGTAGCCGAAACTCGCGCCGCGCTCGGTAAGCAGGATGCGCTCGTTGCCTGTTGAGGCGACCTTCTGCGCCACCGCCGCCATGTCCCACGGCGCCAGGAACTGACCCTTCTTCACATTGACGACTGCGCCCGTCCGTCCGGCTGCGAGGAGCAGGTCGGTCTGGCGGCACAGGAAGGCCGGAATCTGAAGGATATCGACCGCCTCTGCCGCTGCCTCTACTTGGCCCGCGTCATGCACATCGGTCAGCACGGGGCAGCCGAAGCGCGCTTTCACCTCGGCCAGGATCGAAAGCCCGGCGTCTATGCCTACACCACGCTGCCCGGAGACGGAGGTCCGGTTCGCTTTGTCGAAAGAGGATTTGAAGATGAACGGCACGCCTGCCTTCGCAGCGATGCCGGACAGTCTGTCCGCCATCATCAACGCATGATCGCGGTTTTCGATCTGGCAGGGGCCGGAGATCAGGACGAAGGGCAGGTCGTTGCCGATCGTCAGCGGCCCGATGGAAACATGTTTGGTCATGCCGTTCACTTCGGCGCTTTCACGAAACGGCGCAAGAGTTGCCCCCGCCACAGCCCCTTGCCATCATGATAATTCCAACAGAACCAGCCAAAGACCAGGCAGGCGGCCAACGACGGCAGCGCCATCGGGTCGCCATTGTCCCGCATATGCCGGTAGAAGGCGAAGTCCGCCCGCCACCGATCCCGCTCGCTGCCGCCACCGTTGATGCCATAGGCATTGTCGTGGCGCCGGCAGCCGATGTTTCGGTTGTATTTGCGGTGGTCTATGAAATAGCAATAGTCGCGTTCGGGTGTCGTCATGGCCCGATGTGGAACAGGGGCCATGGAAAAGTTCAAGCGTAAAGTCTTCTACCTTGGCGGTTTCGATCCGCGCGGGGTGCGGTTCTATCACCAGATGTATCGCGAGCAGGCCGCCACTTACACCCGCCTGTCGGGCGAGGAGGTGGAGGTCAGCGCGCGCCGCTCCGGCCCTGCGTCATCCGCCATCTGGACCGTCACGAACAACAGCGCCGGGGTGGAGACCGATTATGAGTTTCTCCGCTGGGAGGATCTGGTCGGCAAGGTGTGGATCCGCAACCCGCTGTTGCTAGCGTGGCGATCGATCGCCACTTACGGTGCGCATGCGCGGCACATGCAGTTCCTGCGAATGCGTAAGCTGCGGCCAGGGCCGGTTATCACCATCCTCTACCCGCCGCTGCTCGGGGTGCTGATTCCATTGGCGCTGGCGCTGATCCCTGCGCTGCTGCTTTCGCTGCTGATGCCCTTCTGGGCTGCGGCCTTGATCGGCGTCGCCGTCAGCATGGCCTTGTCGGGCCGACTCCTTAACAAGCTGATCGTGCCCTGGCTGCTGCGCTTCATGTATTATAATCATAGCGTCGCCGCCCGTGGTCCGGGCGAGGAGATGAACGCGCGCCTTGATCAGTTCGCCGCCCGCATCGTGGAGGAAATGGATGGGCCTTATGACGAGGTCATCTTCGCTTCCCACAGCAACGGCACCATCTATGCGATGAGCGTGCTGCGCCGCATCCTCGAACTGCGAAGGGACAAGCCGCTGCCCCCCAATTTCATCCTTCTAACACTGGGCCAAGTGGTTCCCGTCATCGCGCTGCGCAAGGATGCCGCCTGGTATCATGACGATCTGAAGACCTTGGACGACAAGCATTTCCGCCTGGTCGATTTCTCGGCCCCCCCGGACGGCGCGGCCTATTATGACGTGCATCCGATCCGCCTTGTGTCGGACCGTTGCGCGGCCCGCGTGGACCTGTTGTCCCCACGCTTCCACCTTTTTTACGACCCGGACAATTATCACAGCGGCTGGTCGAACAAATATGAGGCGCATTTCGATTATCTGCGCGTGGGCGACCGCGTGTCACCGGTAGATTATGTCAGCCTCACCGCGGGCCGCCGCACGGTCGATGAGGCCATTGAACAGTTCAGGACCATCCCGTGAAGGACGCTTTTACTCCACCCTATCCTGAGCCGCCCCGCACCAAGCGCGGCCTGATGAAGCGCTTCCTGCGCGGCTGGCACAGCTGGATCCATGTGCTCTTCGAAAAGAGCTACACGATGAAGCTGGGCGAAATCCGCATGCCCGGCCAGACCATGTACATCGCCAACGAGCTGCCGCTGGTGGACAAGATCCTGCGCGGCGGCACGACCTTTCCCAAGCATCGCGAGCTGGTCCGCAACCTCTCTCCTTTGATCGGCAACAGCGTTTTCTCGGCCAATGGCGAGGATTGGGAAAGCCAGCGCGCCATGGTGAACCCGGCCTTTGCTCATACCGCGCTCAATCGTTCCATGCCGCTGATGGTCGCGGCCGCTGACGATCTGCTCGCCCGTCTCGACGCCGCCGACAGAGCCAAGCCGGTCGATATCGACCCGATGATGACCCATGTGGCGGCAGACATCATCTTCCGCACGCTGTTTTCGGAAGCGCTGGACGAACATCGCTCCAACATCATTCACACCGCCTTCGGCAAGTTCCAGAGGCTGGCCCATAGCGCCTCGATGCTGCGCCTCTATGGCTTCCCCGCCGGCTGGTTCGAAAAGCGGTCCTTGAAGCCCGCCAAGGCCATCCACGACGTTTTCCGCCCCATTGTCGAGGCCCGTTATGAAGGCTTCCATCAGGGCGGTGAAGCGCCTCATAGAGATATTCTGCAGTCGCTGATCGAAGCGAGGCACCCGGAAACCGACGAGCCTTTCACCATTCAACAAGTGATGGACCAGGTATCCACCGTCTTCCTTGCGGGCCATGAAACCTCGGCCAGCACCATGACCTGGGCGCTCTACATGCTGGCCGAATGCGTCCATATCCAAACCGCTGCCCGCGCTGAGGTTGTCGAGCTTACCGGCGACGCCCCGCTCACCGCCGCGATGCTCAAGGACATGAGCGCGATCCGCAACATCTTCCGCGAAACGCTGCGCCTCTATCCGCCCGTCGCTTTCTTTCCGCGCGAAGTCACCTGCCCCATGCCGATGCGGGACAAGCAACTGGAGGAGGGCGCGATGCTGGTCGTCGCGCCGTGGCTGACCCAGCGGAACAAGGACAATTGGGCCTGTCCGCACAGTTTCGACCCCGACCGCTTCGATGATCCCGCCAATGCGGAGATGGTGCGCCAAGCCTGGTTCCCCTTCGGCCGGGGGCCACGCGTCTGCGTAGGTGCGGGCTTCGCCCAGCAGGAGGTGATGACGGTGATCGCCAGCGTAGTGCGACGCTATCGCCTGTCGGTGCCCCAGGGGTTCAAGCCGGAGCCGATCAGCCGCCTGACGATCCGGCCCAGGAGCGGGATGAAGCTGATGTTCGGCGGAATCGAAGCCTAGCGAACTCGCTACCCGCTGTCAGCCTGCGATCCTGCCCACCATTGCCTGCCCCGCTGCGCGTTGCCGCCTATAGCGCCGCTTCAGCACCACGCTCGCCACCAGCAAAGGGGTACCTGCAAGGATGCAGACCGCGCCCAGCATCGGCGGCCACAGCCCGAACAGGCTGTGAAGATTGAGCGCCGATGGCGTCAGCAGCAGCAGAAATCCCGCCGTCAGCAGCCACAATCCCCAACGGCGCGGCCGGACGGCGACCATGCGCAGTTCGTGCCGGTGCGCCTTGCGCCCTTCCTTGGTGGACAGATCATGATGCTTCATGCCCGACAGTAGAGCGGAAAAACGCTGATCCTGTCCAGCGCCCGCCAAGGGGACTTTCGCTTGGTGCCCGTTTCGGCTATCCAGTCGCGATCCCCGGGGGACCGCTCACAGGCGGTTGAGAGGCGGCTGATGTGGCTGCGACCCGCTGAACCTGATCCGGTTAAAACCGGCGTAGGGAGGGACGGCTTGTCAAAAACAATCCGCCCAACCTCCGCCACGCGCGACAAGAGGAGGACGGACTGCCGATGGATACGACTTCCGTCCTTAGCTTGCGCCTGGCCGAAGCGATCGGCCTTTACATGATCGTCGTGGGCATTGGCGGCTTTGTTGCGCCACTGCGCTGGCGCGCGATGATGGAGGAATTGGAGCGCTCACCCGGTCTCGTCATGGCTCTGGGTTTTCCTGTATTCACGGTGGGCGCTGCGCTCGTTCTTATCCACAGCATCTGGACCGATCTGCTTGCCATCATCGTGTCGCTGATCGGCTATATGGCGCTGATCGAAGGCGCGCTGCTGCTTGCCGTGCCGGGGCCGCTCATCAGGATCGGCCGCTGGTCGGTCAAATTCACTCGTGCCTGGGCGATCGCCAGCATCATCCTTGGCACCCTCCTCTTCCTCGCCGGCCTCACTGGCCGCGCCACCGCAATCGTCTGAAAGGAAAATCCATGGCCGACATTCCAGCTCGCACCGAAATGCGCGTCACCACTGGCCCCATCCGTGGCTCGCGCAAAATCCATGTCGGCCCGCTCAAGGTCGCCATGCGCGAGATCGATCTGGAGCCGGGCAGCGGCGAGCCACCGGTGCGGGTCTATGACACCTCTGGTCCTTACACCGACCCGAATGCGCGCATAGACATCATGGCGGGCCTGCCGCAACTGCGCCGTGACTGGATCATCGGCCGTGGCGATGTCGAGGAATATGACGCCCGTGTGATCAAGCCGGAGGACAATGGCCTCAAAGGTCCCGACCGCAGCGGCGGCGTCCAGCCCTTCCCCAACCTCGTCATACGCCCCTTGCGCGCCAAGCCGGGTATGAACGTCTCCCAGATGCATTATGCCCGCCGCGGCATCATCACGCCGGAGATGGAATATGTCGCCGAGCGCGAGAATCTCGGCCGCGCCCGCCTCGCCGAATTTGTCCGTGATGGCCAGGATTGGGGCGCGGAAATCCCCGATTATGTGACGCCCGAGTTCGTCCGTGACGAGGTCGCGCGCGGCCGCGCCATCATCCCCAACAACATCAACCACCCGGAATCGGAGCCGATGGCGATCGGCCGAAATTTCCTGGTGAAGATCAACGCGAACATCGGCAACAGCGCCGTCGCCTCCGATGTGGCGAGCGAAGTCGACAAGCTAGTGTGGTCGATCCGCTGGGGCGCGGATACTGTGATGGACCTGTCGACCGGCCGCAACATCCACGACACCCGTGAATGGATCCTGCGCAACTCGCCGGTCCCGATCGGCACCGTGCCGATCTATCAGGCGCTGGAGAAGGTCGGCGGCATTGCCGAGGAACTGACCTGGGACATCTTCCGCGACACGCTGATCGAGCAGGCCGAGCAGGGCGTGGATTATTTCACCATCCATGCGGGCGTGCGCCTGCCCTATATTCCGATGACCGCCAAGCGCGTCACCGGCATCGTCTCGCGCGGCGGGTCGATCATGGCGAAATGGTGCTTGGCCCATCACAAGGAAAGCTTCCTCTACGAACATTTCGACGAGATCACCGAAATCATGAAGGCTTATGACATCGCCTATTCGCTGGGTGATGGCCTGCGCCCCGGATCAATCGCCGACGCCAATGACGAGGCGCAGTTCGCCGAACTCTATACGCTGGGCGAACTCACCAAGCGCGCCTGGGAACAGGATGTGCAGGTGATGATCGAAGGCCCCGGCCATGTGCCGATGCACAAGATCAAGCAGAATATGGACAAGCAGCTCGAAGCCTGCGGCGAGGCGCCCTTCTACACGCTCGGGCCGCTCACCACCGACATTGCGCCGGGCTATGACCATATCACCAGCGGCATCGGCGCGGCCATGATCGGCTGGTACGGCACGGCGATGCTCTGCTACGTCACGCCCAAGGAGCATCTGGGCCTGCCCGATCGCGACGACGTCAAGGTGGGTGTGGTTACCTACAAGCTCGCCGCCCACGCCGCCGACCTTGCAAAGGGCCACCCGGCCGCCAAGGTCCGTGACGATGCGCTGAGCCGCGCCCGCTTCGAATTCCGCTGGCGCGATCAGTTCAACCTGTCGCTCGACCCCGACACCGCGGAGAAATATCACGACCAGACGCTGCCGGCCGAGGGCGCGAAGAGTGCGCACTTCTGCTCGATGTGCGGCCCCAAATTCTGCTCGATGAAAATCACGCAGGAGGTAAGGGATTTCGCCGCGAAGCAGAATCAGCCCGCGGACGCCTTCATCGCTGCGGAAGATGCGGAGAAAGGCATGGCCGAAATGAGCGAGATCTTCCGGCAGACCGGCAGCGAACTTTATATGGGCGCTGGCGACCGCGAGCGCGATTGACGGAACGGGTGAGCAGGTCGCGGCGCCTGCTCACCAACCTTCACCAGTGATGAAATCGCATTCGCGCGGGCGCCAAGGCTGGCGGGTCGCGGCGGCTTATCTATGTCGATGAGGAGTAGTCCTGCCCCAGAAACATCGATGATGGAATGAAAGTTTCTGGGAAATCTGGAGCGGGCGAAGGGATTCGAACCCTCGACCCCAACCTTGGCAAGGTTGTGCTCTACCCCTGAGCTACGCCCGCTCTGGCGGCCGGAGGAGATGTCCCTCTCGGCGGGTGAGGCGGGCAACTAGCAGCGCTTATTCACCTCGGCAAGGGAGAAATGGCGGGCAGCGTAAATTTCTTCAAATCGCTGTCTGCATCTGCATCCTGTCTTTTTCGGCTTGGCGTGACGCGGCTCGCTGTTAGTCTGCGGCCTGCATCTTTTCGGATAATCCAGGATCATCTTCGGCCGTGCTTCGTCATGGGATCGAGCCGGTAACAGGAGGAGAGGCTTATGACGTCCGACCATCTGACGCGCCGCGGCCTTTTGCAAGGGAGCGCGGCGGCCGCTGCAGCGTTTCCGGCCGTGGGTCAGGCGCAGGCTGCGCCGGGACGCCAGCCCCAATCGAGCAAGGGAGAGCCCATGGTTGCCGTCGAACTGACCGTAAATGGCCGGGAAGCGCATCTGCAACTCGACCCGCGCACCACGTTGCTGGATGCACTGCGGGAACATCTGCACCTCACCGGCACCAAAAAGGGCTGCGATCATGGCCAGTGCGGCGCTTGCACGGTCATCGTCGAAGGGCGGCGGATCAACAGTTGCCTGACGCTGGCGGTCATGCATGAAGGCGAGACAGTGACCACGACCGAGGGCCTTGGATCGCCTGAAAAGCTGCACCCGATGCAGCGCGCCTTCATCACCCATGACGGTTATCAGTGCGGTTACTGCACGCCGGGGCAAATCTGCTCGGCGGTCGCCATGCTGGAGGAGATGGAGGCTGGCATCCCCAGTCATGCAACGGCGAATCTTGAGAAGGTCGCCTTTAGCGACGCGGAACTGCGCGAGCGGATGAGCGGCAATATCTGCCGCTGCGCCGCCTATCCCAACATCATCGCCGCCATCCGCGATGCAGCAGGGGAGGACAACGCGTGAGACCCTTCAGCTACAGCCGCGCCGCGAGTCCCGAGGAAGCGGCGAAGGCCGCCGCCAGCATGCCGGGCGCCCGCTTCATCGCGGGGGGCACCAACCTGCTCGACCTCATGAAGCTGCAGATCGAAACGCCTGCCCATCTGATCGATGTCAATCGCCTTGGCCTGGACCGGATCGAAAGGACGCAAGACGGCGGCCTCAGGATCGGTGCGCTCGTGCGCAATACCGATTTGGCTGCCGACAAGACGGTGCGCCGTGACTATGCGGTGTTGAGCCGCGCCCTGCTCGCCGGGGCATCGGGCCAGCTGCGCAACAAGGCGACGACGGCTGGAAACCTGCTCCAGCGCACCCGTTGCCCCTATTTCTATGACACGCGCATGCCCTGCAACAAACGCAAGCCCGGCAGTGGCTGCGGCGCGTTGAAGGGGATCAGCCGCAGCCTGGCGATCATCGGCACGAGCGACGCCTGCATTGCCCAGCACCCGTCCGACATGGCGGTGGCGATGCGGCTGCTCGACGCCAATGTCGATACGCTGGCCGCAGATGGCGCGCGCCGGTCCATTCCGATCGCGGATTTTCACCTGCTGCCTGGCGATACGCCGCATGTCGAACATGTGCTGAAGCCCGGCGAACTCATCACTTCGGTCACGTTGCCCCAGCCGCTGGGCGGCGCCCATGTCTATCGCAAGGTTCGGGACCGTAGTTCCTATGCCTTTGCGCTCGTCTCAGTGGCGGCCGTTTTCGGCAAGGATGGCGGCGCACGCTTCGCCTTTGGCGGCCTTGCTCCCAAGCCCTGGCGGGTCGAAGCCGCAGAAGCCGCCGCGCCACGAGGAGCCGCTGCCGTGGCGGAGGCGGCGCTGGCCGGAGCACGGCCCACCGCGCAGAACGCTTTCAAGCAGGGGCTGACCGCTCGCACGCTTGTATCCGTCTTTCAGCAGAAGGAGGCCCGGTCGTGAAGTTCGACACGCCTGCCACCAACAATCCCATAGATCGCGGCCGCGTCGTCGGGCTTCCTCATGACCGTATAGACGGGCCGGCGAAAGTTTCCGGCACCGCGCCCTATGCCTATGAGCGTCATGATGTCGCGCCCAATGCAGCCTATGGCTGGATCGTCGGATCGGCCATCGCCAAGGGGCAGATCAGATCTATCGATCTGCGTGCGGCGGAGGCCGCGCCTGGCGTGCTCGGGATCATCACGCATCAGAATGCGGGGCAGCTCGGCAAGGGCAATATGAACACGGCGCATCTGCTGGGCGGGCCGCAGATCGAACATTATGATCAAGCGGTTGCTCTGGTAATCGCCGATACATTCGAAAATGCGCGCGACGCCGCAGAGCTGCTACGCATCGATTATGCGCCGGAACGAGGCCGCTACGATCTTGCCGCCGAACGCGGCAAGGCGGGCGTTCCACAGCCGGGCTTTGGCGGCGATCCCGACAGCAAGGCGGGCGATTTCGAAGGGGCCTTCGCCAAGGCGGCGGTGAAGATCGATCAACATTATACGACCCCCGATCAAAGCCATGCGATGATGGAGCCGCATGCGACCACGGCGGCCTGGAATGGCGACAAGCTTACGCTCTGGACCGCCAACCAGATGGTCGGTTGGGCGGTTGACGAAATGGCGCGTACGCTGAAAATTCCCAAGGCCAATGTCCGGGTTGTCGCGCCCTATATAGGCGGCGGTTTCGGCGCGAAGCTGTTCCTGCGCGCCGACGCGCTGCTGGCGGCGCTTGGCGCACGGTCGGTGGGCCGGCCGGTAAAGGTCGCGCTCGCCCGCCCGCAAATCCCGAACAATACGACGCATCGCCCGGCGACGATTCAGCGCATCCGTCTGGGCGCAAACCGGGACGGCGTCATCGATGCGATCGCGCATGAGGTCTGGTCTGGCGACCTGCCAGGCGGCAGTCCGGAACTGGCGGCGCAGCAGACGCGGCAGCTGTATCGCGGCGCGAACCGCCTGACGTCCCATCGCCTGGCCAAGCTTGACCTGCCCGAAGGCAATGCCATGCGCGCGCCGGGCGAAGCGGTCGGCATGCTGGCGCTGGAAGTTGCGATGGACGAACTGGCCGAAGCGTGCGGCGTCGATCCAGTCGAACTCCGTATCCGCAACGATGTGCAATATGATCCGGAGGCGGGGCCGCAGCGGCCTTTTTCAAGCCGCAAGTTCGTCGAGTGCCTGCGTGAAGGAGCGCAACGCTTCGGCTGGGAGCGGCGCAGCGCCAAGCCAGGACAGATTCGCGACGGCCGCTGGCTGGTCGGCATGGGCATGGCGGCCGCCTTTCGCGGAAATCTGGTCGCGCCCTCCGGGGCGCGGGTGGGCGTGGATGCGCGTGGTCATGTGATCGTGGAAACCGACATGACGGACATCGGCACCGGCAGCTATACGATCCTGGGCCAGACTGCGGCGGAAATGCTGGGCGTGCCACTCGATGGCGTGACAGTGCGGCTGGGCGACAGTCGCTATCCGGTTTCATCGGGGTCGGGTGGACAGTTTGGGGCCAACAGTTCAACCGCCGGCGTCTATGCCGCCTGCGTGGCGTTGCGCGCCAAGCTGGCCGAGGCGGCGGGCTTTCCGGCCGATCAGGCGCTGTTCGAGGATGGTCTGGTGCGACTGGGCAACAAGTCGCAAAAACTTGGCGCGTTGGCGGGACGCGACGGGCTGTGGGCGGAGGATCGCATCGAGTTCGGCGATCTCGCCAAACGCTATGCGCAGGCGACGTTCGGAGCGCATTTCTGTGAAGTGGGCGTCGATATCGATACGGCGGAGGTGCGCGTTCGCCGCATGGGCGGAGCCTTCGCTGCCGGACGGATTCTCAATCCCAAATCGGCGCGCAGCCAGGTCATTGGCGCGATGACGATGGGCGTTGGCGCCGCGTTGATGGAGGAACTGACGGTCGATACCCGCTTCGGCTTCTTCGTCAATCACGACATGGCCGAATATCTCGTGCCGGTGCATGCCGACATTCCGGAGCAGGATGTCTTCTTCCTGGATGAGCTGGACGATAAAAGCTCGCCCATGAAGGCCAAGGGCGTTGGTGAACTCGGCATTTGCGGCGCGGGAGCGGCCGTCGCGAACGCGATCTATAATGCGACGGGCATCCGGCTCAGGGACTATCCGCTTACCATCGACAAGCTGCTGGCGCGGGCGGACGGCTCAGCGCTCACTTGACGGCGCAGCCCCTTTCCGCTTGAGCCTTCCCATTGCCAGGAGGAAAGGGGAGGCTTAAGGCTGCGGCATGAAATATGCACTATCGTATATAATTTGTGCCATGCTGCCCTCGCTTGCCGCTGCCCAGCCGGGGGTGGGAGAGAGGCCCGAGGCCCGTATCGTCATCACCGGCGCGGGCCTACCGCTGCCGCCGGGCACGCCCGCTTATGGATCGGTAGTGATCGAGCGGGAGCGCCTTCTCAACAGCGCGTCGGGCCGTCTGGAAAATGTCCTGAGCGATGTCGCAGGCTTTCAGCAGTTCCGCCGCTCCGACAGCCGTTCCGCCAATCCGTCCGCCCAGGGCGCGACATTGCGGGCGCTGGGCGGCAATGCGTCCAGTCGCACGCTGCTGCTGCTCGACGGCGTGCCGATGGCTGATCCCTTCTTTGGCTACATCCCGTTTAGCGCGCTGACGCCTGAGCGTCTTTCCGGCATCCGGGTCACGCGGGGCGGTGGGGTGGGGCCCTTCGGCGCGGGCGCCGTCGCGGGAACCATCGAACTGGCGAGCGCCACGCGCGATCAGCTGCCGCTCATCGCCGCAAGCGCGCTTTATGGCAGCCGCGATTCGTCCGAGCTGTCGGCCAGCGTTTCACCCGATCTGGGCAGCGGTTATGTGACCCTTTCGGGCCGTTGGGACCGGGGCGACGGCTTTCAGACGACGCCCGCCGGTCAGCGCGTCGCCGCCACGGTTCCCGCTGCCTATGACGGCTGGTCGGCCAATCTCCGGGCGGTCGCCCCCCTGTCGGCCACGTCGGAACTGCAGTTTCGTACGACGCTGTTCCGTGACCAGCGCACGCTGCGCTTTCGTGGCGCGGACAGTATGAGTGAAGGGCAGGATGCGAGCATCCGCTATGTCTCTCGCGGGCGCTGGCAGGTTGATACGCTCGCCTATCTGCAGGCGCGCAACTTCACGAACATCGTGATTTCGGCCACGCCGCCCTTCCGCAAATCGCTCGATCAGCGCGCCACGCCGTCGACCGGCATTGGAGGAAAGATCGAACTGCGTCCCCCCGTAGGCAATGCTCACCTGCTCCGGATCGGCGCCGATAGCCGGTTCGCGAGCGGCGATATGTTCGAAAATGCCTATAATGCGAGCTTGCCCAGCAATCCCGTCACGGCGCGCCGCCACGCCGGGGGCAAGCAGCTGACCACCGGCTTCTTCGCCGAGGATGACTGGACGATCGGCCGTCTGGTGCTGACCGCAGGCGCCCGGGCGGATCGCTGGTCGATCAGCGATGGCTTCTTCCGCGCCACTGCGGCGGTGCCTGTCGCCAACGAATTTCCTGACCGCAGCGGGTGGGAATATTCCGGCCGCGCGGGTCTGCTCTATCGGATAAATGAAGCTTTCACCCTGCGAGGGGCCGCCTATACCGGCTTCCGCCTGCCGACCCTCAATGAACTATACCGGCCGTTCGTGGTGGCGTCTGCCGCATCCATGGTGACGACGCAGGCCAATCCCGCGCTCGCCAACGAAAAGCTGAAAGGGATGGAGGCGGGGGTCGATCTCATGCCCGTCGCCGGGGTCACGCTCGCGGCCACCGCCTTTTACAATCGCCTGGACAATGCGATCGGCAATGTCACGCTCAGCTCCTCGGTCGTGAACGGCCGAACCATCGTCGTGCGGGAACGGCAGAATATCGATCGTATCCTGGCCAAGGGCATCGAACTGACCGCGTCGGCCCGCGCGGGCGATTTTCAGCTGGCGGCATCCTATGCCTACAGCCACAGCAGCGTCCGCGCGCCGGGCGAGGATTTCGACGGCCTCACGCCCGCGCAGAGCCCTCGGCACGCCGCCAGCGCCACGCTGTCGTGGCAAGCTGCTAGGGGGCCGCAGCTTTCCACGACCTTGCGCTATGTGTCCCGGCAATTTGAAGACGACCTTCAGACCGACATTCTCCCTAGTGCGCTCACGGTCGATGCCGTCGCTCGAGTGCCCCTCGCGCGCGGGCTGACGGTTGTTGCGCGCGGCGAGAATCTCTTCGATGAAGAGGTGGTCACGCGCAATGCGGGGGGCTCGATCGATCTCGGCACGCCGCGCACCTTGTGGGTCGGATTGGCGCTAGCCCGCTGAACTGCGTGCTTCTTGCTCCACTTTAGTGAGGGCAGGCGCACCCTTTGCTACAGCGGCCGGAACGATCCGACTTGAGGCTGTGTGCGCGCGTTTTCAGATGACCCCACTGGGGTTCCCTTCCCCCAAGCACGATTGACCGAATTCCGTTCGCCCAGCCCGGCGGAACTGGAAATCTTTGCCAGCCTGGCAGGCCCTGTGCAAAGCGTGGCCCGCAATCGCACGATCCGGCGTGAGGGGGATAGGCCGCAATCCGTCTATATGCTGGTGGATGGCTGGGTCCTGAGCAGCATGACGCTCGCGGATGGCAGCCGCCAGATCGTGAAAGTCCACCTGCCGGGCGATATGTTGGGATCGCCCAGCGTCGCGCTCGACCGCGCGGCTGAGACGCTGACCGCGCTCACGCCCGTCAAGCTGCGGCCGATCAGCCTTTCGGCGCTGGGAAGCCTGTTCATGCGCACCCCGCACATGGCGGCGCTGCTATTCCTCAGCGCGCAGCAGGAACGGGTGATCCTCATGGACCGGCTCTGCTCGATCGGCCGCACCTCGGCCGAATGCCGCCTTGCCGCCTTTCTGGTGCATCTTCACGATCGCCTGAAACGTATCCGGCCGGACATGGGCCCGCGCTTTGAGCATCCGCTGACCCAGGAACAGATTGGCGACACTATCGGTCTCACCGCCGTCCATGTGAATCGGGTGTTTCGTGGGCTGGAGGAAAAGAAGCTCATCCTGCGCGACGGTCACAGCATCGAATTGCTCGACATCGCCGCGCTGCGCAGGCTCAGCGGTGTGTCCGCAAGGACGCTGGCGCAGGATCTCAGCTGGCTGCCCAAGCCCTTACACTGAGCCAGACATTTTTTCTCGCTGTCGATCAGGAGGAGGGGGGAAATGGTGCTGCCGGCGAGGATTGAACTCGCGACCTCAGCCTTACCAAGGATGCGCTCTACCACTGAGCTACGGCAGCACTTTCACCATCCGCAGAGCCTTTCGGGCTGCGGAGCCGGGCCTATGGCCGCGCGCGTCCCGCTTGTCAAGGCGGGTTGCGGCGGGCAGCGCAATTTGCTTATGGCGCGGCCATGACAAGCGGGCAGGACGATCGCAAGGCACGGCTGGCGCAGGCTCTGCGCGACAATCTGCGCCGTCGCAAGGCGCAGGCGCGCGAGGGGACGAGCGAATCTCCACCGCCTGTCTCCACGCCGAAGGATGAGGACGAGCGGGGGAGCTAAGTTCCGCGCCCCTCGATCACAAGGGTGCGCAGGCCGCCTGCAGCCAAGCCAGCGCATCGCCCTCCAATTGCGGTCCCACAATCTCGATCACCTTCGCATGATAGGCGTCGATCCACTGCCGTTCCTCGGCCGTGAGCAACTCGACGGCGATGGCGTTGCGATCGATCGGTGCGAAGGTCAGTGTTTCAAAGCCCAGCATCTCACGTTCCGCGCCGGGCACTTTGCGCCGTTCCACCAGCACCAGATTTTCGATGCGGATGCCATATTCGCCGGTCTTGTAATAGCCGGGCTCGTTGGACAGGATCATGCCGGGCTGCAGCGGTTCATCGCCGCCGCCAAAGGTCGCGATCCGTTGTGGTCCCTCATGCACCGACAGGAAGCTGCCGACGCCATGGCCCGTGCCATGGGCGTAATCCAGCCCCTCTGCCCAAAGGAACTGCCGCGCCAGCACATCGAGCTGGCTGCCCCGCGTGCCGGCAGGGAACTGCGCCCGGCCAAGCGCGATATGCCCTTTCAGCACCAGGGTGAAACGGTGCTTCATCTCTTCGCTGGGTCTGCCAACGGCGATTGTCCGGGTCACATCGGTCGTGCCGTCGCGATATTGGCCGCCCGAATCGACCAGGTAGAAGCTACCCGGCTCGATCCGACGGTTCGTCTTTTCCTCGACGCGGTAATGCACGACCGCGCCATTGGGGCCTGCGCCGCTGATCGTGTCGAACGACAGGTCCTCCAACAGCCCCGTATCCTTGCGGAACGCCTCCAGCCGAGCAGCCGCCGATAGCTCGTCAATTCCGCCGCCGGGCGCCTCTGTAGCTATCCAGTGCAGGAAGCGGGTCAGGGCTGCGCCGTCACGCGCCTGCGCCGCCTTGTGCCCCGCGATTTCAACGCTGTTCTTGACCGCCTTGGGTAGGACGGCGGGGTCGCGCAGCGGCAGCACTTTCGCGCCGCCCGCTTCCAACGCGTCGAAGATCGCGGCCACGGCCCGCTCCGGATCGGCTGCCACGGCCTTGCCCGAAAATGCTTTCAGCGCGTCGCCGAAATCGGCGCGTGGATGCACCCGCACGGCATTGCCCAGATGCTGCACCAGCGCCTCGTCTATCTTTTCCGGCGCGACATACAGGTCCGCCGTCGCATCGGCATGCACGACCGCATAGGCCAACGCGACCGGCGTGCGCGCGACGTCCTTGCCCCGAATGTTGAAAGTCCAGGCGATCGAATCGAGCGCGGACAGAACCACCGCATCGGCCTTCCGCGCCGTCAGCCAGTCCGCCATCGCCTGCCGCTTTTCCGCAGCGTTCTGCCCGGCGTAGCGATCATCGTGAACAACGAGCCTTGCCTCGCTGGGGGCAGGCCGATCGGGCCAAACCGCATCGATCGGATTGCTATCGACCGCCACCAGCGCCGCCCCGCGCTCCGCGAGCGCTTCGCTCGCCGCTTTCGCCCAGGCGCGCGTGTGGAGCCAGGGATCATAGCCGATCCGGCCGCCCTCGGGCGCATGGACGCCCAGCCAGGCCGCCACCGAAGTCTGCGGCACGCTCTCATAATGCCAATGCGCGGCATCGACCTGCTCGCGCACCTGCAGCGTATAGCGTCCATCGACAAAGATCGCCGCTTCTTCCGGCAACACCACCGCGCTGCCCGCCGATCCGTGAAACCCCGTCAGCCAGGCAAGCCGCTGGGCGTAAGCGCCGACATATTCGCTCATATGCTCATCGGTCAGCGGCACGACGAAGCCATCCAGATGCACGCGCACCAGCTGCGTACGCAGGGCCTTCAGACGGTCTTCATAGGTGGACATCGCAATTCCCTTGATCCAGAGCCCTTGCGCAAGGCGCTTCATAGCCAACATAAGCAGGCATATAGGCTTATGCCAGCATGTCACCGATCGAGAACTTGGACCCTGAATGACCGTCAACAGCACGCCCCCCTCCGCAGCCCGCCGTCCGCACAGCTTCACCCGCCACGGCATCACGGTGGAGGATAGCTGGGCGTGGCTTCGCGATCCGGGCTATCCGGATGTGAAGGACAAGGATGTCCTTGCTTATCTGGACGAGGAGAACGGCTTCTTCGAAAGCGCGATGCAGCCGCACAAGGCGCTGACCGACGGCCTGTTTGCCGAGATGAAGGGCCGCATCAAGGAAGATGACAGCTCCGTCCCGCAGAAGGATGGCGACTATGTCTATTGGCGCGCCTTCGAAATCGGCGCGCAATATCGCAAATGGTATCGCCGCCCCGTCGCTGGGGGCGAGGACCAGTTGATCCTTGACGAACCCGCGCTCGCGGAAGGCCATGAATATTTCCGCCTGGGCGCGCTTTCGGTGAGCCCGGACGGCCGCTACCTCGCTTATGCCATCGACAATAATGGGTCGGAGCGGTTCGAGGCGCGGATAAAGGATCTGTTCACTGGCGAAATCCTGCCGGAGGTCATTCCCGACACCCTGTCATCGCTTGTGTGGACCAGCGACAGCAAGGGTCTGCTCTACGGCATCGCCAACGACCAGTGGCGCACCGACAATGCGCGGCTTCATTGGCTGGGCCAGCCGGTGGAGAGCGATGTCGAACTGTTCCATGAGGATGATGACGGCTTCCGCGTCTCGGTCGGCCTTACCTCCTCGGAGAAATGGATCGTCATCGCGACCGGCGACCATGTGACGACCGAAAGCTGGCTGCTGCCCGCCGACAATCCGCTGGCGGAGCCGCTGTTGGTTTCCGCGCGCAAGCCGGGCCGCGAATATGATGTCGATGAGCATGAAGGCACGCTCTACATCCGCACCAATGATAGCCATCCCAATTTCCGGCTGGTGAAGGCGTCGCTGGCGGCCCCTGGGGAATGGGCGGAAGTGATCCCGGCGGACCAGCATTTTTACCTCACCGACTTCACCCTGTTCAAAGGCTTCTACGTCACCGAAGGGCGGCAGGACGGGCTCGACCAGATCGAACTGCGCGATTACGCGACCCATTCGGCCAAGCGCATTCCTTTTCCGGAAGCCAGCTATTCGGCCAGCCTCGACGACAATCCCGAATATGACGTGACGGAGCTGCGCATCGGTTATGAATCGATGGTCACCCCGGACACGATTTATGACTATCATCTTGGTTCGGGTGAGCTGGAGGTCCTGAAGGTCCAGGAAATTCCGTCCGGTTACGATGCCAGCCGCTATGCGACCGAAAGGCTGACGATCCCCGCGCGCGACGGCACGCCGATCCCGGTGTCGATCGTCTATCCCAAGGACCTGCCTCGCGACGGCAGCGCGCCGTTGCACCTTTATGGCTATGGCGCCTATGGCATCGCCATGGAGCCGGGCTTCTCCACCAGCCGCCTGTCGCTGCTCGATCGCGGCTTCGCCTTCGCGCTCGCCCATATCCGCGGCGGCGATGACCTTGGCCAGCAATGGTATCTCGACGGCAAGCTGGACAAGCGGATCAACACCTTCAACGATTTCGTCGATGTGGCGAAGGGCCTGATCGATCTGGGCTATACGTCGAAGGGCCGGATCAGCATTTCCGGCGGATCTGCGGGCGGCGAGCTGATGGGTGCGGTCGTCAACAGCGATCCCGATCTATGGGGCGCGGTGGTGGCGCATGTGCCTTTCGTCGATGTGCTCAACACCATGCTCGACGAAAGCCTGCCGCTTACGCCCGGAGAATGGCCCGAATGGGGCAACCCGATCGAGGACAAGGACGCGTTCGAGACCATTCTTTCCTATGATCCCTATAATAATGTGAAGGCGCAATCCTACCCACCGCTGATGGTGACGGCTGGTCTCAACGATCCGCGCGTCACCTATTGGGAGCCCGCCAAATGGGTGGCGAAGCTGCGCGCCACCAAGACGGACGACAATATCCTGCTGCTCAAGACCAATATGGGCGCGGGCCATGGCGGCAAGTCGGGGCGTTTCGAAAGCCTTCATGAGACGGCGGAGGAATTTGCCTTCATCCTGTGGCAGATGGGCGTGGCGGAGTGAACATATCCAGTTCTTTCTCGTTCGCCCTGAGCCTGTCGAAGGGCCTTCTTCTTCTAGGAAGACAGAGGAAGGGCTTCGACAAGCTCAGTTCGAACTGACGGGAGATTTAATGGCCTCCACCTACACCACCCAGATCACCGCAGGCCCCGAGCATATCGATGTTCTCGGCCATGTGAACAATGCCGTCTGGGTGCAGTGGATGGAGCAGGTCGCGACCGAACATTGGACCCGCGACGCCGTGCCCGAGCATCTCGACGCCTATGTCTGGGTCGTGACCCGGCATGAGATCGACTATCGCGGCAATGTGAAGGAAGGCGAGACGGTCACTGTACGCACCTGGATTCCCCAGGGGCCGCGTGGCGCGCGCTTCGACCGGCACATGGAATTCATCGGCCCGGACGGCAAGGTCAGGGTCGCGGCCAAGTCCACCTGGGCGATCATCGACAGGGAAAGCGGCCGCATCCTGCGTGTGCCCACGGAAGTCGCGGCCCCGTTCCTGGACGCCTGACTGTTACGCTTGCCGCTTTCTCCCGGAACTCCGTTCAGGGATGGGTCGTTCTCCGCCCCACCAACAGTGACAGGAGAGACTATGCGTAAGATCGGTTATTCTCTGCGCGCCTTTGCCGCTGCCTCGGCGCTTTTCCTCGCCGCCGGTCCCGCACTCGCAGGGGACGAGGAACAGGCGCTGAAGGCCATTGCGCAGGCGCAAGGCAAGATTGACGCCGCCGCCAAGCTGAAGACGGGTCAATATGATCCCGCCGTCCTGGCCAGGGCTCAGGCATCGCTGCGCCTCGCTCAGGAAAGGCTGAAGAGCGGCAAGGAGCAGGACGCCATCAAGGCTGCGGTTGAAGCGCAGGGCTTTGCGGACACGGCGATCGGGCAGAGCCAGGCCAGCGCCCAGACGGACGCGCAGGTTCAGGCATCGACCGCTGCGGCCGCGCAGCAGGACGCCGCTGCCGCCAATGCGCGTGCGGACGCCGCCGAACGCGCCGCCGCCTCCGCCGCGGCCGACGCGCAGGCAGCCCGCGCTGCGGCTGCGACGGCTCCCGTACCCGCCAGCACCACTGTGACCACGGAAACCGTCAAGACTGCGCCTGGCACCACCGTCCGCAAGGCGGCTCCCGCCAAGCGCAAGGTGGTGCGCAAGACGACCCGCGCGCCCGCACGCGCCACGGTGGTGGAAAAGACGACGACCACCGTCACCAACCGCTGACAGGAAACGGGACGGCTCCTGCTTCGTGCGGGAGCCGTCCGGTTCGCAAGATCAGAAAATTCCTACTGCGCCTTGCGCCCACAGAAGCGCGACCAGCAGCAGCAATCCGCTAGCCAGCAGGACGCGCCGCCGCCGATCCTGAATGAAGTGCGCCGCCAGCTCATAACTGCCCGCCGCGCCGACAAGCAGGGCTGCCGCTACCGCAAAGTCGAAGCTGGTCCAGCGCACCTCGTCGGTGAACTGCATCGCCACCAGCGGAGCCAGCAGGATCAGGGCGATCACCGCCCAGGACAGATACCGCCAGTTCAATCTGATCCCGCGCTCCATCATCCGTCCCCTCACTACACCGGCGCTGCTGTTTCTGCGGCGTAACCCACAACGGCGGGCTCCGCATCGCCTTCGCTGCGCTCCGACGCCTGGCGCGCCCACATGGCGGCATAGAGCCCATCGGCCCGCACCAGATCCGCATGCCGTCCGCGCTCGACGACCCGGCCTTGATCCAGCACGATGATCTCGTCCGCGTCCACTACCGTCGAAAGCCGATGCGCCACGACCAGCGTCGTTCTTTTGCGCGATATATTGCGCAGCACGGCCTGGATCTCGGTCTCGGTGCGGCTGTCGAGCGCGCTCGTCGCCTCGTCCAGCACCAGCACCGGCGGGTCCTTCAGCAGCGTCCGCGCGATCGCCACGCGCTGCTTTTCGCCGCCCGACAGCTTCAGGCCCCGCTCACCCACCCGCGTGGCATAGCCCTGCGGCAAGCGCATGATGAAATCATGGATGGACGCCGCCTTGGCTGCTTTCTCGATCTCGGCCTGCGTGGCGTCGGCGCGGCCATAGCCGATATTATAGCCGACCGTGTCGTTGAACAGCACCATGTCCTGCGGCACGATCCCGATCGCGGCGCGCAGCGATGCCTGCGTCACGCGTGAAATATCCTGCCCGTCGATCAGGATGCGCCCAGCCTGGATGTCGTAGAAACGGAAGAGCGTCCGCGCGATCGTGGACTTTCCCGCGCCCGACGGTCCGACGATCGCCAATGTCTTGCCGGCGGGCACCGTGAAGCTCACATCATGCAATATCTCGCGATCGGCGTCATAGCCAAAGCGCACATGCTCAAACCGCACTTCACCGCCATGTGTGTGCAGCATGGGCGCATCCGGCGCGTCGCCAATCTCCGCCGGTGTGTCGATCAGCTTGTACATCGCCTCCATGTCGATGACGCCCTGCCGGATGGTGCGATAGACCATGCCCAGCAGATCGAGCGGCCGGAACAGCTGGGCCAGCAGCGTATTCACCAGCACCACGTCGCCAGTGGTGAAGCTGCCCCGGCTCCATCCCCACACCGTATAGCCCATCGCCCCGGCCATCATGAGGTTGGTGATCAGCGACTGGCCGATGTTCAGCCAGGCGAGGCTATTCTCCGACTTCACCGCCGCTTCGGCATAGCGCCGCATCGCCGTGCCGTAACGCGCCGCCTCCCGCTCCTCTGCGCCGAAATATTTGACCGTCTCGAAATTCAGCAGGCTATCGACTGCATGCGCGACCGCATTGGTGTCCATGTCCACCATGTCGCGCCGAAGCTGGTTGCGCCATTCGGTGATCGTGCGGGTGAACCAGATGTAGAGCGCGACCATCGCCAGCGTCGCCGCGACCAGGCCGGGGCCGAATTTCACGAAGAAGATGATGCAGACCGCCGCCAGTTCCAGCACCGTGGGCGCGATGTTGAACAGCAGGAAGTAGAGCATCGTGTCGATGCTCTTCGTCCCACGCTCGACGATCTTGGTGACCGCGCCGGTCCGCCGGTCGAGGTGGAAGCGCAGCGACAGGCGGTGGAGATGGACGAACACATCGTCCGACAGCCGCCGCCCGGCTTCCTGCCCGACGCGTTCGAACACCGCATTACGCAGATTGTCGAACAGCACGCTGCCAAAACGCGCGCCCGCATAGGCGACCACCAGCGCGACCGCGAGCCCGGCGGCGGGCTCCATCCCCGGCGCCATCCGGTCCACCGCGCCCTTATAGGCAAAGGGCATGGCAAGGCTGACGACCTTCGCCAGCAGGACCAGCAGCATGGCGATGGTGACACGCCGTCGCAGCGCCGGCGCATCGGCTGGCCAGAGATAGGGTAGAAAACGCCGCAGCGTCGCCCAGACGGGGGGGAGTGGTGTGTTGTCAGGGGTGGATGGCGGCATGGGGGCTATGTAGGTCCGAAGTGCCTACCCCACAATAAGCCCCTCCCGCTGGTGGAGCGGAAGGGGAGGGTGCGATTGCGCAGCAATCGCCAGCAACGTCTCTACCAATCCAGCGGTCGCTTCGCTCGCCGACCCACCCAACCCTTCAAACGAGTCACGCGCCTCGTTTGAACTTGAAAGGGAGGGGTGCGGATCAATCCCGCAGCAATTCGTTGATCCCCGTTTTCGACCGCGTCTGCGCGTCCACCCGCTTCACGATGACCGCGCAGTAGAGGCTCGGCCCAGGCGTGCCGTCAGGCAGCGGCTTGCCCGGCAGGTTGCCTGGCACGACCACCGAATAAGGCGGCACTTCGCCCATGAAGACCTCGCCGGTGGTGCGGTCGATGATCTTGGTGGACTGGCCGATGAACACGCCCATCGACAGCACCGAGCCCTTGCCGATGCGCACGCCTTCGACCACTTCGGAACGCGCGCCGATGAAGCAGTTATCTTCGATGATGACCGGGTCTGCCTGCAGCGGTTCCAGTACGCCACCGATGCCGACGCCGCCCGAAAGGTGCACATTCTTACCGATCTGCGCGCAGCTGCCGACCGTCACCCAGGTATCGACCATCGTCCCTTCATCGACGAACGCGCCGATGTTCACGAAGCTCGGCATCAGGATGACGTTCTTCGCGATATGCGCGCCCGCGCGAGCGAACGAACCCGGCACCGCGCGGAAACCGGCAGCGCGAAAAGCGGCTTCGTCCCAGCCTGCGAACTTGCTAGGCACCTTGTCCCACCAATGGCCCGCACCCGGGCCATTATCGATCATGACATTGTCGTTGAGGCGGAAGGAGAGCAGCACCGCCTTCTTCAGCCACTGATTGACCTGCCAACCGTCGCCCGTGGGCTCCGCTACGCGCGCCGCGCCGCTGTCCAGCATCGCCAGCGCCTTGTCCACGGCCTGGCGCACCGCACCCTGCGTGGAAACGCTCACATTGGCCCGGTCCTCCCAGGCGGCGTCGATGGTGGCGATCAGATCTTGGCTCATGGTCTTTCCCCAATGATGTCGGCCAGGAATGGCGTCAGATGGTCGGTTTCAAAATCGATGAAGTCCGGATGATGCTCGTGATTGCCCGCTTCGGAGCCATTATTCACCCAGATGGTTGTCATGCCGATCGCCTTGGCGGGCTTCAGGTTGCGCGCCATATCCTCGAAAAAGGCGGCGCGCGTCGGGTTGACGCCATGCACGCGGCACAGTTCGGCATAGCCCGACGGATCGGGCTTGGGCACATATTGGCAGGCATGGATGTCGTGGATCAGCTCGAACGCGCCGGAAAGGCCCAGCTTGTCCAGCACGCGCCCCGCATAAGCCGCATCGCCATTGGTGAAGATCAGGCGGCGGCCGGTCAGGGCGGTGATATAGGCGTTCAGCGCCTCGTCCACCTCAAGCCGATCCATCGAAATGTCATGGACATAGTCGAGGAAAGCACGCGGCTCGATGCCGTGATGGTGCATCAGGCCCGACAGCGTCGTCCCATGCTCCATGAAATAGCGCTTCTGCGTGGCCTTCGCGACATCAGGGTCGCAGCCGAGTAGCCCCTGGATGAACTCGCCCATCTTGACGTCGATCAGCGCGAACAGGTCCGCCTTCGCCGGATACAGCGTATTGTCCAGATCGAAGATCCAGCAATCGACATGGGCAAGTTCTGCGCGCATGGCCGCGCCCTAATCCTGTGCGGCAGGGAGGGCAAGTGACTAACCCTCCTGCGCGCGGCGTTGGGAGCTAGCAGTTTGGCGCGTCGCTATCCTCATAGAAGGTCTGCACCGCCGCCCAGGCTTCCTCCGCCGTTTCAACCCAGGTCAGCAGGTTGAGGTCCGACGGCGAAATCACGCCTTCGTCAGCCAGCGCATCGAAATCCACCACTCGCGTCCAGAATTCGCGCCCGAACAGCAATATGGGAATCGGCTTCATCTTCCCCGTCTGGATCAGCGTCAGCAATTCGAACATCTCGTCGAACGTGCCAAAGCCGCCCGGAAACACTGCCAAAGCTCGCGCGCGCAGCAGGAAGTGCATCTTGCGTAGGGCGAAATAGTGGAACTGGAAACTCAGTTCCGGCGTCACGAACCGATTGGGCGCCTGTTCATGCGGCAGCACGATATTCATGCCGATCGTCTGCGCGCCGACGTCCGCCGCACCGCGATTGGCCGCCTCCATGATCGAAGGCCCTCCGCCGGAGCACACCACGAAATGGCGGCAACCGGCTTCCGTCACAGGATATTGCGCCGCCGTGCGCGCCAGCTTGCGCGCTTCCTCATAATAGCGCGCTTTTTTCCCAAGATTCTCGGCAATCCGCCGCTGTTCGGGCGTCGTCGCGGCGTCGATCCGCGCTTGCACCTGTTCGGGCTCGGGAATGCGCGCCGATCCATAAAAGACAAAAGTGGATTCGATCCCCGCCTCGTCCATCAGCAGTTGGGGCTTCAGCAACTCCAGCTGAAACCGCACCGGCCGCAGATCCTCGCGCAGCAGAAATTCGGCGTCTTGAAAAGCCAGGCGATAGGCGGAACTGGTTGTTTGGGGAGTGCCAACCGCCTTGCGGGCATCGGCGGCTTCCTGCCGGGCGGGACGGAATTTGCGTTCTTCGATTTCTTTTCTTGTCATTCAGACCAACTTAGGAACGTCAGCGGCAGAATTCACCAGCTTTTCTTGTGATCAGCGGCAAAAATATCCATGTTTTTAAATCCGCTTAGCGGCAAAAGCCGCCGCGGCCGCCCATGTCGAAATGAAAATGATCGCGATGCGCGACATTGTAATCGGGGCTCAACACTGTCCGGAACCGTTTGCAGGCGCTGGCGCGGACGATCTCCAGAAACTGCCGCGTCTGCCGGTCGCCATTCCACCCCTGTTCGATGGTGATCCGCCGCCCGTCGGACAGGACAAAGGCCGACACATCGACGGCATTGCTGTGCGCATGTTCGGACAGCTTCCCACTCCCCGCGATCGGCCGGCAATTATAAGTGCCGAACGTCTCGATGCGCTCGATTTCCGCGCCCAGGATCAACCGTGCGGCGGGCTGTACGCCATAACGCGCCCAGGCCGCGAAATTGGCCGCCAGATTGCAGGTCATTGCGCCCAAATTGGTCGCCGGAACTCCGATGTCGAGCAGCTTGACGCTGCCCATCGCCGTGCAGCCGCCGCCGAAATTCTGGTCGGGCAAGGGGGTGAACAGCACGGATTGCGACTGCAGCTTCACCATACATTGCCGCAGTTCCAGCGGCGGCGGCGCGGCAGGCCGTGCGTCCCGGGGCGCCTTGGACGCGCGTTCCACCCGGCCGCGCGGCACGATGTCTCCCCCGCACGACGCCAGCGCGAAACTCACCGCCAGCAAGGCCGCCTGACCCATGCGGCGCATAGCCATCGTCCCCCAAGCCCGCTCTTTCATGGTCAATCATTTATCATGACAATCTGCCCTGTGGGTTAACGAGCGGAACGGTTCGTCGCATCCAGACAGTCGACTGGACTCTTTGGCCGCTTGACTCTTCCCCCGCGATCTTTAGAGCGGCCGCCGGGCCACGCGGTCCCAACGCCGCGCGTGCTCTCTGCAAGGAGACGCATTACATGACTGATATTACTGCCGCCGACGCCACTCTTGCGCCCGCCGCGGCCAAGCCCGCCACCAAGCCGGCTCGTCCCTATTTCTCTTCCGGTCCCTGCGCCAAGCCTCCGGGCTGGAGCGCCGACAAGCTGAGCGCTGAATCTCTCGGCCGCTCGCACCGCGCCAAGATCGGCAAGACGCGCCTCGCCTACTGCATCGACCTGATGCGCGAGCTGCTGAACCTGCCCGAAACCCACCGCATCGGCATCGTGCCTGGTTCGGACACCGGCGCCTTTGAAATGGCGATGTGGACCATGCTGGGCGCCCGCCCGGTCACCACGCTTGCCTGGGAAAGCTTCGGCGAAGGCTGGGTGACGGACGCCGCCAAGCAGCTCAAGCTCGATCCGACGATCGTCCGCGCCGATTATGGCCAGCTGCCGGACCTCGGCACGGTCGATTTCAGCAATGACGTCCTGTTCACCTGGAACGGCACCACCTCGGGCGTGCGCGTGCCCAATGCCGACTGGATTCCGGCCGACCGGCAGGGTCTGACCTTCGCCGACGCCACCAGCGCGGTCTTCGCCTATGAGATCGACTGGACCAAGATCGACGTCGCCACCTTCTCCTGGCAGAAGGTGCTGGGCGGCGAGGGCGGCCATGGCGTGCTGATCCTCGGTCCTCGCGCCGTCGAGCGCCTCGAAACCCACACCCCTGCCTGGCCGCTGCCCAAGGTCTTCCGCCTGATGGCGAAGGGCAAGCTGGCCGAAGGCATCTTCAAGGGCGAAACGATCAACACGCCTTCGATGCTTGCCGTCGAGGATGCGATCTTCGCGCTGGAATGGGGCAAGTCGCTGGGGGGCCTCAACGGCCTGATCGCGCGCAGCAACGCCAATGCGGCGGCGCTCAACAAGTTGGTGGAAGAACGCGACTGGCTCGGCCATCTCGCCGCCGACGAAGCCGCCCGTTCGACCACCAGTGTCTGCCTGACCGTCGAGGGTGCGGACGAAGCCTTCATCAAGTCCTTCGCGGCTCTGCTGGAGAAGGAAGGCGCCGCCTATGACGTCGCGGGCTATCGCGACGCCCCGGCGGGCCTGCGCATCTGGTGCGGCGCGACCGTCGAAACCGCCGATATCGAAGCGCTGGGTCCGTGGCTCGACTGGGCCTACGCGACGGCCAAGGCTGCCTGATTAGCTTCACCGCGTCACCCCGGCCTTGAGCCGGGGTCGCGCTTCTTCTTCATGTCCGCCCGCAGATAAGCGGGACCCCGGATCAAGTCCGGGGTGACGAGGAAACATAGGAATTCTACATGCCCAAGGTACTTATTTCCGACAAGATGGACCCCCGCGCCGCCGCGATCTTCCGTGAACGTGGCGTGGAAGTTGACGAGATCACCGGGAAGACCCCGGACGAACTGAAGGCGATCATTGGTCAATATGACGGCCTCGCGATCCGCAGCGCGACCAAGGTCACCAAGGAAATCCTCGACGCCGCGCCCAATCTCAAGGTCATCGGCCGCGCGGGCATCGGCGTCGATAACGTCGATATTCCTGCCGCTTCGGCCAAGGGCGTGGTTGTCATGAACACCCCGTTCGGCAACTCGATCACGACCGCCGAACATGCCATCGCGCTGATGTTCGCGCTGGCCCGCCAGCTCCCCGAAGCCAACGCTCAGACCCAGCAGGGCCTGTGGCCGAAGAATGGCTTCATGGGCGTGGAAGTGACCGGCAAGACGCTGGGCCTGATCGGTGCAGGCAACATCGGCTCGATCGTCGCCAGCCGCGCGCTCGGCCTCAAGATGAAGGTCGTCGCCTTCGACCCCTTCCTCACTCCGGAACGCGCCGTTGAGATGGGCGTGGAAAAGGCCGATCTCGACACGCTGCTGGCGAAGGCGGACTTCATCACGCTGCACACGCCGCTGACCGACCAGACCCGTAACATCCTTTCGAAGGAAAATCTCGCCAAGACCAAGAAGGGCGTGCGCATCATCAACTGCGCCCGTGGCGGTCTGGTCGATGAAGCCGCGCTCAAGGAAGCGATGGATGCGGGCCATGTCGCGGGCGCCGCGCTCGACGTGTTCGTGCAGGAACCGGCGAAGGAATCGCCGCTGTTCGGCACCCCCAACTTCATCTGTACCCCGCACCTCGGCGCATCGACCGACGAAGCGCAGGTGAACGTCGCGCTTCAGGTCGCCGAACAGCTCAGCGACTATCTGCTCGATGGCGGCATCACCAATGCGCTGAACGTGCCGAGC
Source organism: Sphingobium tyrosinilyticum (assembly GCF_042654265.1). Taxonomy (NCBI): domain Bacteria; kingdom Pseudomonadati; phylum Pseudomonadota; class Alphaproteobacteria; order Sphingomonadales; family Sphingobiaceae; genus Sphingobium; species Sphingobium tyrosinilyticum. The sequence continues at coordinate 18,753 of NZ_JBHSFZ010000030.1, read as the reverse complement.
CTGTCGGCTGAGGAAGCGCCGAAGCTCAAGCCCTATATGGCGCTGGCGGAAGAACTGGGCAGCCTTGTGGGTCAGCTTGAGGGTGACCATGTGCAGGGCGTGTCGGTCGAGGTCGAAGGCCATGCCGCCGAACTCAACCAGAAGCCGATCACCGCCGCCGTGCTCGCGGGCCTGATGCGCGTCTATTCGGACACAGTGAACATGGTCAACGCGCCCTTCCTGGCGAAGGAACGCGGCCTCGATGTGCGCGAAGTGCGCCATGACCGCGAGGGCGACTATCAGACCCTCGTCCGCGTCACCGTAAAGACGGAAAGCGGCGACAAGTCGGTCGCGGGCACCCTGTTCGGCCACGGCAGCCCGCGTCTGGTGGAACTGTTCGGCATCAAGGTCGAAGCCGATCTGGAAGGGCACATGCTCTACATCGTCAACCAGGACGCGCCGGGCTTCATCGGCCGCCTTGGCTCAACGCTGGGCGAGGCGGGCGTCAATATCGGCACCTTCCACCTTGGCCGCCGCAACCAGGGCGGTGAAGCGGTGCTGCTGCTCTCGGTCGATGGGGCGGTAAGCCAGGAGGTGCTGAACGACATCTGCAAGCTTGCGGGCGTCAAGACGGTGAAGCTGCTGCGCTTCGCTTAAATTTCCACTCCGTTCGTGCTGAGTAGGGTCTGAGCCTGTCGAAGACCCGTATCGAAGCATCCTTCGATACGCCATTTCGATAAGCTCAACGGCTACTCAGCACGAACGGAGGCTGGATAATCTGGCCGATGTTGCTAAAGGGCCAGCCCATGACCAGCATCCCCCCCGGCCTCCTTCCCGAAGGGCTCTCCGACCGTCTGCCGCCGCAGGCCGAAGCCTCCGCGCGCCTCGCGCGGCGCGTGCTCGATACGGTCGCCGCGCATGGCTATGAGCGCGTCATGCCCCCGCTCGCCGAGTTTGAGGATACGCTTGTCGGCCGCTTGAAGTCGATGCGCGCGCAGGATCTCGTCCGTGCCGTGGACCCCGTTTCACAGCGCAGCCTTGCCCTCCGTCCCGACATGACCGCGCAGGTGGGCCGCATCGCCGCCACCCGCCTCGCCAGCGCCCCGCGCCCGCTGCGCCTCTCCTATGGCGGTCCGGTCATCCGCCTGCGCGCGAATCAACTCCGCCCCGAGCGCGAGCGGCTGCAAGTCGGCGCTGAACTGATCGGCAGCGACAGCACCGCCGCCGCCGTTGAAATCGTGAATGTCGCGATCGAGGCGCTGCAGGCCGCAGGCGTCACCGGCATCACCATCGACTTCACCTTACCGGACTTGATCGACAGCCTCGCCGCCGGTCCGCTCCCGCTCGCGCCCGAAGAGATCGAAGCCGTACGCGCCGAACTCGATGCAAAGGATGCAGGCGCGCTCGCCGCGATCAGCCCGGCCGCCGCTGCTTATCTTCCGCTGATGGAGGCGACCGGCCCTTTCCATCCCGCGATGGAAAAGCTCGAAGCCCTCAACGCCCGGCTCAATGGCGCGATCGACAGCCGAATCGCGGGTCTGCGCGCTATCGCCAAGCCGATCGGGTGGGACATCACGCTGACGCTCGATCCCACCGAGCGCCATGGTTTCGAATATCAAAACTGGTTCGGCTTCTCGATCTTCGCGGAAGGCTTCATTGGAGAGATCGGCCGCGGCGGCAGCTATGCCATCACTCGCGCCAATGGTTCGGAAGAGCCCGCCATGGGCTTCTCCCTCTATCCCGACCCGCTGATCGATGCGGGCTTCGGTGCGGAAAGTCCCAAGCGCCTGTTTCTGCCGCTCCACCATGACGAAAGTCGCGCCGCGCAACTTCGCGGGGAAGGCTGGCAAACCATCGCCGCGCTCACCGCTCAAGAAAACGGTGAGGCGCTGCGCTGCACGCATTGGCTGGACGGCGACGAGCCGCGCCCCTACTGACTTGACGCAGAGGGGGCAGCGCGGCTAACGCGCGCCCCGCAACAGGGCGGCACGCGCCCACTCGATCCTACCGGCATGCCGAGTCCCGTCGAAGGGCATGGCCGGTCCGCGCGGCGGGCGGAGGTCTGTATCCATGGCAAATGTTACGGTGATCGGCGCCCAGTGGGGCGACGAAGGCAAGGGCAAGATCGTCGACTGGTTGTCGGAGCGCGCCGACGTCGTCGCGCGCTTCCAGGGCGGCCACAATGCCGGCCACACGCTGGTTGTCGGCGAAAAGGTCTATAAGCTCTCACTGCTCCCCTCAGGCATTGTGCGCGGCACGCTGTCGGTGATCGGCAATGGCGTGGTGCTGGACCCCTGGCACTTCCGCGACGAGGTCGCCAAGCTCAAGGGGCAGGGCGTCGCCATCACCCCCGACAACTTGCAGATCGCGGAAACCTGCCCGCTGATCCTGCCTTTCCACCGTGACCTCGACGGCCTGCGCGAGGATGCGTCGGGTGCCGGCAAGATCGGCACCACCCGTCGCGGCATTGGCCCGGCCTATGAGGACAAGGTCGGCCGCCGCGCCATCCGCGTCTGCGACCTAGCGCATCTCGACGATCTCGGCCCGCAACTCGACCGCCTGACCGCCCATCACGACGCGCTGCGCGTCGGCTTCAACGAAGCCCCGATCGACCGCGACGCATTGATGGCCGAATTGCGTGACATCGCCGACTTCATCCTGCCCTTCGTCAAGCCCGTCTGGCTGACGCTCAACAAGGCGAAGGCCGAAGGCAAGCGCATCCTGTTCGAAGGCGCCCAGGGGACCCTGCTCGACATCGACCACGGCACCTATCCCTTCGTCACCTCGTCCAACACGGTGGCGGGCACCGCGGCAAGCGGCACCGGCCTTGGCCCATCGGGCGCGGGCTTCGTGCTGGGCATCGTCAAGGCGTACACGACCCGCGTCGGCTCGGGCCCGTTCCCGACCGAACTGGAGGACGAAACTGGCCAGCGCCTGGGCGAACGCGGCCATGAATTCGGCACGGTGACGGGGCGCAAGCGCCGCTGCGGCTGGTTCGACGCCGTGCTGGTGCGCCAGTCGGTCGCCGTCTCGGGCGTCACCGGCATCGCGCTCACCAAGCTCGACGTGCTGGACGGCTTCGATACGCTCAAAATCTGCGTCGGCTACAAGATCGGCGATCAGACCTTCGACTATCTCCCCGCCCATGCGCAGGACCAAGCGAAGGCCGAGCCGATCTACGAGGATATCGAAGGCTGGCAGGACACCACCGCCGGTGCCCGCAGCTGGGCCGAGCTGCCCGCGCAGGCGATCAAATATATCCGCCGCATCGAAGAACTGATCGGCTGCCCGGTCACGCTCGTCTCCACCAGTCCCGAGCGCGAGGACACCATCCTCGTGCGCGATCCCTTCGCGGATTAAGCGCGATGGCCGGCGAACGCTTCGAGCGCCACAAGCAGCCATGGACGGCGGATGAGCTGCAAAAGCTCCACACGCTGGCGAAGAAGGGCATGGCGCTCAAGGCGATCGCCAAGGCGCTGACCCGCAGCGAGGAATCGGTGAAAGCCCGCGCCAAGCAGGACGGGCTTTCGATTGCAAAATTACGTTAGGGCGCCGAGGGGCTGTTCGGGTGGTTGTTGCCATTCCTCCTAGAGCCGTTCCGTTTGAGTAGGCTCGAACCTTCGCTCGAAACGAATGGCATTAATATGTCCGTTCAGGCCGAAAGCCGCCGTCGAGGAGCCGGTTCCACCTAAGGCCAGCGCGTCGCACTGGACGCCACCGTCCAGCAATGCGAGAACAGCCGCATGGCACTCGACATCCTCATCCTCTACGGCTCCTACCGCACCGGCCGCATGGGCATCCGCCTTGCCGACTATCTCATCAACGGCTTCCAGCAACTCGGCCATCAGGCCGAACTCATAGACGCGATGCAGGTCAGTCTTCCCATGCTCGACCAACGCTATAGCGACTATCCCCCTGGCCAAGCCCCCGAAGCCATGACCGCGCTCGCCGAGCGCCTGACTGCCGCCGACGCCTTCGTCTTCGTCGCGGGCGAATATAATCGGGGCGTGCAGCCCGGCCTCAAGAATCTCACCGACCATTTTCTCAAGGAATTCGATCGCCGCCCTGCCGGGATCGCCAGCTATTCGGCGGGCCGCTATGCCGGGGTCAACAGCCACGCGGCCTGGACGGTGACCCTCTCCGCCATGGGCATGACCGTCATCCCCGAGCGCCTCAGCGTCGGCCAGATCGGCCAGACACTCGACGAGCAGGGACAGCCGCAGGGCGACGGCGGCGCGGCGCTCGAACGCAGCTTCGCCAGCTTCGCCCGTAGCCTCATTTGGTGGGCGGAAGCGGCGAAGGCTGCAGGCTGACCTGAACCCCGTTCGTCTCGCGCGAAACCGAGAATGCGAGGCTTTTCGCCCCTTCGCCAAGCTCAAGGCTTTGCTCGACGCTACCAGCAGGGAAACAGGATCACGCCGGCCCCTTCGCCTGCTCCTTCTCCTCTCCCGCCGCAATCACCGTGGCCGCCACCAGATCGCCGGTGACATTCAGCGTCGTCCGACACATGTCTAGGAAGCGATCGACGCCCAGCACCAGCCCGATCCCCTCCGGCGGCACGCCAACCATGCCCAGGATCATGGCCACCACGGGCAGCGATCCCGCCGGGACCCCGGCCGTGCCGACGCCGCCCAATATGCACACCAGCATCACTGTCAGCTGCTGCGCCCAATCCAGTTCGATGCCGAAAAACTGCGCGAGGAAGAGGACGGTGATCCCCTCGAACATCGCCGTTCCATTCTGGTTGGCGGTCGCTCCGATCGTCAACACGAACCGGGCGATCCGCCGCGGCAGGTGCAGCCGCTCTTCGGCCACCCGGATCGCCGTCGGCAGCGTGGCGTTGGATGAGGCCGTCGCGAAGGCCATCAACATCGCATCCTGCACATCCGTGAAGAAGCGTAACGGCGACCGCCGCGCGCCTAGGGCGAGCAGCAATGAATAGACGCCGAACATCTGCAGGCCGAGCGCAAGCAGCACCACGCCGACATAGGCCGACAGCCGTTCCAACAGTTCCCATCCGAACTGCGCGGCGAGGTTGAACATGAAACAGGCGATGGCGATTGGCGCGATGCGGATGACCAGGCTCATCAGCCGCATCGTCACTTCGAACAGCCCCTCCATCGCCGACAGCAGCAGCTTCGTCTGTTCCGTGCGCACCAGCATCAATCCGATGCCGAAGAACAGGGCGAATACCATGACGGCCAATATGTCGTTATTCGCCATGGCCTTGACGATATTGTCCGGCACCATGGCAAGCAGCGCGTCCACGCCCTTGGGAGCCTCCCCGCCACGCGCCAGGATAGCGCGCGCGCCTTCCCCGGCATTGTCCAGCATGGCGTGTGCCTGTGCCGGATCGATCCCGTCGCCCGGCCGCAGCAGGTTGACCGCCGCCAGGCTGATCGCCACCGCTATCCCTGACACCACCAGCGTGTAGAGCAAGGTCTTGAACCCCACCCGCCGCAGCGAGCGCATTTCGCCCATCTCCGCGATGCCCACGATCAGCGCCGATACCAACAGGGGGATGACCAGCATGAACAGCAGCCGCAGGAATATCTGCCCGATCGGCCCCGTGACATAGTTGGTGGCAAGATCGACCCAGCGCGCGTCCCGCGCGGTAGCGTGGACGATAAGGCCGAGGGTCATGCCGGTGAGGAACCCGGCCAGCATTTGCCATTGCAACGAAAAGGCGGCTTTGTCCGGCGTCTTCATCGGCTAGCTTCGCTCCCTCCGCGGAGGAAACCGTTAAGCGCGCGTAATGTTTCGGTTGGGCGGGTTAGCCTTTCCGCTTCAGGTCAATCGAGGCACGGCACTCTTTTCGGGGAGCGCGCCCAGCAACACACAGGCAGCGCGTCCTCAGCCCCGACGCTCTTCCTCCACCATGTCCGTCGCCAGTTCCAGCCCGGCGCGGCCATGGGCGGCCGTATGTGTGGGCGCTTTGGGATGGGGCACATAGTCGGACTCCTCGACCTCCAGCATTCCTTCCCATTTGGTGATGACGGAGGTGGCGATGGCATTGCCCAGCACGTTGGTGGCGGTGCGGCCCATATCCATGAAATGATCGACCGCCAGGATGAAGGCGACGCCCTCCACCGGCAGGTCGAACTGCCCCAGCGTCGCCGCAACCACCACCAGGCTCGCGCGCGGGACGGCGGCGATGCCCTTGCTCGTCACCATCAGGACGAGAAGTATGGTGATCTGCGTCGCGATGGGCAGGTCGATGCCATAAGCCTGCGCGATGAAGATGGTCGCGAAGGTCGAATACATCATCGACCCGTCGAGATTGAACGAATAGCCCAGCGGCAGCACGAAGCTGTAGATGCGCCGTGGCACGCCGAACCGGTCCAGCTGCTCCAGCATCTTGGGATAGGCCGCTTCCGACGAGGCGGTGGAAAAGGCGATCAGCAGCGGTTCGCGCACATATTTGAGCAGCTTGCCCATCCGCCGCCCCAGGAACAGCGCGCCCGCGCAGCACAGCAGGATCCAGAGAGCAAAGAGCGACAGGTAGAATTCACCCACCAGTTCGCCGAAGGTCTTGAGTACGCCCAAGCCTTCAGTCGTGATCGCCGACGCCAGCGCCCCGAACACGGCGAAGGGGGCGACGCGCATGACATAGCTCGTCACCTGCAGCATCAGCTCGACCATCGCCTCGATCACGGTGACGATGGGCTTGCCCCTCTCGCCGATCGCCGTCAGCGCCACGCCCACGAAGAGCGAGAACACCACGATCTGCAGGATCGAATTTTCCGCCATCGCCCCGACCATCGAGGTGGGGAAGACATGGAGGACGAAATCCTTGAAGTTCAGCGCCTCGGTATTGACCCCCGACTCCGCGCCGCTCCGCACCAGGTTCAACCCTTCGCCGGGCGCGAAGAAATTGACGAAGATGAGGCCCAGCGTCAGCGAAATCAGGCTGGCGATGATGAACCAGGCGAGCGCCCTTCCGCCGATCCGCCCCAGCGCCGCGCTGTCGCCCATATGGGCGATGCCCGCGACCAGCGTGGAAAAGACCAGCGGCGCGATGATCATCTTGATGAGGTGGAGGAATATGTCGGCGAGCAGGTGGAAATAACCCGCCACATCCTTGGCCAGGACCTTGTCGCCGCCGACCCACAGATTGGCTGCAAAACCTGTGATTACCCCCAGCACCATGCCCGTCAGGATGAAGGCCGTCAGTCGATTCCGCATGCAACCCCTCTAAGCCGTGCTGGCCCGCACATCTAACAGGCGCCCGGCCGCCCGCCTATCCTCTTGAACGAACGAGCGTCCGGATTCCGCGCTTTGGAAAGCTCAGGGATAAAGCAGCCCCTCGTGCCATCCATCCCCTTCGCGCAGGAACAGCCGTCGCTCATGCAGCCGATGCTCGCGGTCCTGCCAAAATTCGATCCGGTCCGGCACCACGCGAAATCCCGACCAGTGCGGCGGACGCGGGACGGCTCCTCCCTCAAACCGGCTTACCGCATCGGCATAGCGCGTCATGAACGCAGCGCGGGAGGGCAGGGGGCGTGACTGGTCGGAAGCCCAGGCGCCCAGCTGGCTATCCCGGCTGCGCGTCGCGAAATAGGCATCGGCGGTGGCCTCGTCCACGGTCTCCACCGGCCCTTCGATGCGGATCTGCCGCCGCAGCGATTTCCAGTGAAACAGCAGCGCCGCATGCGGATTGGCCAGCAGCTCCTCGGCCTTGCGCCCTTCGAAATTGGTGTAGAAGACAAAGCCTTCGGGTCCATGCCCCTTCAGCAGCACCATACGCACAGACGGCCGCCCGCGCGCATCGGCGGTCGCCACCGCCATGGCGTTGCTGTCGTTGATCTCGCTGTCGCGCGCTTCGCCATACCATTGGTCGAACAGGGTGAAGGGGTCGGTCATGCCCTTGATCTAAGCCGCTCATTCGCCTGTGTCGATGGTCACGCCGCTTGAAGGATCGTGACGCTTTCGCCACATATGGCGCAAACACGCTTCTCACGAACAAGGATAGACATTCGGCAATGGCGGATCCCTACTCCACTCTGGGCGTCGCGCGCGGCGCGAGCGAGGCAGAGATCAAGTCGGCCTACCGCAAGCTCGCCAAGGAGCTGCATCCCGACCGGAACCAGGACAATCCCAAGGCGGCGGAGCGGTTTTCCGCCGTTTCCAGCGCCTATGACCTGCTGTCGGACAAGGACAAGCGCGCCCGCTTCGACCGTGGCGAGATTGACGGCGACGGCAATCCCACCGCGCCCTTCGGCTATGGCGGCAATGGCGGCGGCTTTCGCGGCCGTCCCGGCGCGGGCGGCGGCTTCGAATTCAACGAAGGCGCGGATTTCGGCGATATTTTCGAAGGACTGTTCGGCGGCGGTGGCGCCCGGCGGGGGGGCGGCGGCTTTGGCGGCGGCTTCGGGCGTGGCGCCCCGCCGCAGAAGGGCGCGAACGTCTCTTACCGCCTGGCCGTCTCCTTCGTCGATGCCGCCACGCTGGCCCCGCAGCGCATCACCTTGCAGGACGGCAAGACCATCGACCTGAAACTCCCCGCAGGCGTCGAAACGGGCACGCAGATGCGCCTGACCGGCAAGGGGCAGGCCGGACAGGCCGGGGCAGGGGACGCGATCGTCACCATAGAGGTAAAGCCGCACCCCTTCTTCATCCGCGACGGCGACAATGTGCTGCTGGACCTGCCCATCACCCTCGATGAGGCGGTGAAGGGCGGCAAGGTCAAAGTGCCCACGGTCGATGGCCCGGTCATGCTCGGCGTGCCCGCAGGCGCGACCTCAGGCAAGACGCTCCGGCTGCGCGGCAAGGGCTTCACCCACAAGGGCGGGGAGCGCGGCGATCAGCTCGTCCGGCTGATGATCGACGTGCCGGGCGACGATCCGGCGATCAAGTCACTGGTCGAAGGCTGGCAGGACAGCCGCGCCGTCCGCGCCCATCTGGGCGTCTAGGGCGTTAACGGGGGCGAGGAGACTGCATGCCGAGCCCTTCACCCTATTCGCCCGAATCCCGCCGCAAGCGGATCGCGCAAGACGCCCGAGCCCATATCAACCGCCACATCGCCAAGGTGCGCCCCGGCAGCCAGACCTTTGAAATCATGAAGCGGGTGGCAGTCGGCACCTATAATGACGGCTTCATCCATGCGGGCAATCTTGCCTATCTGTCGCTGATGACGCTCTTCCCCTTCTTCATCGTCGCAGCGGCAGTGGCGAGCATCTTTGGCCGGTCGCAGGACGGCCTGGCGGCGGTCGGCGCTTTTCTGGAGACCGTCCCGCCCAGCGTCGCCTCCGTCGTGAAGCAGCCGATCATCGACGTACTGACCGCCCGTACGGGACCGCTGCTCTGGCTTGGCGGTCTCGTCGGCCTGTGGACAGTCGGAAGCCTTATCGAAACCATCCGCGACATTCTTCGACGCGCCTATGGGACGAAAAGCACCCGGTCGTTCTGGCACTATCGCCTGACCGCGATCGGCATCACGCTGGTCAGCGTCTTCGCCGTCATGTTCGCCTTCTCGCTCCAAGTCGCCATCACCGGCATCGACCAGTTCCTGCATCAGATTCTGCCCTTCGCCGACGAAGCGATGCAGATCGTCACGCTGACGCGCGCTGTGCCCATGCTGATCCTGTGTTTCGCGCTTTATTATCTCTATCTCTCGCTCACCCCCAGCGCCTACAAGGACAAGCGCTTCCCCAAATTGCCCGGCGCGGTCGCCACGGCGCTCTGGTGGTACGGCGCCACCATGCTGCTGCCACCGACCTTATCGCTGCTCGGCGACTATAACCTGACCTATGGCAGTCTGGCGGGCGTGATGATTACGCTTATTTTTTTCTTTCTCGTCGGGCTTGGCGTGGTAATTGGCGCGGAACTCAATGCAGCCCTTGCTGAATTTCCCGAAGAGGAACTGGAGCGGGTCGCGGCGGATAGCAAAGGGAACGGGACAGTAGAATGACGGGCTTGATGGCGGGGAAGCGGGGGCTCATCATGGGCCTTGCGAATGACAAGTCTTTGGCATGGGGCATTTCCAAGGCGCTGCGGGCGCAGGGGGCGGAGCTTGCCTTTTCCTATCAGGGCGATGCGCTGGCGCGGCGCGTGCGGCCGCTGGCGGAGGAGCTTGGCTCGGATTTCCTGATCGATTGCGATGTGTCGGACATGGAAAAGCTCGACGCCGCCTTTGCTGAGGTAAAGGCGCGCTGGGGCAAGCTCGACTTCGTCGTCCATGCCATCGGCTTTTCCGACAAGAATGAGCTGCGCGGCAAATATGTCGATACCAGCCTCGACAATTTCCTGATGACCATGAACATCTCGGCCTACAGCTTCGTCGCCGTCGCCCGGCGCGCGCGCGAACTCATGGCGGAAGGCGGCAGCCTGCTGACGCTGAGCTATTATGGCGCGGAAAAGGTCATCCCGCACTATAACGTGATGGGCGTCGCCAAGGCTGCGCTGGAAACCAGCGTCAAATATCTGGCGATGGATCTTGGCCCCGAAAATATCCGCGTCAACGCGATTTCGGCCGGCCCCATCAAGACGCTGGCCGCCAGCGGCATCGGCGATTTCCGCTACATCATGAAGTGGAACGAACTGAACAGCCCGCTCCGCCGCAACGTGACGATCGAGGATGTCGGCGGCGCTGGCCTCTATCTTCTGTCCGACCTTGCGGCAGGTGTGACCGGCGAGATCCATCATGTCGATGCGGGCTATAATGTCATCGGCATGAAAGCCGAAGACGCGCCCGATATCGCGCTCGACAAGGGCTGAGTTGAAAAACCCAGCCGGTTAGGTTATATGGTCACGGTACACCGCGCGGCTGGGTTCCGCTTCGTCATCTATGTCGATGATCATGCGCCCGCCCACATCCACGCGGTAGGTTCGGGTGAAGCGAAGATCGACATCTCTGGCGATAAGCCTCGGCTTGTATGGACCCATGGCCTGACAAGGGCAGAGGTTCGCCGCGCGATGACGATCGTCGTGGAACAGCAGGCAATGCTCTTGTCGCGGTGGAGGAACATTCATGGCTGAAATCAGCGACGCTGCCATCGATGCGGCCTTGGAGCGCGGTATGCTCGCCCGTGAGTTGGAGCCGCGCGCAGCTGCGGCGCATTATGACGCCACCTCCGAACGCGTGGTCGTGGACCTTACCAACGGCTGCACCTTCGCTTTTCCACCGCGGCTGGGGCAGGGGCTGGAAAATGCCACCGCCGATCAGATTGCTGCAGTGGAAGTCAGCCCGTCCGGTTACGGGCTGCATTGGGCGGAACTGGATACCGATCTTTCCATCCCGGGTCTGATGGCTGGCCTGTTCGGCACGCGTGCGCATATGGCCCGCCTTGCCGGGCGCGGACGTTCCCCGGCAAAGGCTGCGGCTGCGCGAGCAAATGGTGCGAAAGGCGGCAGACCCCGCAAGCAGGCAGGCATATGAGCTTCAACACATTCGGCCGCGTACTCCGCTTCTCCACCTGGGGCGAAAGCCATGGTCCCGCCATTGGCGCTGTCGTCGATGGCTGCCCTCCCGGACTGCCCCTGAGCGAGGCGGACATTCAGCCCTTCCTCGACAAGCGCAAGCCCGGCACCTCCAAATTCACCACCCAGCGCCGTGAGCCCGATGAGGTCCGCATCCTTTCGGGCCTGTTCGAAGGCCGCACCACCGGCACGCCGATCAGCCTGATGATCGAGAATACCGATCAGCGCTCAAAGGATTATTCGGACGTCGCCAAAGCCTATCGCCCCGGCCATGCCGACTATGCCTATGACGCGAAATACGGCTTTCGTGACTATCGCGGCGGCGGCCGCTCCTCCGCGCGGGAGACCGCCAGCCGGGTTGCCGCGGGCGCGGTCGCCCGGCTCGTCATCCCGGATGTCGATATCTTCGCCTATGTCAGCGAGATTGGCGGCGACGCGATCGACTATGCCCGTTTCGACGCGGGCGAGATCGACAATAATCCTTTCTTTTGCCCCGATCCGGAAGCCGCAAAGCGCTGGGAACAGTTGGTGGACAGCGCGCGCAAGGATGGCTCCTCGCTCGGTGCGGTCGTCGAATGCGTCGCCAGTGGCGTGCCCGCAGGCTGGGGCGCCCCCCTCTATGCCAAGCTCGACAGCGAACTCGCCGCCGCGATGATGAGCATCAATGCGGTCAAGGGCGTGGAAATCGGCGACGGCTTTGCCGCAGCACGGCTGCGGGGTGAGGATAATGCCGACCCGATGCGCCCCGGCAATGACGGCAATCCCGTCTTCCTCGCCAATCATGCAGGCGGCATTGCAGGGGGCATTTCCACCGGCCAGCCCGTCAAGCTGCGCGTCGCCTTCAAACCGACCAGCTCGATCCTGATCCCGGTCGAAACCATCACGCGGGAGGGCGATGCCTCCGACATCATCACCAAGGGCCGGCACGACCCCTGCGTCGGCATTCGCGGCGTCCCAGTTGTTGAAGCGATGATGGCGCTTGTCCTGGCAGACCAGAAATTGCTCCACCGTGCCCAATGCGGTGGCGACTAACGGGCTGAAACGAGCCGATTACCGGGTAAGCGCGCGATTCTAGCGAGACGACTCACCCAATCTACGTTAACATCCTCCCCATCGATCGCCCGCGGGAGGGCGAGCGGCAGTGCGTAAGCCTGGGGAGCGTCATTCCTGAACGGCCTTTGGGCCAAGAATGGATTGACGGTCAAAACGTCCCCTTGAGCCGCGAACACGGGCCAGCCATATAATGTGGCTGGCCCATTTCGTTTGCAGTTCGCTTACTCGTCGTCCCAGCGGACGCTCGGACCTTGAGCCATGTCACGCCTCCGCCAACGGAGCTTGGCTGCTGCTCAAGACCAATCCCGTTCAACCGGCCCTATTCAGTTGCACAATGAAACGCCATCATGACGTCATTCCTAAGGAACGCTCATGACCAGTCTCCCCTTCACCCAGGTTGACGCCTTCACCGACACACCCTTCACCGGCAATCCCGCTGCCGTGATGCCGCTCGGCCGCTGGCTCGATGACGCCACGCTCCAGGCGATCGCACAGGAAAACAACCTGTCGGAAACAGCCTTCACCGTACCCACGCCTGATGATCCGGACGCGGACTATGCGCTGCGTTGGTTCACCCCGGCTGTGGAGGTGAAGCTCTGCGGCCACGCCACACTGGCGAGCGGCCACGTGCTGATGGGAGGACGCACCGCCATCCGCTTCCGGACCCGTCATGCGGGCGTCCTTACTGTCACACGCGACCGCGACGGCTATGCCCTCTCGCTGCCCGCCTGGGACGTGGAGCCGCGCCCGTTGCCCGACCTTGCGGCAGGGCTAGGCGGCACACCCCTTGAATCGCATTGGCGCGAGGGCGGCTACAGTCTTTTCCTCTTCCCCAACGCCGCGGCCGTGCGCGCGCTCACGCCCGACTTCGCCGCACTCAAGGCGCTCGGTGACATCATGCTGATCGCCACCGCGCCGGGGGAGGACAGCGACATCATCAGCCGCGTCTTCGTTCCGGGCGGCGGAGTGGATGAAGATCCCGTCACCGGCTCGGCCCATTGCCTGCTCACGCCCTTCTGGGCGAGCCGCCTTGATAAGACAAAGCTCAGCGCGGTTCAGGCGTCCCGGCGCGGCGGCCGCTTGGGTTGCCGTCTCGAAGGCGACCGGGTGATCCTCACCGGCGCCTGCCGCACGGTGATAGAGGGGCAGTTCCTGCTCTAGGCGGCAAAAAGCCGCATCAGCTTTGCCAGCCTGCGTTTCAGCGCCGCGCGCTGTTCCTTGTCCGGCGACATACCGATCCGCACTACCGTCAGCGCCTGCCCGGGCGAGATAAGTATATATTGCCCGCCATGCCCCGCGCAGCCGAACAGGCTCTGCGGGGCGTCGCCCGGCATCAGCACGCTCTCTTCGCTCTCCCGGTTGAGCCAGAGATGCGCGCCATAGGCAGGATTGCGCCGGGAAGGCGTGCGCATGAAATCGACCCATTTTTCCGGCACGATCTGATGCCCGTTGGGCCCGCGCCCATGATTGCGTAGCAATTCGCCGAACTGCGCATAATCCCGCGCCGTCATATGCAGGAAGCTGCCGCCGATCATCGTGCCTGCCGCGTCATATTCAGCCGTCAGGCTCTTCAGCCCCGCCGGAATCTTCAGCCGTCCGTCAATGAAGGTCTGCATCGCCTGCCGCCGCGCATCGGGATCGGCGTTGTTGGTCAGCATCCGCGCCATCAGGTCGGTCAGGATGAGCGTGCTGCCGGTCGAATAGGAAAAATGCGACCCCGGCGCATGGGCCAGCGGCTTGGCTTCGGCAAAGGCGCTCATATCCTGCGCGCCGTCAGTGAACAGCATCCGCACCGTATCGGCCTGCGCCAACGGCTCCTCATCCTCGACATGGTCGAGCCCTGACGTCATGGCGAGTAACTGCCGCAGCGTGATCCGCCCGCGCGGATCGCCTTGCTGGCTCCAGGCCGCAACCGGCACCGGCGAATCGAGCGCCAGCCGACCGTCCGCGACCATCAGCCCCACTAGCACCGCCGTCACGCTCTTGCCCATCGACCAGCCGAGCAGCTTCGTCTCCGGCCCAAATCCCGGCGCGTACCGCTCCGCCACGATCTCGCCCCGGTGCATGACGACCAGCGCCCGCGTTTCGCCCACATCCTCGTCGCCATCGAACAGCGGATCGATCGCCGCGCGCAAATCTTCCTCATTGACGCCCGCGTCCGCCGCCACATGATAGCGCGGTTCCGGATCGGCCGCGCGCACGGCAAGCGCTCCGGCTCCCATCAATGACAAAATGGCGGCCGCCGCGCCAATCTGCTTTACCCTTTTCCGCTCGAGCTTCATAAGCCGCGCCCTTAGCACGGCTCATCGGAAAGGGGAGCATGTCCAGCCGCCCGAAATGGATTTATGCGCTCGCAGCCATCGCGGCCTTGCTGGTCCTGCTGCTCGCCTGGAACTGGACCGCGCTGCGTGCCCGCGCCGCCGTGGGCGCGGGATTCGGCGCGCGCGTCACTTGTTCCTGCCGCTATGTGGAGGGCCGCTCCATCGACAGCTGCAGGCGAGACAAGGAACCGGGCATGGCGCTGGTGACGCTCTCCGACGATCCCGAATCACGTGCCGTTGAGGCCGCCGTCCCCCTCCTCGCCTCCCGCACCGCCCGCTACCGCAAGGGCTGGGGCTGCCTGCTTGATCCGATGGACTGAGATGCGCTCCGACGTCCCGGCCCTCCTCCATGACGTCTTCGGCTTCCCGGCATTCCGGGGCGTCCAGCAGCAGGTCGTCAGCCGCATCATGGCGGGGCAGCCGACCCTCGCCATCATGCCGACAGGCGCGGGCAAATCGCTCTGCTACCAACTCCCTGCCGTTGCGCTGGAAGGCTGCTGCGTCGTCATTTCGCCGCTCATCGCCCTGATGCACGACCAGCTCCGCGCGGCACAAGCTGTCGGCATCCGCGCCGCCAGCCTCACCAGCGTGGATAGCGACTGGCGCGAGACGCAGGATCGGCTGCGCAACGGCGATCTCGACCTCCTCTATGTCGCCCCCGAACGCGCCAGCGGCGAAGGCTTCCGCAGCCTGCTGCGCGCCACCAAACTTGCCCTTTTCGCGATAGACGAAGCCCATTGCGTGTCCGAATGGGGCCATGATTTCCGCCCCGACTACCGCCTGCTTCGACCTCTGCTGGACGAGTTTCCCGACGTCCCCCGCCTCGCGCTTACCGCCACCGCGGATCATCACACGCGCGAGGACATTCTCGTCCAGCTCGGGATCCCGCATGATGGCATGATCATCGCGGGCTTCGACCGACCCAATATCCGCTACGCCGTCCACCCCCGCGACGGCCTGCCGCGCCAGCTCTCCGACCTGATCGCCGCGCGCGAAGGCCCGGGCATCGTCTATGCGCCCACCCGCGCCGCCACCGAGAGGCTGGCCGAAACCCTCACGCGCACCGGCCGCCCCACGCGCGCCTATCATGCCGGGCTCGACCCTGCCGTCCGCGCCGCAAACCAGGCCGCCTTCATCTCCAGCGAGGATATGGTGATGGTCGCCACCATCGCCTTCGGCATGGGCATCGACAAGCCCGACGTCCGCTTTGTCGCCCACGCCGCACTCCCCAAATCGATCGAGGGCTATTATCAGGAATCCGGCCGCGCAGGCCGCGACGGCGAACCCGCCGAAGCCCATCTCTTCTGGGGCGCCGACGATTTCGCCCGCGCCCGCCAGCGCATCGGCGAACTCGACCCCAGCCGCCAGCAGGGCGAGCGCACCCGCATCACCGCGCTTGGCGGCCTCGTCGAAACGGGTAGCTGCCGCCGCGCCATCCTGCTCCGCCATTTCGGCGAAGATCCGCCAGCCAGCTGCGGCAATTGCGACAATTGCCTCAATCCGCCCGCCAGCATCGACGCGACCGAAACCGCGCGAAAATTCCTCTCCGCCGTATATCGCACCGGCCAAAGCTTCGGCGTCGGTCATATCGAGCAGGTGTTGACCGGCGCGGTCACCGACCGCATCCGCGAGCGGGGCCATGACAAAATCTCCGTGTACGGCATCGTTCGCGGAGAGGAGATCAGTCTGCTCCGCCCCGTCTCCAGGGCGCTCATCGTAAAAGATGCTTTGCAAACTAACGAACATGGCGGCCTGGAACTCGGCCTCAACGCCCGTCCGATCCTGCGCGGTGAGGAAGATGTCAGCCTGGTCTTGCCCCCGCGCAAGCAACGGCGCCGCCGCAACGCCCGCAATGGCAGCGCGGAAAACCCCGTCGGCGATCCCCTGTTTGACGCCCTGCGCGCCTGCCGCCGCGAACTGGCGCAGGAGCAGGGCGTGCCGCCCTATGTGATTTTCCACGATTCCACCTTGCGCGAAATGGCCGAGCAGCGCCCGGCAAGCCTCGCTGAACTCGGTCACATCAGCGGTATCGGCCAGCGTAAGCTCGACGCTTATGGCGACGCCTTCCTCGCCGCCATTCGCCCTTATCTCTGATCGGGGAGAGGAGGAGGGGGTTGAATCGCCCCGTCTCTAGGCGCATGGCACCGGCAAAGGAGTCCTACCCATGTTCCGCCAGCTCACCCCCACCCTTTATGTCTCCCCCCAGATCAGCGTCGATCAGGTGCAGGAAGCCAAGGCGCTGGGCGTGACCGTCATCATCAACAACCGACCTGATGACGAAGAGCCCGGCCAGACTAACGGCGCCCAGATCGAGGCCGCTGCTGAGGCGGCAGGCATCGCCTACGCCGCCGTGCCGGTCGCCCATGGCGGCTTTGCCCCTTGGCAGCTCGACGGCATGGCCGCCGCATTGGCGCAGGCGGGGGAGGGGAAGGTCCTCGCCTATTGCCGCTCCGGCACGCGCAGCACCCTGCTATGGGCGCTCACCCGCGCCCGCGCAGGCGATCATCCCGCCGCCCTGTCTGAAAAGGCGGAGGCAGCGGGCTATGACCTTACCCCCGTTCGGCAGATCATGGACGCGCTCTCCGCAGGCTGATGCCCGCCGCGTCCGATCCTTATGACGCCATCGTCCTGGGCGCTGGCGGCGCTGGCCTCATGTGTGCCGCAACCGCTGGCCAGCGCGGCAAGCGCGTCCTCGTCATCGATCATGCCGAAGCGGCGGGGAAGAAGATCCTCATCTCCGGCGGTGGCCGTTGCAACTTCACCAACATCCACACCGCGCCAGACCGTTACCTGTCGGCCAATCCTCATTTCGCCAAGTCCGCCCTCGGCCGCTACACGCCGCTGGATTTCCTGACCCTCGTCGAACGGCACGGCATCGCCTGGCATGAAAAGACATTGGGTCAGCTCTTCTGCGATCAATCCGCGCGCCAGATCGTCGCCATGCTGCTCGCCGAGTGCGACGCTGGCGGCGTCACCATTCGCCTCAACCACGGCATCACCGCCGTCACCCATTCGGACGGCCAATTCACCGTGGCCCATGGCGACAAAACCGCCGCCGCGCCCGCGTTGATAATCGCCACTGGCGGCCCCGCCATTCCAAAGATCGGTGCGACGGGCTTCGCCTACGACCTCGCCCGCCAGTTCGGCCTCAAGGTCGTCGAGCCGCGCCCCGCGCTTGTCCCGCTGACCCTCGGCGGCGAAGACCTTCTCTTCCGCTCCCTCTCCGGCGTCTCGACGCCCGTCATAGCGCGCCATGGCAAGACCAGCTTCCGCGAAGCCGCGCTCCTCACCCATCGCGGCCTTTCCGGCCCGGCGATTCTGCAAATCTCGTCCTATTGGCGTCATGGCGACAGCATCAACATCGACTTCCTGCCGGACGCCCCCAGCGGTTGGCTGACGGAAGCGAAGCGCGCCAAGCCCCGCGCCTCGATATCGGCGACCCTGCGCGCCCATCTTCCCGACCGGCTGGCGGACGCCTTGGCCGAACGGCTGGCCCTATCCGGCGACCTCGGCAATCTCCCTGACCGAAAGCTCGAAGACGCCCAGCGCCGCCTCGCCGCCTGGTCATTCACCCCCAACGGCACCGAAGGTTTCGCCAAGGCCGAAGTCACCATCGGCGGCATATCCACCACCGAACTCTCCTCCCAGACGATGGAAGCCCGCCGCGTCCCCGGCCTCTACGCCATCGGCGAAGCCGCGGATGTCACCGGCTGGCTAGGCGGCTATAATTTCCAATGGGCCTGGGCCAGCGGCTGGGCGGCGGCGCAGGCGCTCTAACCTCATCATCTCTATCGTCACCCCGGGCTCGACCCGGGGTCCCGCTTAACATTGCAATCAGAAGAAGCGGGATGCCGGCTCAAGGCCGGCATGACGGTTTAGTTGTCGGCTAACGACCCAGGCTGTGTGGAAACGTCTTCGTTGCTCTGGTTGATAGATGGTCCGAGCCGAGTTTGGACGGCGTTGTCTTAGCCGGCGATGGCAC